>CANQYV010000031.1 GCA_947628165.1 uncultured Clostridia bacterium | reverse complement strand
ATGCTTAAAAGGATCCATAGCAGAAAGGGCTTCACGCTTGCGGAGCTTCTGATCGTCGTCGCCATCATCGCCATTCTTGTTGCCATCGCGCTCCCGCTCTTCTTCGGCGCGCTCGACAGCGCAAGAAATGCCGTGTTTGAAGCAAACAAGCGCTCTGTAAAGGCAGCGGCTGTAACAGCAATATTGGATGGCAATGGGGCGGATGTTTTCGCAGATGCAACGGATGGCAAAATAATGGTGAGCGCTGTTGTTGATGACAAGGGCAATATAACAGGCCTGACAGTGCCCGATACGAAAAATACGGAAGAAACTGATACTTATGCTGAATGGAAGGGCACCGAAAAGGGCGGCAAAGACGTAATAGTTGTAGCGCTTAATAAGACTGAGCTTAAAACTCCTGCCGTTACTACTGGAGTCGGCGGCTGATAAGCCAATCATCATACATAAATCATCCATACCAAACCCCGCCGCATAGGGACAAACGGCAGGGGACGGGCGTATGCCCACATTACACGACAGCAGCGCGGCGGTGTCAAGGCTGCCGCGAGGCCTATTCCGTATCCGAAAGGGTTGTAAGGATACGGACGGACGAGGACCGACGGTAAAGCCCGGAGGGACGCCTTTTGAGGCTTTCCCCTCCGTGTCGGAACATAGCCCGGCGGGGCATCCTTTTTCGGGATGCCCCGTTTTTTTCGACCTTCCGGGAGGATTTCTTTGAAGCGTCGAAAAAATAAAAATTTGCGCGCGGGGTTGAAAAGGCGGCGCGCGTATGGTACAATTGTTTTTACAAAAGCGAATACGCAATAGAGATGTGAAAAAATGGGACTTAATAAACCGACGGTACCGCTCGGCACCATAATAGACGAGTTTTCGCTGTCCCCGGCTTATATGCCCGAGGACGGGCGCGAACGTGAGATAACGATAGCCGAGGTGAACCGTCCCGGGCTCGCTTTCGCGGGATATTTCAACAGATTTGAACCGGCGCGCATACAGCTCGTCGGCATAGTCGAGCACGCGTATCTCGAGTCCATGGACCCCGATGTCCGCAAAAAGATGTACGCGGATTTCTTCTCGCGCCGTCCCGTCGCCGTCATTATAACGAGCGGGAACAAGCCGTCCGAGGAGATGTGCTCGATGGCGGCGTATTACGAGGTGCCGCTGCTTCTGACGGAGAGCCTGACGAGCGAGTTCCTCGCCGCGCTCATCGCGTCGCTCAATCTGCATCTCGCGCCGCGCATCACGATACACGGCGGCTTTGTCGAGGTATACGGCGAGGGTGTCCTCATCCTCGGGGAGAGCGGGATCGGCAAAAGCGAGACCGCGATCGAGCTCGTCAAACGCGGGCACCGTCTCATTGCCGACGACGCCGTCGACATCAAGCGCGTCTCGGCGGTCTCCCTTGTCGGCAGCTCGCCCGAGCTGATACAGTATTATATCGAGCTGCGCGGCATCGGAATCATAGACGTGCGCAGGATATTCGGCATGGGCTCCGTCAAGCAGACGGAGAGGGTCAATATGATAATCAAGCTCGAGGCGTGGACGAAGGGAAAGACTTACGACCGCTTCGGCCTTGAAACGGAATACACGAACATTCTCGGCATCGACGTGCCGACGACGACGCTGCCTGTCAGACCGGGTCGAAATCTCGCCGTCGTCATAGAGATAGCGGCAATGAACAACCGCCAGAAGAAAATGGGCTACAACACCGCGGAGGAGTTCAACAAAAAGCTCATGGAGGTCTACGGCGGAGCGTCTCCGATGATGTAAAAATATCCGCATCCCGGCGGTTTACATAAAAAAATAAAATACAAAGCACAGAGTAGGCGTGCGCGCGTCAAGTGTCCCGGGGACGGGGAGTTGCCCTTGGAACGAAGAGAAATCGCGGTGCGCATGCCGCATCCCGCTGTTGCATAGGGGACATTTTTCGTTTGCGTATTGTTCTCCGATTGCAATCTGTGGGCAAAGGAGGACAAAAACATGAAGCAAAACGCAAAAACGCAGAAAAAAACGTACAGAAGCACAGCGCGCCGCGTGACCGCGCTCGCCATGATGACGGCGGCAGGCGTCGTCATCGGCTTTATATGTAAAAACTATTGTACATTCGCGATGTACTACAGATTCACGCTCGAAAATCTCGGGGTGCTCATCTCCGGGATCTTCTTCGGTCCCGCCGCGGGCGCCGCGGTCGGACTTGCGACGGACGTGATAAGCTGCCTGTTGTCGACGAATCCGGCGGTCAACCCCGTTATAACGGCGGGCGCCGTGACGGTCGGCATCATCTCGGGCGCCGTCCCGAGGATATGGAAGAACGGCAGCCGAGGCGCGGTATATGCCGTGTCTGTCGCGCTCGCGCATCTTGTCGGGCAGGTGCTCATCAAGTCGGTGGGTAAGATGATAACCTTCGGTATGCCGTGGTACGGCATATTCATCGGGCTTGCCTTTTCGGCAGTCGCGGGGACGATCGAATACTCCGTGATAATGATGCTATCCAAAAACAAACAGATAATGAGGTTTATCGAAAACCGATAACATAAATTCTATTATGACATACGAAGAGTCTATTTCATATATTCATTCCGTATCGTGGCGCGGCAGCCTTCCGGGGCTGTCGCGCATAAGGGAGCTTTGCCGCCGCCTCGGCGACCCGCAGGACAGCCTCCGCTTCATCCATGTGGCGGGGACGAACGGGAAGGGCTCCTTCTGCACGATGCTCGAGTCTGTTTTGCGCCGCGCGGGATACAGGACGGGGCTGTTCACATCTCCTTTCGTGCTCTCGTTCTGCGAGCGCATGCGCGTCTGCGGGCGCGATATAGAGAAGGACGAGTTCGCCGCCGTAACGGAGCTCGTGCGCGAATGTGCCGACGGCATGGACGACCCGCCGACGGAGTTTGAGCTCATCACCGCCATCGCGTTTGAGTTTTTCAAAAGGTACGGCTGCGAGCTCGTCGTGCTCGAGGTCGGCATGGGCGGCAGGCTCGACTCTACGAATATAATAAAGCCGCCGGTGCTCTCCGTCATAACGGAGATATCGCTTGACCACACCTCCCAGCTCGGGAGCACGGTCGAGGCGATAGCGGGGGAAAAGGCGGGCATAATCAAGGACGGCTCGCCGGTGCTCTTTACGGGCACGGACCCGCGCGCGGGCAGTGTCATAAAAGAGGCGGCGCGCGCGCACGGCTCGCGTTATTACGAGCCCGATTACGGCTCGCTGCGCGTGCTCGGCTCGTCCGTCGAGGGGAACCGATTTGCCTATAAGGGCAGGGAATATGAAACGAGGCTCGCGGGCGTATATCAGCCGAAAAACGCGGCGTCCGTCGCCTGTGCGGCGGACATTCTCGCCTCGCTCGGATACGAAATAGCTAACGACGCTGTATGTGCGGGACTTTACGACGCCGTGTGGCACGCGCGGTTCGAGCTCCTATGCCGCGACCCCGTCATAATTTATGACGGAGGTCACAATCCGCAGGGCGTCACGGCGGCATTCGACAGCATGGGGACGTACTTTCCCGGCGTCGGGATAACGGCGCTCTCCGGCGTCATGGCTGACAAGGATTACGACCGTGCGGCGCGTATCGCCGCGGAGCACGGGACGCTGCGCGTTTATACGGTCCGCCCGGACAATCCGCGCGCGCTTTCGGCAGAGGCTTATGCCGATACCTTCCGCCGCCACGGAGTTGAGGCGATACCGTGCGCAAATGTCGCAGACGGGGTTCGCGCGGCGGTCGCAGACGCAAAGGCGAACGGGCGTCCGCTGCTTATTTTCGGCTCGCTGTATCTTTACGCCGAGGCGTCGGCGGCAGTGTTTGAAACCGTCGGGAGGGAGAAGTGAAAAGACACGGGATCAGACTGTTTTTGCGTGCCGCGGCACTTGCTCTTCTGTCATGTCTTCTCACGTCGTGCGGCTCCGCGGGCGGCGCGTTATACAATAACGTCATGTCTTTTCTCGGATTTGACATGAACGACTACGAGTCGGAGCCCGCGACGAGGATACTCACGGCGGACGATGAAGAGTGCGCCGAAATGCTTCGGATAATAGATATGCTGACGCTTGACAGCGTCCGCCTCGTCCCGTTTGAGACGCCGCGCGAGGCGGCGGCAGGCAACAGGGACGCGATACTGAATTATATGCTCAACAACGGTTACGCCGCGTACAGCGGAAACTCGGAGCTTTTGGAGCGTGCGGCTGAGGAATATCCGCAGTACAGCATCACGACGCTGATCCCCGAGGCTGACCTTGAGAGCACCGTATATAAATGCTTCGGCGGCGACGCAAGCGTCCGGCACGGAAATTCCGTGAGATATACATATTTAAGCCGCGTATCCGCGTATACGACGACGGGGCTCCCGCTTGCGACGACCGTCACGGTCACGCTTTCAAACATATGCGAGACGGAGCACACATACCGCGTTTCGTTCACCGTCACGGGGACGGAAGGCGAGGGCGGCGCCGAGGTCAGCGAGAACTATACCGCGATGTTCATGAAGCGCGAGGACGAGACGATATACATGAGATTTCTTCGCGCCGCGGACGAGTGAGAGAATGGCGCACACATAATAAAAAGGGACACGGCATTGCTTTCGTGTCCCCGATTTTTATTTGTCGAAAATGCTTTTTATTATCTCTATTATGCGGAATTTGACGACGTAGCGGACGTTTTCGCTGTCGGTGATTATTTTGTACTGAGACGGCGTGAAGCCCGCGTCCGTGAACTCCTCCTCCTGCTTCGCGGGGGAGGACGCAGGGCGCGTGCACATCTGCGGGAAGAGTACGCACCACCAGTTGTGCCCCTCGCCGGAGCCTATTATCACACGGAGCGAGGTGTATTTTCCCGACGGGAGCGTCACCGTCCCGTATGATTTTCTCGGGTATTCTTCAACTGTCAGCGAGGCTTTGACTCCGTATCCGCAGCCGTCCTCGGAGATGACGTCGGCAGCCGCCGCCTCAAGCTCCGGCAGAAGCGCCCGCATGACTTCCTCAGCCTCCGCCTTTGTCTCGGCGCCGTCAAGTGCGCTGCCTGTGAGCTCCAGCATCCTGTCGCGGACGCGGAGCTTCAGCTCCTGGTCGGCGTCGCTGTCGGAATTTGCTATGACGTGCAGCCGTATGACGTTGTCGTAAAGCGAAAGGTCGTCGGAGGTCGGCAGAAACGATGAGAACGACGCCGCGGCGAGCACCGCCGCACAGAGCGCGAGGATGAGTTTGTTTTTCATATGCCGGATGTTATACCGTCTTTCTTTTTTCTCTACGCCGTGATTTTTGCCGCGCTGCGGGCATATTATTCGTCATGAGCGAAATTTTTGCTTGACAGGCGTTTTTGCCGGTGGTAGAATAATCAACAAATAAAAAATGAAAGGCTCGGTGTGAAATGGGACTCATATTACCCGAAGGATACAGCTCCGTACTCGACCTGCGCAGGACGCAGGAGGCAATAAAGAAGGTCAAGGATTTTTTTGAACGCGACCTTGCGATACAGCTCAATCTGACCCGCGTCAGCGCTCCCGTTTTCGTGGATGCGGACAGCGGACTGAACGACAACCTCAACGGGTATGAACGTCCCGTCGCGTTCGAGCTGCCGAGCGGCGAGAGGATGGAGATCGTACACTCGCTCGCAAAGTGGAAGCGCATGGCGCTCGGCGCATACGGTTTCTCGGTCGGTGAGGGGCTTTACACGGACATGAACGCGATAAGGCGTGACGAGGAGACGGACAATCTCCACTCGGTCTTTGTCGACCAGTGGGACTGGGAGAGCGTCATAAATAAGGAAGACAGGAACAGCGAGACGCTGCACCGTTATGTTCGCCGCATATACCGCGCGCTCCGTCACACGGAGAATTACATAGCGACCGATTACGATTTCATAGGCCGCATGCTGCCTGAGGAGATAACGTTTGTAACGGCGCTCGGGCTTGAGGAAAAGTATCCCGAGCTGACCCCGCGCGAGCGCGAGTACCGCGCGGTCCGCGAGTACGGCGCGGTTTTCGTCGAGGGCATAGGCGGCGCGCTGCGCTCCGGCAAGCCGCACGACGGCAGAGCGCCCGACTACGACGACTGGACGTGCAACGGCGACATAATCGTATACCATCCGACGCTCGACTGCGCGTTTGAGCTTTCGAGCATGGGCGTGCGCGTCGACCGTGAGGCGCTGTTGCGTCAGCTCGAGATAAGCGGATGCCCTGAGAGGGCAGAGCTCCCGTTCCACCGCGCGCTGCTCGAGGAAAAGTTGCCATACACGATAGGCGGAGGCATCGGTCAGAGCCGTATGTGCATGCTGTTTCTGCGCAAGGCGCATATCGGGGAGGTGCAGTCGTCGTTCTGGAGCCCGGAGGTCAGAGAGAGCTGCTCGGCGCACGGTATCGCGCTGCTGTAAGGTTTTCCGCGTCGTCAAAAATTGTGCTTGCATATCGGCGGAAAATGTGATATCATATTTTCCGTGAGCCGGTGTGTTGGAATTGGCAGACGAGGAGGACTCAAAATCCTTTGCCGGCAACGGCGTGCGGGTTCAAGTCCCGCCACCGGCATATAGAAAAACGGCGCCCGGAAGGGCGCCGTTTTCTGCGTCCGAAGCCCGGGCGCCGTTTTTCCATATTCTTTTCATTTCCGCCCGGATATTGCCGATATTTCGGTTATATCGCGAAACGGGAGCTTTTTTCCGGCGACGGTGAGGGTGCCGCCGTCGCCGCTGCCGTCGACTGAGGTGACGTCGCCGCCGATAACGAGGCGGCGGCCGTCTTTTTCCGAAAAATATGTGACCGAGGCGCGCGGGCGCATGCCTCGCTCCAATGCGAGGCGCAGGGCGCGCAGGCTTTCGTCTATCTCGGCTTCGGCGTCGCCGAAGAGCTCCGCGCGCGCCTCGGCGGGGCTCGCCTCCTTTCTCTTCACGGCCTCGTCGTATCCGTGCAGGGCGGCGAACGGCGCGAACAGCTTCGCGCGGTCCTCCGTTTTCATGCGGGCGTGCCCGGGGCGTGATGTGTCGGACCGTGTCATACCGATTATATCCGAATATTTGTCTTCGTTCATGACGTTGCCTCACGCGTCCGCCTCTCCGCCATGTGACCGCCTATTTGCCCGTTCCTTTCGATGGCGGTCGCGCCGCTTTTCAGGCTCGTGCCGTGGAGGATCGCGTTCTTTCCGAATTTTTTCCTTATATCGAGCATCGCGCGCTGCATCGCTCGCTCTTTTTCGTCCTTTTCAGGGTCCGTAAATATGTCGAGCTGCTCGCAGCATGACGGAAGCACGTTGCACGCCGTAACGGTGACGCGGCGCACCGGCAGACGCTCGTCGGTGATGCGGCGGCAGAGCGACAGCACCGCGTCCGTTATCCTGCGGCATGACGACGTGTGCGTCCCGAGGTTCGCCGTGCCGTGGACGGGGAGCGGCACGCGGCGTCCGTATCTGTCCTCGCTTGCGGGAACGCCGGGGAATGTCGCCGCGCCGAGCTTGTCGTAGCCGACGTCGAGCGTCAGCACGTCCGTCGAGAGCCCGTGCCCGAAAAGCTCGAGCGAGAGCGAGTCCGTCATCTCGCGCAGCACCGTCGTGAATTTTTCGTACGGATACGGGCACGGCAGCACCTGCCCCGACGACATCGACCTCGTCTCGGGGCGGTAAGTCTTTATGTCCCTCATCGTGCACGTTTCGTATCCCCACGCGTGGTCTATCAAAAGCTCGGCGTTTATCCCGAACATGGCGTAAATGGCGTCAGATCCGTTGACCGACGCCCGCGCGAGATCTCCCATCGTGTATATCCCGCATTTTCCGAGCCGCGCCGCCGTGCCGCCGCCGACCTGCCAGAAATCCGTTATCGGCCTGTGATCCCACAGCGTTTTTCTGTATCCGGCGCAGTCGAGCTCCGCGATCCTCGCCCCGTGCGCGTCAGGCGGCGCGTGCTTCGCGACGATGTCCATTGCGACCTTTGCGAGGTAGAGATTTTCTCCGATGCCCGCTGTCGCCGTGATGCCCGTCGAGGCGAACACTTCCCGTATTAGCAGCTCCGCGAACTCGCGCGGCGTCTTTTTATACATCCCGAGGTATGCGGTCGCGTCTATGAACACCTCGTCTATGCTGTACGCGTGTATGTCGTCGGGACTGACGTATTTCAGATATATCGCGTATATGGACGCCGAGGCGTCGATATAGTGGCTCATCTGCGGCGGCGCCGTGATGTAAGGGACGGTGACGCCCGTCTCGCGCCGCACCTCGCGCAGCCGCTCCTCAAGCTCGAAGAGGCGGCATCGCCCCGGTATCCCGTACGCCTTGAGGGAGGGGGAGACGGCGAGGCATATCGTCCCCGACGTCCGCGACGCGTCCGCGACGACGAGGTTCGTTTTGAGCGGGTCGAGCCCGCGCTCCACACATTCGACCGAGGCGTAAAAGCTCTTGAGGTCTATGGCGATATATGTTCTCCCCCCGTCAGCCATTGCGGCGTCCTCCGTTTTTTGCGGTAGCGAACAAATGTTCTATACGCATATTATAAAGCATAACGCGCGCTTTGTCAATAGCGTTTGCGGAGGAAAGTTTTGTTTTTGCCCGTCCTTCAATATCTTTTCCCGAAAAATGAAAAAAAGTATTTGATATTGCGCGATTTTATGGTATACTTAAAAGAGCATCGGAATAAACGTACACAGTATATCGACCGAAAGAGGGATTGCGATATGAAAATATTCAACAGAGCGGCGCTTGCCGCGATACTTGCGGCGGCAGCGCTGTTTTTGGGCTCCTGCTCGGAGGAATCTGCCGATCTTGCGGATTACGACCTCGACGATTACGTCACGCTTTGCGAATACAAAGGGGTAGAGATACCGCGCACCGTCATAACGGTCGATGACGACAGCGTCAGGGACAGGGTCGACGATCTGCTCGACCAGTACGCGGAGACTGTCGACCTCACGGCGGCGGACCCGATAGCGCTCAAGGACACCGTGTATATAACTTATGAAGGCTTCATAAAGGGCGAATACGAGGGCTGGACAGACAACGAGAAGTTCACGGAGTACACGAATGAGAGCGGATACAAGCTCGTTATCGGCAGCAACAGCTTCATTCCCGGGTTTGAAGACGCGCTTATAGGATATCATGTCGGCGACACGGTCGAGTTCGACATCACGTTCCCGAACACATACAAAAACGTAAAGCTCCGCGGGGTGCTGACGCACTTCAACGTGACGATACGGTCGGGGAAACGGGGCATACAGCCCGAGTACACGGACGCGTTCGTGGCGGAAAAGACCGATTACGAAACGATAGCGGATTATGAGGCGTATCTGCGCGGCGTTTTGCGCGAGGAGGCGGACAAACAGGAGCTTCTGGCGGAGCTCTCCGCCGTCTGGCAGTACGTTATCTCAAATTCCAAGGCGATAAAGTACCCCGAGGCCGTCGTGGCAAAGCAGATAGAGGCGTCGAAGGCGTCGATCACGTCGTATTACGGCATGACGCTCGAGGAATACGCGGAGCAGAGCGGGATGACGATGGCGGCGCTCGAAACGAAAATCGAGAAGCAGAGCCGCGAGTATGTGTTCGAGCAGATGGTGCTGAACCTCATAATCGAGCGCGAGGAAATAACGATATCGGATAAGGAATATACGGACGGCCTCGCGAAATACGCCGAGGAGAACGGATTCAAGGACTCAAAGACCTGTGAGGAGTACTACGGCGAGGGCACGATAAGGCAGAGCCTCATCTGGGATAAGGTGCTGATGTTCCTCGTCGAGAAGGCGGAAATAAAGGATATGGAGACGGCGACGTCGTAAACGGCGATATACAAAAAGGCTCCCCGGGGGTTCCGGGGAGCTGTTTTTATGCAATGCGTTTTTCAGGCGACGTTCACGGCGAAGGAGATGTAATATACGAGGCCGTCGACCGTGTACTCTATGCTGAAGCGGCAGATTCCCGTGACGTCGGGAAGGGAAAAGGTGAGCGACGGCCCGTCGGGCGCGCCCTGAACGGAGAACGATTCGCCCCCGTCGGGCGTGCACGCTATCGCGACCGTGTCGGGAACGTATTCAAACGTCACGGTGACGTCGTCCCCCGCGTGCGCGGATGCGGACGTGTCAAGGGACGAGAGCACCGAGGAGTCGGGCTCGCCGGATGAGGAGTGGAACGGGACGGTGTTCCCGCCGACGGAGACTGACTTTCCGCCGCCGGAGCAGGAGAGAAGGAGCGCCGCCGCCGAAATGACGGCAGCGGCAAAAGCCGCCGCCCGCGGGATCTTGTGCAGAGGTCTGTGTTTCATATTGCTTTTCAATAGTACCGCACCGACGCGATAACGCGACCGAGTACGGCGACCTCGGAGACGATTATTGGCTCCATCGTGCTGTTTTCGGGCTGGAGGCGGAAGTGACCGTCCTCGCGGAAGAAGCGCTTGACGGTCGCGCTGTCGTCCACCATCGCGACGACGATGTCCCCGTTGCCGGCCTGCGGCGTTCTGTATACTATTATGACGTCGCCGTTTAAAATGCCGGCGTCTATCATGCTGTCGCCCTCGACGCGCAGGGCGAACAGGTCCTCCCTCGAATAATTGCCGCGTGTCGAAACGCGTATCATGTCGTTTTCGTCGTATATCTCCGCCGCGTATATGGGCTGACCGGCGGCGATCTTCCCGATGACGGGCAGGCGCACCGAGTCGCTGTCGGAGTCGTCGACGGCGCGCAGCGTGCGGCTCTTGCCGTCCTCTTTATAAATATAGCCCTTTTCCTCGAGCTTGCCGAGATATGCGTGGACCGTGGAGGTGCTCCTTATCCCGAGCGTTGCCATGATGTCGCGAATGCTGGGGGAAAAGCCGTTCTTTTTGAGCGACTCCCTTATATAATCGTATACCGCGCGTTCCTTGTCCGTGAGGGTTTCTCTTGTCATTTCCGCGTCTCCGTTTTCTGCGCTTATCGTTCTTTAAAATTTATTTTACCACATCGGAAGGAAAAATGCAAACAATTGTTCTTGATTTTCAAAAAAATATTCCTTCTTTGTGCAGAATTGCCCGCTCTTTTATCGGGCGGACGTAAAAATTGTGCGTTTCGGACTTGAAAAGTTGACGCACATCGGATATAATTATATCGGTGGAAATTGGGAATAACGCTTTAAAAGATTTTTGAAAAGGAGATATAAATCATGACAAACAACAAGTACGTCACAAGCTGGATCGACGAGATGGCTGCCATGTGCAAGCCTGAAAAGATCGTCTGGATCGACGGCTCGGAGGAGCAGGCCGAGGCTCTGCGCGCCGAAGCGTGCAGCACGGGCGAGCTCATAAAGCTCAACGAGGAGCTCCTTCCGAACTGCTATCTGCACCGCACCGCCGTCAACGACGTCGCGCGCGTCGAGGGCAGGACATTCATCTGCACGCCCACAAAGGAAGAGGCGGGCAACATCAACAACTGGGTCGAGCCGAACGAAATGTATGCGACCTTGAAGAAGCTCTACACCGGCGCCATGAAGGGCAAGACGATGTACGTCATTCCTTACTCGATGGGCGTTGTGGGCTCCGACTTCGCGAAGATAGGCATCGAGCTTACAGACTCGATATACGTCGTGCTCAACATGCTCATCATGACGAGAGTCGGCAAGACCGTTATCGACGCGCTCGGCGATTCTCCCGACTATATCAAGGGCCTGCACGCCGTCGCTGACTGCGACCCCGAGAACAGGTACATCACTCACTTCCCGCAGGACAACACGATAATGTCCGTCAACTCCGCTTACGGCGGAAATGTCCTTCTCGGCAAGAAGTGCTTTGCTCTCCGCATCGCCTCCTACCTCGGCCGCAAAGAGGGCTGGATGGCAGAGCATATGCTCATCCTCGGTCTTGAGTATCCGAACGGCGACATCAAGTATATCACGGCGGCGTTCCCGTCCGCCTGCGGAAAGACGAACCTCGCAATGCTCATTCCGCCGGAAATCTACCGCAAGAAGGGCTACAAGGTCTGGACCGTCGGCGACGATATCGCATGGCTCAGAGTGAACAAGGAAGACGGCAAGCTCTACGCCGTCAACCCGGAGAACGGCTTCTTCGGCGTTGCCCCCGGCACGAACGAGAAGTCCAATCCGAACGCTCTCGCAACGACGAAGCGCGACACGATCTTCACGAACGTCTGCTACGACGTTGACAACAACACGGTATGGTGGGAAGGTCTCGACAACAACCCGCCGAAGAACGCCATCAACTGGAAGGGCGAGCCGTGGGATTACAGAACGTATGACAAGGCAGACAAGATAAACACCTCCGGCGCTCATCCGAACTCCCGCTTCACGGCATCGGCGAAGAACTGCCCGTGCCTGTCCTCCGAGTTCAACACGATGAAGGGCGTTCCGGTCTCCGCCATCATCTTCGGCGGCCGCCGCGCGAAGACTGCTCCGCTGGTGTACGAGTCCCGCGACTGGCAGCACGGCACGTTCGTCGGCTCCATCATGGCCTCCGAGACGACGGCGGCTGCGGCAGGCGCTATCGGCGTCGTTCGCCGCGACCCGATGGCAATGCGTCCGTTCGTCGGCTACAACATGGGCGACTACTGGGCACACTGGCTCGAGATGGGCAAGATCATCCCGAATAAGCCGAAGATATTCCACGTCAACTGGTTCCGTACCGACGACGAAGGCAACTTCATCTGGCCGGGCTTCGGCGACAATATGAGAGTCCTGCTTTGGATCCTCGACCGCTGCGAAGGCAAGGTCGACGCTGTCGAGACGCCTATCGGTTTCGTTCCGAAGCCGGAGGATATCAACGTCGAGGGACTTGACGGCGTGACGACGGATACGATCCGCGACCTGCTCACGATAGACAAAGACTCCTGGCTCGCAGACGTCGAGAACATCAAGGAGTTCTACGCTCAGGTCGGTTCGCACGTTCCGCAGGAAATGTACGACGAGCTCGCAAAGCTCGAGGCAAATCTCAAGAAGTAATAGGGCGACTTAATAATAAGCGGGGGAAACCTTTGGAAAGGTTTCCCCCGCGCCCCTTTCTAAACTTTTCATTGACTTGGTTTTATGGAGCCGTTAGACTGTGCTTCGAGTTGTTAATAAACGGAAACCGCTCGATGCTCGGCTACGCCTCCGCTGCCGCAGGATTTCACCAAAAAAGTCCCCTGAGAAGTTCTGAAAAAAGGGGGTGCAGGGGGGAAGAAACTCTTTCAAGAGTTGCTTCCCCCCTGCATATAAAATCTGACTTATCTGCTCGCGTCGAAGGCCTGTTTTATGTCGTTTATGATGTCGGAGACGTTTTCAAGACCGACGGAGAGGCGGATCATTCCGGCGTCTATGCCGGCGGCGGCGAGCTGCTCGTCGTTTAGCTGGCGGTGCGTCATGCTCGCGGGATGGAGGACGCAGGTGCGTATATCGGCGACGTGCACCTCACGGGACGCCAATTTCAGCGCGTCCATAAAGCGCGTTGCGCGGTCGCGCCCGCCCTTGATGTCGAACGAGATAACACCTGAGCACCCGTCGGGGAGGTATTTTTTCGCGCGCTCATAGTACGGGTCGGACGGGAGCCCAGGATAGCTCACGCGTTCGACGTCGTCGGAGCACTCGAGAAATTCGGCGACGGCGAGCGCGTTTTTGCAGTAGCGCTCCATTCTGACCGCGAGCGTTTCGAGCCCGATGTTGAGCAGGAACGCCGAATGCGCCGCAGGGTAGCAGCCGAAATCGCGCATCAGCTGCATACGGGCCTTTATGATGTAAGCCATATTTCCGAACTCGCGCGTGTAGACGACGCCGTGATAGCTCTCGTCCGGCTCCGTGAATTCGGGGAAATTCCCGTTCGTCCAGTCGAAATTACCGCTGTCGACGATGACGCCGCCGCCCTGAAGCGCGTGCCCGTCCATGTACTTCGTCGTCGAGTGGACGACGATGTCCGCGCCGAACTCGAACGGACGGCAGAGGATCGGCGTCGGGAACGTGTTGTCTACGATGAGAGGTATCTTGTGCTTGTGGGCAAAATCTGCAAACCGCTCTATGTCAAAGACGTTGAGCGCCGGGTTCGCGAGCGTCTCGCCGAAGACGAGGCGCGTGTTCGGCTTTATCGCGGCTTCGAGCGCGTCGCCGTCAGCCTCGGGGTCGACAAAAATGCACTCGATCCCGAGCTTTTTCAGCGAGATCGCGAAGAGATTTATCGTCCCGCCGTAAAGCGAGCTTACCGCAAGGATGCTGTCGCCCGCGCGGCAGAGATTGAGCACCGACAAAAGCGACGCCGCCTGTCCGCTCGTCGTGCACATCGCGCCGACGCCGCCCTCAAGGGCGGCGATCTTTTTTTCGACCGCGTCTACCGTCGGGTTTGCGAAGCGCGAATACATGCACTCGGTCGGCATATTGAAGAGATCGGCGATATGCTGCGTCGAATCGAATACATACGTCGTGCTTTGGATTATCGGGAGCGCGCCGGGATCTCCGTTTTTGCGCTCGTAGCCCTCGTGAAGGCATTTTGTCTCGATCTGCATAAGTAAAAAGTCCCCTTTATTTAAAATCGGTATTCGGAGATATCGCCTGTACGGTTCCGATCCTGCAAAAGCGTTCTCCGTTGATTGCTGAATGAGTAAAAATCACACACCATTCGAGGGTGTCGTCGAAAACATAGATGTCTTCCGGCAGAGTGTTATGAACATTGTCGGTTCCGTCATAATCTCCAAGCTCGCGTAGAAGCAGCTCCGCCAGTTCGTCGGCGTCCCATTCTATGACAGTATCGCTTTCATACAGCTCAAGATAGTGAGGCTTAGGCGGAGAAAAAACCTTATCATCGAAAGAATAGGTCACTATACTCGGACATATATCCCACATTGTGTATGCTCGCTTTTTTTTCGTTATGAACTCTGCGGCGCGACTGAACGGAACGATAGTGAAGTTCTCAAAATACAGAGTATCATATAGATAATGCCAGATATAATTCTCGATGACATCAGTCGGCTTGACCTTTTTGATTTCTGCAAAATAATCTGTCGAGGTGTCAACAAATGCCGTAATGAAGTTTGCCCTAAGCTCAGATGCTTTTATGGGGTCAATGATTTCATGCATAAGATTTCTCCTGCCGTATAATGGGTCGATCCGCGACAGCGGCAGCGGCTGTGTCAGAACCCGAAGTAATTTTTCGCGTTGTGATACGATATGTCGGCGACGAGCTTTTCCGCCGTCCCGTCGTCGGGGGACTGCCCGCTCTCTATCCATTCGCCGACGATGCCGCAGAGGATGCGGCGGAAATATTCGTGGCGCGGGTATGAGGTGAAGCTGCGGGAATCCGTCAGCATGCCGAGGAAGCAGCCGAACACGGAGAGGGAAGCGAGCGTTTTCATCTGCGTCCGCATACCGTCGAGCGTGTCGGAGAACCACCACGCGCTGCCCTGCATCATGCGGGGGAAGCCGTCGCCCGACGTCTGGAAGCTGCCGCAGAGCGCCGCTACCGCGGCGTTTTCCTGAGGCGCTATCGGGTAAAGTATCGTCCTCGGGAGCGCGTCGTGACTGTCCATCATGTCAAGGAGCGCCGCGAGCGTCGGTATCGGGACGGTGTTGCCGACGGTGTCAAAGCCGGTGTCGGGTCCCTTTGCCTTGAACATACGCGAGTTCGCGTTGCGGAGAACGCCGAAGTGTATCTGCATCGCCCAGCCGCGGCGGACGTATTCCGAGCCGAAGAAGCGGAGCATCGCCGCCTTGTACAGCGTGACCTTTTTCATATCGGAGACGCCGCCGTTCGAGGCGAGCGCCTCGCGGAACGCCTCGTTCGCGTGATATAGGTCGGGCTCGGTATAGAAAGGGAAGACGTCGAGACCGTGGTCGGCGACACGGCAGCCGTGCGCTGAGAAAAAGTCGAGCCGTTTGCGGTACGCCTCAAAGAGCGAGTCTATGTCAGTTATTGTGACGCCCGCAGCGTCGCCGAGGCGCTTTATGTAGTCACCGAAGCCAAAAGCCTCGATATTTATGCCCTTGTCGGGACGCCAGGCGGGGAACACCTTCGTTTCAAACGACGCGTCCGCCGCTAAGGCTTTATGATATTCGAGCGTGTCCGCGGGATCGTCCGTCGTGCATATGACCTCGACATTCGAGCGGCGGATCAGATTTCTGACCGTGAAGTCGTCGCGGGAGAGGGCGTCTGATGTGAGCTTCCATATTTCGTCGCAGGTATCGGGCGAGAGGATGAGGTCGCAGTCGAAGTAGCGGCGCAGCTCAAGATGCGTCCAGTGATAGAGCGGATTGCCGATCAGGCGCGGCATCACCGAGGCATACGCGCGGAATTTTTCGTAGTCGGAGGCGTCCCCCGTTATGTACTTCTCGGGCACGCCGGCGGAGCGGACGGCGCGCCACTTGTAGTGGTCGCCGCCGAGCCACAGCTCCGTGATGTTTGAATACCGCCTGTCAGATGCGATCTCGCGAGGCGGGACGTGGCAGTGATAGTCTATTATCGGCAAGTCCTCCGCCGTGCCGTGGAAGAGGCGGCGCGAGGTGTCGTTTTCGAGAAGGAAATCATCGTCCAAAAACGGTTTCATCATTATCTCCTTATGCGTTCAGTCGAAAAAATTCTTTATTCTGTCACGGAGCCCGGGCTTAGGTCTTTTGGGGACAGCCTCCTTTGCCAAAAGCTCGGTCTCTGCGAGCAGCGCGCCGTCCTCGCCGAACCAGCGGACGCGTCCGAGCACGTCGCCTTCGGCGACCGGAGCAAAGACAAATCTGTCCATCTCAACGACGCGGCGCGGCTGCGGCGCGTCCTTCGGCAGGCAGACAGTGAAGCTCCCCACGCCGACGGCAGTCACAAAATCGGACGTGCCGCCCGCAACCGGGACGGGGAAGGCGAGCGAGCCCTCTTCCGCAAGTATCTCGCACCTGTAGGCGTCAAGTCCGAACCCGAGCATCGCCGCGTGATCGCGCCAGTCGTCGGGGTCCGAGAGCGTGACTGCGACGACGGTCACGCCGTCGCGCTCCGCCGCCGTTACAAGGCAGCGGCCGCTCCGCTTCGTAAATCCGGTCTTTACGCCGATGACGTTGTCCTCCGTTCGCAGGAGCCTGTTGTGGTTCAGGAGCAGGCGGACGCCTCCGCCCGCAAGCGGGATCGTGTGCTTGTAGGTCGAGACGATCTTTCGGAACGTCTCGTTTTTGAGCGCCTCCGCCGTTATTGCCGCAAGGTCGCGCGCCGTCGTGTAGTGCTCTTCGTTGTCAAGCCCGTGCGGGTTTGTGAAGTGGGTGTTTTCAAGTCCGAGGGAGCGGGCGCGCTCGTTCATAAGCTCCGCAAACGCCTCGACAGAGCCCGAGATATCGATAGCAATGGCGGCAGCGGCGTCGTTGGCGCTCGCGAGAAGCAGCGCGTAGAGCAGATCCTCAAGCGTCAGCTCTTCGCCTTCCTTTAAATATACCGACGAGCCCTCAACGCCGACCGCCGCGGGCGGTATCTTCACCGTTTCGGAAAGGTCGCCGTTCTCGAGGGCGCACAGCGCCGTCATTATCTTGGTCGTGGACGCCATGGGCAGGCGGCTGTCGGCGTTGTGCTCGTATATGACGCCGCCGCAGGACGTCTCGATCAGGATGGCGCCCTTTGCGGACGTGCCGGGAAATTCCTCGGCGGCGACGGTGACGGGAGCGGAAAATGCGAGGAAAAGCGCGAGCAGCGCCGCCGCTGCCGCGGCGGCGCGTATTTTTACGCGCGGGATTTTATAATTTATATAATGAGTTTTTGCCATGTGACGGGGAAAATGCTTTCTATAAAAATGTGATTATATTTTCTAAAGCTTAGTTTTTCGCCGCCGTCATGAGCATATGCGCGGTTATTTTTCCGCCGTTGTGAAAAAAATTCCGCCTTGTGTCATTATTCCGCCGAGGCGTCCTCTTCGGCAGGTGTTTCGCCTGCAGAAGACTCATCCGACGCGTCCGCGTCGGTCTTGTCGTCCTCGCCCTTCTTTTTCGGGAAGAGGGAGCGAATCTTGTCGATAAGGGCGGGCGCGCCGTCGATTATGGCGGCAACGTCCGATTTCGGCACGTTGTAATTCAGCGGCATAAGCTCCGTCTGCCCGTCGGAAGAGATGACGATGAACGCCACCGGCTTGACGGAAAGTCCGCTGCCGCCGCCTCCGCCGAAGTTGTTGCCGCCGCGGTCGGAAGTTGTCGCGTTCTTGCCGAGATAGTCAAATCCGCCCGACGCAAAGCCGACGGAGACCTCCGATATCGGCAGGATCGTGACGCCCTGCGGGGTCGTTATCGGATTGCCGACGATCGTGTTGGCGTCGACGACGCCGCGGATGTTTTCGAGCGAGGTCTTGATGATGTCGCTGATCTTGTTGTTTTCCGTGATCTTAGCGTTTCCGTTCATTTTGTTACCCTTTCGCTTTTATCGTTTTTTCGCCTGACGACGATATTCTGAGCTTGATAAAATTCCATACGAACCTGAGCGCGAGTCCGAAAACGGAGCCTACGCGGAACGAGAGCATGACGTCGACGTCTGCGCGGAGCTTTCCAGAAAGAAAGTCCGGCTCGATAAGCACGGCGCGCTTTTTTATCCTTACGTCGGCGTGCTCAGAGGCGAGCGTCAGCGCCGCGCCTACTGCCTGCGTCACCGTGCCGTAATTTATCGCGGTCTTTGCGGCGTCCTCGGCGCCGACCGAGAGGCGGAGCCGCTTTATATTCAGACGGAGCTTGCCCGGCACGCGCTTTATGATGTCGAGTATCACGTCTTTCAGCTCCCAGAGGATCGCTGTGACGCCGCTTTTCGCCCCGGCTTCCTCTTCCTCGGGCGCTCGGCGCTTTGCCTTTGCCTTTTTTGCCGCCGACGCCTTCGGCTTTTCTTTTTTCTTTTTGTGCGTCTTTTCGTAGGTGTAGTCCCCGAGCTTTATCTTTCCTTTCTTTGAAGGGACAAGGCGAAGGCGGAGAAGGGTGTATCTCACTGTCAGTGAGAGATCTCCGCCGTCAGAGGCGTCCTTATACGAAAGCGAGAGCTTTACCCGGCTGATGAGCAGCCACGCGAGAATGCAGGCGACGGCGGCTGCAATATATAGCGCTGTCACGCGCATCCCCCCTTTTTTATAAAGTCGTTTTTACAGAAGCTCGTTTTCCGAGACTGTGCCTTCAATATCTATCTCGAGCTGTTTTTCTTCGGTCTTTGATACGGCGGGAAGCTCGTCCACGGACGAGATTCCGAACACGCGCAGAAACGTGTCCGTCGTTCCGTACAGTATCGGGCGGCCCGGCACGTCGAGACGTCCGCGCTGCTCGATGAGCCCTTTTTCGGCGAGGGACGAGACGGAATAGCCGGAGTCTACGCCGCGCACCATGTCGACGTATGCGCGGGTGCAGGGCTGGTTATAGGCGATTATGGCGAGCACCTCGAGGGAAGATGCGGAGAGATTGCCTCCGCGGCGGATGCCGAGCGCCTCTCTTATGAGCGGAGCGTATTTTTCCTTCGTGCAGAGCTGGCAGGCGTCGTCAAACGAGAGCATCATTATGCCGCGTCCGGACCCCTCGTCATTATAAAGCGGGGCGGTGCGCTCGACGAGGGAGCGCACCTCGTATTCGGGAATGCCGAGCACCGCCGAGAGCCGCTCGAATTTTACCGGGTGTCCGGCGGCAAAGAGTATCGCCTCGAGCGAGCGGACGAGCTCCGCCTCGTCTATCGTTTCGGCGCCCGCGTCCTCGGGCGTCATTTCAGTTGTTATCGCTTCCGAACTCATCGTTGTCCTTTTTTCCTCTTCTGTGTTCTTTTGAAAGCTCGAGCGTGAGCGAGTCTGCACGGAGCGTGCCCTCATCGTCGGCTTCGTCCGTCACGATCCTGATGCGCTGCGCGCGCAGAAGCTCGAGCATCGCGAGAAAGACCGCTATCATGTCGGAGCGCGAGCTCTCGCGGCGGAAAAGCTCCTCCGCGGGAACGCGCTCTCGATTATACATATATCTGATGACGGAATACGCCTTTTCCGTCGCGGATGCCGTCCTTTTCCTTATGAGCGGCGTGAAGCGGGCGGCGGACGCCTCGGTCACCCTGACCTCGGCGAGCACGCGGCTCAGAGATTCCGAAAGCAGGGATACATCGTGATCGCGGAGCGTCGTGTCGGGCGGGATCTCGTCGGTGTCCTTCGCCATGCGTCCGCCGTGCATCGAGTACATCCCGGAAAGAAGCCCGGCCGCCTCCTTCGCGCGCGCGTATTCGAGGACGGCGCGCGCCAGCTCCTCCCTCGGGTCCTCTTCCTCCTTTTCGTCGCGGGGCAGAAGCGTCTTGCTCTTTATGAGCATGAGGCGGCTTGCCATGACGATAAAGTCGGACGAAAGCTCAAGGTCGTGCGCCGCGGCTGAGGTGATGTAGTCCATGTACTGGTCGCAGATTATGGCTATCGGAATGTCCGCTATGTCGAATTTATTCTTTTGTATCAGCGTAAGGAGCAGGTCGAGGGGACCCTCGAACCTGTCTATCCTGTATGTTATCGTTTCCAAATCAGCCTCGGATCGTTAAGTTTTCAGCCGAAGAACGGCAGAAGGTAGAATAAGTTGTGGATCGCGTCTGAGAGGAACGTCACGGCTCCCGTGATGACGCCGTCGAGCAGTCCGAGCCATATGACGAAGAAGAGCGCCATCATGATATACTGCTCGTATCTCATTATCTTGAAATAAACATTCGTCGGGAGAAACGAGAGAAACACGCGCGAGCCGTCGAGCGGCGGTATAGGTATCAGGTTGAATACGCAGAGCGACAAGTTCAGCATATAGAAGACATACACGAAAAAGAACGCGCAGAGTATCGCCCAGTGAGCAAAACCGACTGTTTTCGGCAGCGGTATCAGCAAAATCAGCTGCTCGAGAAATATGCCGATGAATGCGAGCACGAGGTTCGAGAGCGGACCCGCGACGGCGGTTATCGCCATGTCGCGCTTCGGATGCTTGAAGCCGCGCGTGTTTATCGGCACGGGCTTCGCAAAGCCGAAGCCGAACAGCAGCATCAGTATGCAGCCGGGAAGGGAAAGATGGCGCAGGGGATTGAGCGAAAGCCTGCCCATGTCCTTCGCGGTCGTGTCGCCGAGCTTATAGGCGGCAAGACCGTGGCTGACCTCATGTACGGTCAGAGCGATCAGCACTGCGGGTATTCGGAAAGCGTATGTCAGAAGCCGGAACTGAAATTCGGAAAGTCCTTCCAAGATCGGCGATCCTCCTTTTTTATTTTCGTTTTATGATATTCCCGCCGAGGAGAGGATAACTCCCCACAGCTCGCGCTGTCCCGTCCCCTTCGTCGAGGAATACGGGACGACGGGCGTCCCCTCGGCGATATTCGGATGCGAAAGAAGCGCCTCCGTATTCGCCGTGAGCTCGGTCTTTGAGCATTTGTCGCATTTTGTCAGAACGACGGCGTAAGGTATGCCAGAGGCGTTGAGCCAGCCGAGCATCGCGTTGTCGTCCGCCGTAGGCCCGACCCTTACGTCTATGAGCTGGAGTATCAGCCGGACCCGGTCTATGTTTTTGTTGCGGACGAGATATCCGTCGGTCAGCGCGGACCACTTTGCCTGCTCCTCCCGCGTCCGCCTCGCGTAGCCGTAGCCGGGGAGGTCGACGAGGTATAGCCTGCCGTCGACGCGGTAGTAGTTGACGGTTATCGTCTTTCCCGGCGTCCCGCTGACGCGGGCGAGCGACTTTCTGCCGAGCAGGGAGTTTACGAGCGAGCTTTTGCCGACGTTAGATCTGCCGGAAAGCGCTATCTGCGGGAGCGCGTCCGATATGAACTGATCGGGTCTGCCCGCCGATATTATGAGAGAGGCGTTCTGAGTGTTAATCATCGGCGCCGTCTCCGCGGCGCCTTTCGGCGCACGTCACGTTATAGGAAGCCGACGTGTGTGTCGGCAGCTCGGGGAGCGCGTCCGCCTCGCAGAGTATGTGCTGCTTTACGGCGCATGCCTTTTCCTGCGGGAATATGACAGGGAACGCCTCCTCCGCGCGGCTTATCGGTATGAATTCGACGGAGCGGAGCACGGCGGGGTCGACCTCCTCGAGGTCGGCGGTGTTGTCGCGCGGTATGATTATGCGCGTCACGCCGGCGGCGCATGCGGCGGAGGTCTTTTCGCGAAGTCCCCCTATGGCGAGGATGCGGCCCGTCAGCGTCAGCTCGCCCGTCATTGAGACGTCCCGGCGCGCGGGGCGTCCGGAGAGGGCGCTCACCATCGCGCACAGCATGGAGATGCCGGCGGAGGGACCGTCCTTCGGCGTCGCCCCTTCGGGGACGTGGATGTGGATGTCCTTTGTCTTATAGAACGAGCCGTCTATGCCGAGCTCCTTCGCGTGCGCGCGTATGTAGCTTATGCCGATATTGGCGGACTCCTTCATAATGTCGCCGAGCGAGCCCGTAAGCTCGAGCTTTCCCGTGCCGTCCATGACGAGCGCCTCTATTTTAAGAAGGTCGCCGCCCGTCTGAGTGTACGCCATCCCGTTGACGACGCCTACCTCGTCCCCGTCGGAGATATGCTCCGGCATGTGCTTGCGCGCGCCGAGCAGCTCGCCGACGTTTTCCTTCGTCAGCGTCAGCGAACGGCATTCGCCGGAGACGAATTTTCTCGCCGCCTTGCGGCAGAGGGAGGAGATCTCGCGTTCGAGCCCGCGGACGCCCGCCTCGCAGGTGTAATAGTCGATGAGTTCAAACACGGCGTCGTCGCGTATGCGGAATCGCCGCCTGTCTATGCCGTGGCGGCGGCACTGCTTCGGGATCAGGTGGTTTTTGGCTATCGACAGCTTCTCGTCCCTCGTGTAGGACGGAAGCTCTATTACCTCCATTCTGTCGAGCAGCGGGCGCGGTATCGTCTCCGTCGTGTTCGCGGTGCAGATGAACATGCAGTCCGAAAGGTCGAACGGCAGCTCCACGAAGTGGTCGCGGAAGTTTTTGTTCTGCTCGGAGTCGAGCACCTCGAGCATCGCGGAGGCGGGGTCGCCGTGCGCGTCGCGCGTCAGTTTGTCTATCTCGTCAAACAGCATGAGAGGATTTTTCACGCCGACGTCTGTGAGCGCGTTTATTATGCGGCCCGGCATCGCGCCGATGTAGGTCTTTCTGTGTCCGCGTATGTCAGCCTCGTCCCGGACGCCGCCGAGCGAGACGCGGACGTATTTGCGCTTCATCGCGCGAGCGATCGACGACGCTATCGACGTTTTGCCCGTGCCGGGAGGACCGACAAGGCAGATTATCTGATGACGCAGCGTCGGCGAGAGCTGCTTTACCGCGAGATATTCGAGGATCCTGTCCTTGACACGGCGCAGTCCGTCGTGGTCCTCGTCGAGTATGCGTGAGGCGGCGTCAACGTCGACGCGATCCTTCGTCTCGGCAGACCACGGCAGGGAAAGGCACACATCGAGGTAGTTGCGCAAAAGCGCGCCCTCGGGAGACCCCACCGCCGTCTGCGACAGGCGGGACGCCTCGCGCAAAAGCTTCGTCCTCACCTCATCGGGAAGGTCGGCAGCCGTTATCTTTTCGATATAATCGTCGTCATCGGACCCGCCGAGCTCGTCGTTTATGACGCGGAGCTGTTCGCGCAGGAAATGCTCGCGCTGCGCCTCTCCCATGGAGACGCGGACGCGGTTCTGTATCTCTTCCTCGAGGTCGAGCATCGCGGTCTCGTCGTCAAACAGCTTTATCGTGACGTTTAGGCGCGATACGGGGTCGAACTGCTCGAGCACGCGCTGGCGGTCCTCCCACCTGACGAGCGCACCGGAGGCGACGAAATCGGAAAGGAGCCCCGGGTTCTTTATCGCACGCGCCGCGATGAGCATCTCACGCGAGGGGCGCCTGTCCTGTGAGCGCTCCTCAAGCGCCGAGCAGAGCACGCGCATCGCAGCCCGCGTCCGCTCGTCGGGCTCGCCCTCGAGCATCACGGTCTTTGTCATGACGCCCGCGCGGATAAATCCGCTCTTGTCGCGCGTCCAGCTCATTATCTGGGCGCGGCAAAGGCCCTCGACGAGCACGCGCATCGCGTCTTCGGGGGTGCGGACCGACTGTTTTATTTTCGCCACGCATCCGACGCCGTATACGTCGGCGCGCGAGGGGTCGTCGCACGAGACGTCGCGCTGGGTGACGAGGAAGACGACGGCGTCGTCTTCAAGCGCCGCGTCGCACGCCGCGACCGAGGCTTCGCGCTCTATCTCAAAGCTCAGGGGGATAGAAGGGAACGCCACAAGACCGCGCAACGGTATGACCGGCAGTGAAATGAGTTCTGCTTTTTCCGTATATTTAGGCATTTATATTTTGCTTTTGATCCTTTGTTTAAGTGAAATTACATCCATTATATCATATGCGGCGGCGAAAATCCACCCTATTTTCGAGAGTTTTTGCGCCGGGCGGCAGAAAAAGCTCCGAAAAACAATACGGGCAGTCACCTCCCGGCAAGATGTGATATCATGAGGTTGATATATCTCCGGTCACGGCGGCTGCCACGCTTGTCCCGCCGCAGGGCGGGGGTGAGCCTATAAAATTTTTACGGCGTTTTTTATTATACCTGAACTTCCCGGGTTTGTATATAGGCAAATTGAACGAGAAAGTTGAAAATTTTTCATTCATTTGTCCATCTTCCCGATTTGTCAATAGGAAAGGGCAAATTGCGCGGATTTTTTCGCCGCTTTGAAGGGGGAGAGCGGTTTTCCCTGCAAAAACGGGCGGGTTTTGGCGTCGGGCGGAGGCGAAAATCCGATTTTTCGGCAAATTCCGCGCAGGGCGGCGTCACGGTCGGGCGCGGCGGGCAGGAACGCGCGAAGCAAAGAAAAAATACGAAAAATTTCTTTTTTCACGCTTGACAAAGGGAGAAAAGTGTGCTATACTCGCGAATGTAAAAAGAAGCGGAACGTGTTCGTCCCCACCGTGCGGCTCGATTTGCCTGTACGGTAAAAAGCGAGGCACCCATATTGTATGGGCGTTTTTCGGCGGAGGAACACAGTTCCCCCGCGTTATTTTTTCGTGCGGCACGACCGCCGCCGACGCTCGGCTTATACGGAGGTATATGGCAACCAACTCTAAGGATCATCTGATCAACGACATGATAAGGCTCTCGGGGAACGTCCGTGTTGTGGACGGCTCGGAGCAGCTCGGCATCATTCCCGTCGCGAAGGCGAAGGAGCTCGCATACGACCGCGGGCTCGACCTCGTCCTCATGTCTCCCAATTCGGACCCGCCCGTATGCAGGATAATGGATTACGGCAAATTCTGCTATGAGCGCGAGAAGAAGGAGAAGGAGGCAAAGCGCAAGCAGCAGGTAGTCGAGATCAAAGAGGTGCAGCTCTCATGCAAGATAGACACCCACGATTTCGAGACGAAGGCAAAGCGCGCGCTCGGCTTTCTTTCCGACGGAAACAAGGTCAAGGTCGTTCTGCGCTTCCGCGGACGCGAGATGGCGCACCAGCAGATAGGACGCGACGTCCTCACGAGATTTGAGGAATACTGCCGCGAGCTCGGCACCGTCGACAAGCGCCCCGTGCTTGAGGGACGTCAGATGACCATGATGATTAATCCCGTAAAGCAGAAGGCGGAGAAGCCCGAGAAGGCATCGCCCGAGAAGAAGGAACCCGCCGCGGACACGGAGGAATAACGGGGGAGCCCGTCACAACAAAAAACGTTTATTATTAAACAGAGGAGTACCGAAAAATGGGAAAGATCAAGACGCATAAGGCATCAGCCAAGAGATTTTCGCTTACCGGCACAGGCAAAGTCAAAATGAACCACAGCGACCACCGCCACAAGCTCGGAAAGAAGGACACCAAGCGCAAGAGACATCTCCGTTCCGGCGCGATAATGCAGGAAGCACAGGCGCGCAACGTGAGACGCATGATAATAAAGTGAGCCGGGCGGCAGACTAACGGAGGAAAATTAAGATGGCAAGAGTAAAAGGCGCGATGATGACGCGCAAGAGAAGAAATAAGGTATTAAAGAGCGCGAAGGGCTACTGGGGCGCGAAGAGCAAGCATTTCAAGATGGCCAAAGAGGCCGTGATGAAGAGCGGCAACTACGCCTTCATCGGAAGAAAGCAGAAGAAACGCGATTTCCGCTCGCTGTGGATAACGCGCATTTCGGCGGCAGTCAAGCCCTACGGCATGAATTATTCGACGTTCATGCACGGGCTGAAGCTCGCGGGCGTCGACCTCAACCGCAAGATGCTCTCTGAGCTCGCAGTGTCGGACAAGGACGCGTTTGCCGCGGTCGTTGAGCGCGCAAAGGCAGCGCTTTAAAATGAATATCGCATCAAAAAACCGGTCACCCCGGTTTTTTGTGCTATATAAGACGCTTGAAAAATGAACGGAATCACGGAAAACGCCACCGGCGGCATCCTCTCTCGCGCCGTCACGCTGACGAGCCGTCAGAACCCGACCGTTTCGGAAACGGCGGCTCTCGGAGACAAAAAACGGCGCGACGCCGCGGGGCTGTTTATGCTCGACGGCATAAAGCTCGCGCTCGAGGCTTCTGCCTCCGGGGCGGAAGTAAAACGCGTTTTTCTGACAAAGACCGCCGCCGAAAGGTATGCGGAAGAACTTGACCGCCTCGGCGACGACGCCTCCGTATACATCCTTTCGGAGGCGGCGTTTTCAAGACTGACGGACGAGCGTTCGCCCGAAGGCGTCGTCACGGTCGCCGCGTATAACGACTGCGTGAGGCGCGCGCTTCTGCCGGAGGACGCCGAGGCAGAAGAGAGCAGGCTGATCCTCGACGGAATACAGAGCCCCGACAATTTCGGGGCGATACTCCGCTCCGCGCGGGCGTTCGGCTTCAAGGG
>CANQYV010000030.1 GCA_947628165.1 uncultured Clostridia bacterium | reverse complement strand
TACGTCTCATATACCGCGCCCGCCTTCATCGTCGGCATGATGTAGTTGTCGACGTAGTCGTCCGTGAGGTCGAGCACATAGAGCTTCGACGCGCCCGTCTTTATCGCCTTCTCCTCGAGCCCCTCGAGCTCGTCTGCCTGACCGACGTTGCCCGACACCGCGACGACCTCGCAGTTGTTGTAGTTTTCCTTGAGCCACGGAATTATGATGGACGTGTCAAGACCGCCCGAATATGCAAGAACTACCTTCTTTATTTTGGTTTTATCCATTTTTACACCTCTGTGTCGCGTGAAATTGAATTTTTATGCGTGTATTATACACTGTATTTTCCGTATTGTCAACAGGTGCTGTGGAAAAATATGCAGTCTTTTTGAATTAAGATTCAGTCAAAACAGATAAATTTTTCCCGTCGGGCGTCAGATCTTTATCGTGTCGAGCACGTCGAGGACAAAGACCGTCGCGCCGCCGACCTTGACCTCAGCGGGCAGGCTGCCGTGCTTGAGGCCGCGCCCGAGCGACTCCGTCGGCGACGGGGCGGACTTGCGCGTCGTGCAGTGCGTTTTCAGGATTTCCTTTACTTCGTTGACTTTTTCGTCCTCGGTCCCGATCAGGAGCGTCGTGTTTCCCACCATGAGAAAACCGCCTGTCGTCGAGAGCTTCGTCACGAAAATGCCGTGCTCGGTAAGAGCCGCGGCGGCGCGGGCGCTGTCGTCGTTATTTACGATGGCGAGTAAGAGCTTCATATCATTCGTCTCCTTTGCATTCCTGCCGAAATGAATATATTCATTTTCTTATATGTAGTTCTCGAGTATCGCCCGGCTCTTGCGGTCGAGCTTTCTTATGTCCAGTATCTCGTATCTGTTGTCGTCGTTGTCGAGGAAGAGCACGCGGATGCCGTACGTCAGCTTTATCTGATGCACGATGTGGTGTATCTCTATCGTGCACTCCCCGCGGTCCGTTTCAACGCGGAACCTTATCATGCCGAATTTCTCCGTACAGCCGAGGATCCGCTCGACCTTCGGTATTCGGTAGTATTCGTAGAGGCACGCCTCGACCGTCTCCCTCTCCGCCTCGGGAAGCGAGGCGAGATTCCTTATGACGGCGACCTCGACGCCGTCACCGTCGAGCAGCGTGATATACCGCGAGACGCCCGTCATCGGAAAGAGCCTTCGCGGCTCAAGACCCGTGAATTTTCTTCCGTCCGAAAACTCGAGGTCTACCGAGGTGAGGCCCGTGCGGGTAAATCTCGCCTCGTCGCCCTCTATGTATATCCTCTCTTCTCCCATTACAGTCTCTCCTCCGCTCGCTCCCTTGCGACCCGGTCGGACATGGCCTGTATCTCAACGAGCCGCCTGTACTTGCCGCCTTCCTTCTTCAGGAGCTCCTCGGGCGCGCCCGCCTCGAGTATCTCGCCCCTGTCGACGACGATTATCTTGTTCGCGCGGCGCAGGGTCGAGAGCCTGTGCGCTATCATTATCGTCGTCCGACCCGCGATAAGGCGCTCTATCGCCGTCTGAATTAGGTCCTCCGTCTCGGAGTCGACAGACGCCGTCGCCTCGTCGAAGAAGAGGATGCTCGGGTTTTTGAGCACCGCCCTCGCGATCGAAAGGCGCTGGCGCTCGCCGCCCGAAAGCCCCGTTCCGCGCTCGCCGAGCACGGTGTCGTATCCGTCCGGCATGCGCGCGATGAAGCTGTGCGCGTTCGCGACGTCAGCGGCGTGCATCACGGCGTCGACGCTCGCGTCCGGCGTGCCGTATGAAATATTGTTGAATATCGTGTCATGGAACATCATCGGCTCCTGCTGGACGTATCCTATCTTCGAGCGGTAGTATTCCATGTCTATGTCGCGTATGTCGATGCCGTCGACGAGGATCTCCCCGTCGTAGCCGTCGTAAAACCTCATGAGGAGGTTCATTATCGTCGACTTGCCCGAGCCCGTCGTACCGACGATGCCGACGACGTCGCCCGGCTCTATCGTGAAGCTGACGTTCGAGAGCGCCTTTTTCGAGCGGTCAAACGAGAAGCTGACGCCGCGGAACTCGATCTTTCCCCTGAGCTCGGCGGGTTTCTGCCCCTCGCCCGTCCTGTTCTCGGGCTCGGCGTCGATTATGTCAAGTATCCTCTCCGCCGCGGCGAGCGCGCTCTGATACGAGTCGTTGAAGTTCGCGAAGAAGTTGACGGGACCGTAGAACATCGACGTGTACGAGATGAACGCCACAAGGTCGCCGGCGGTGATGAACGTCGGGTCCTCGATGACGAGCCTGCCGCCGACCGCCCATATCAGAAGCGAGCCCATCGTTATGACGAACGACACTATCTGCGGGAACGATATCGTGATGCGCGCCGAGCGGATGTCGGTCTTGAGCCACTCGTCGTTGTAGCGGTTGAAGTTGTCGGTCGCCTCGTGCTCGTTCGTGAAGCTCTTGATGACGCGGATGCCCGGCAGGCTGTCCGTCAGGATAGATGTGACCGCGCTCCACCTGCGCCATATCTTTCTGTAATATGGGCGAATCTTCTTTCCGAAGACGCGCGCGCCGACGGCAACGAACGGCACCGGTATCAGCGAGAGCAGCGTCAGCTGCCAGTTCATGGACATCATTATAACTATGATGCCTATGAGGGTAAAGAGCTGGACGACGACCTCCTGCGTCACGCGGAGCATGAAGCTCTGTATCGTCGCGGTGTCGCCGCTGATGCGGTTGATGACCGAGCCCGTCGAGGTCTTGTCATAAAACCTCATCGGCAGATACTGCGCGCGCTCGAACACGTCGGAGCGCAGGTCCCTCACGATGCCGTCTCCGCAGACGCGCAGAAGGTACGAGCGAAGGATGCCGAGCACGCACTGGATGACGTATGCGAAAAGGAGCAGCAGAACGACCCTGCCGAGGGCAGAGAGGCGTCCGTTCGGCAGAACGTCGTCGACGAGCGTCTTCGTCATGTACGGCGGGAGCATCGCTGTCGCCGTCGTTATCCCCGAGAGTACAAGGCAGAAGAGCAGCACATACTTGTGCGGAAGGATATAGCGGGCGACCTTTTTTATGAGCTTGTTTTTCGACTGGCAGTAGATGCATTCCGCGCCCGGTCTCGGGAGCGCGCGCCCGCATTTCGGGCATGAGCTCATCTGCCTTTCGAGCGCCGCCTCTATGACGGCGAGCGCCTCGTATATCCCCGTATCGCCCTTCGCCATCGTCTCCGCAAACTGCGCCGCGGCATCGAAAAGTGATGCGGATTTATACGAGAAGCGGACCATATCGTGCGTCTTGCCGTCCGTGTCGGTCAGCACGAAAATTGCGTTGCCGTAGTCGCGCTTTACGGCGCACGACGCTATCGCGTCATACGGCACGCGGACGGAGCTGCCCTCTCCGTCGACGGACGATATCGCTGTATCCGTCGCGACAAGGTATTCGGTGTTGTAATTTCCCTTGAGGTCGAGGTCTGTCGAGAGCGCGAACATGAGGCGCTCGCCGTCGTACACGGCGGCGTTGACGAGCAGCAGCTCGTCGTTTGAAAGCTCCCTGTTTTTGTAAAAAGTGAATTCGGATTCGTCCATAAATCTTGCGGCGGCTCCTCCTTCGTTTAGTGGCGCCCGTCGGCGCCGGGCTTCAGCGCCATAATTATACAGGTTTGCGCCCCGCAAAGTCAACAAAAAATGATAAGTTTTTTTCGTCGATATGCACATTTTTTCAGCGGTTTTTCGCCGCTTTGCCATTCACATAATCTTCCCTGCCGAAATTATGTCAAAAGGGCTCCGCTTTTGCCTTTGCGGCGGGGGGAATTAAGGCGCAATATAATAAGGAAGATTTTTTCAGTCTCACTCTCCCTTTCATATGAGGGGTTGACAAACGGCGCGTTATGAGATAAAATATCTTTGTATCATGTCAAAATGCGCCGTCCGGCGGATGCCTCGGCGTTTGAAAGGTTTATTTAAGATGGCAGAAACGGTAAAGGGAAAATACCTCGAATACAGGGGCCGCCCGCTCGTCCGCGAGGGCAACACGATCTATTACGGGAACATGGACGACGATTACGTCCTTCTCTTCGTCATCATGACGACGAAGCAGTACCTCGGGCAGGAGGTGCCGGATATGATAATCGTCCAGCTCCTCTCGACAAAAGAGGGCATGAAAATAGTCAAGCAGGACGTCATGCACGGCTTTTACGACGCGTTCGACAAGGGCGTCATCTGGCTTGAGAGATACGTCGGAGAAGAGCAGAGCTGAGGCTTTTTTTCCCGGCGGGGCAAAAAAATCGTCCTCTTTTATAAAATGATGAAAAAATATGCTTGACAAACGGCGCGCGGTATTGTATAATAGCAAAGCGCTCGGGAGGCGGTGGTGTGCCGACGGCCCGGTCTGCGCCGTATGCTAGTGTGGCTCAGTGGTAGAGCAGTTGATTCGTAATCAACAGGTCGTGGGTTCAATCCCCACCACTAGCTTGCCTTTATAAGATCCGGAAACGTTTGTATCGCAAGCGTTTCCGGATTTTTCGTTTTTGCCGGGTCGGAGGCTTGAAAGGAGTTATTTTTTATGGACAGGACACGTTCTGTGAATATTTGCGAGCCCGTCGCGGTCGCGGCGGTCGCGGACTACGACGAGGACGCGATACTCGGCGCGCTTGCGTCGGCGGATGAGGCGTGCACGCTTCTGCCGCCCTGCCTTTCGGGGAAAAAGGTCGTAATAAAGCCGAACCTTGTCGCGAAGCGCGCGCCCGAAGCCGCTGCGACGACGCACCCGGCGGTACTCCGCGCCGTCATCCGCTGGCTGCGCTCGAAGGGCGCGGACGACATAACGGTGGCGGAAAGTCCCGGCGGCGTCTACAGCGCCGCGCGCCTGCGCGGGGTCTACTCCGCCACGGGGACCGAGACCGCAGCCTCCGCGTGCGGCGCCTCGCTGAATTACGACTGCTCGTTTTCCGAGACCTCCTGCCCCGACGGCGTGCGCTGCCGCCTTTTCGACATCATCACCCCTATCCTCGAAGCGGACGTCATCGTCGACGTCTGCAAGCTCAAGACGCACTCGCTGACGGGGACGAGCGCCGCCGTCAAGAACATGTTCGGCACTGTCCCCGGCATCGTCAAATTCGAGATGCACTCCCGCTTTCCCGATTACGGCGACTTCTCCGAAATGCTCGTCGACCTCTGCCGCATGATGTGCCTGCGCGCAGACTTTGTCGCGGTGACGGACGGCATCGTCGCGATGGAGGGCAACGGTCCGACGGCGGGCAAGCCGCGCAGGCTCGGCGCGCTGCTCGCGTCCAAAAACCCCTTCTCCTCCGACGTTGCGGCGGAGCACCTTATCGGCATGGACGGCAGGACGCAGGCGCTCAAAAACGCCGCCGCCCGCGGGCTCTGCCCCGCATCCGCCGACGCGGTCCCGCTCGTCACAGTCGGCGGCGCGCCCGAGCCCGTGAAATTCGCGCTCCCGGACTCGGTCGACAAAAACGGCATCGAGATAATGAAAAATCTCTTCGGCGGGCGCATATACAAAATGTTCGCCCCGTACCCGGTCATAAATTACGCCGCCTGCGTCGGCTGCGGCGAATGCGCGAACTCTTGCCCGCGCCACACGATAAAGATGGTGCCGCCCGAAGAGGCGGGGCGCGGCGCGCGCGGCGCCGGCGTCAGGCGCGTGCCGAAGATAGAAAGGGACGGCTGCATCCGCTGCTTCTGCTGCCAGGAGCTCTGCCCGCACGGCGTCGTAAAGATAAAGAAGAACCCGCTGACGCGCCGCCTGAGCTGAAAAAGCGAGGGCGCGGAAATCCCCCGTTTTTCGGGCATTTTCGTCATTCCCGCCATATTTTCGACATATGTAAAATCTATATATGCAATTGACTAAATCACATCCTCAAAGGAGGCTCAAATGAAGCTGACGGCAAACGCGAAGATAAATCTGTACCTCTCCGTGCTCGACAGGCGCGAGGACGGCTACCACAACATCGAGAGCGTCATGCAGGCGGTCTCGCTCGCCGACACGGTCACGCTCGACACGTCACCCGCCGGCGAATTTTCCGTCTCCCTTTCTATGACTGACAAATCGCTCCCTTGCGACCGCGGCAACATCGCGTACCGCGCGGCGGAGCTTTTCATGTCCTGCCTCCCCGCGCCCGCGCCTTCGGCGATCAACATCGCTATCGAGAAAAACATCCCCGTCGCGGGCGGGCTTGCCGGAGGGAGCACGGACGGCGCTGCCGTCCTTCGCGGGCTGAACGAGCTTTACGGCTCGCCGTTTTCTACCGACGAGCTCTGCCGCATCGGCGCGCGCCTCGGCGCGGACGTCCCCTTCTGCATACTCGGCGGCGCGGCGGTGACGCTCGGCATCGGCGAGCTCATGACGCCCGTCGCCTCCCTCCCCGACTGCACTGTCCTCGTCGTGCGCATGCACGAGAAGATCTCGACGGCGGAAGCATACCGTCTTATCGACGGACTCCCGACCGGCGCACGCCGCTGCCCTCCGCTCTCCGATATGACGTCCGCGCTCGCGCGCGGCTCGCTCGACCTCGTCTCCTCGGCGGCGTACAATGTCTTTGAGGCCGTCCTCCCGAAGAATTCCGAGGTCTTTGCCGTGAAGCGGCTGCTGTCGGAGCACGGCGCGCACCTCTCGATGATGAGCGGCAGCGGGCCCACCGTATTCGGGCTTTTCGACGACGGGGACGCCGTCGCGTCGGCTGAGCGGGCGCTGCGCGAGCGCGACTTTGACTTCGCGCTTGCAGTTCCGCTGTGATCCGTGTGTCCTTTTTCGGCTTTTGACGAAATTTTCCGACGTTTTGCGCCCGAAAATCGTTTTTCTTATAACTATTTTGTTGACAGTTTGTGCCGAACGTGATAAAATAAACTTTATAAAAGGCTGAATAGGCCTTTTGCGGAACCAAATAAATCCTGAAACGGGAGGAAGAGCACAAATGTCAAAACAGTGTATGAACTGCGGGCGCGAGATAAGCGGCGTCGGCAACAACAAGATATTCTGTGACGGGTGCTTTCACCTTATAGCTTCCTTTTTGCGCGGCATCCAGTCGGAGGACGCTCCCGCGACGCTCATTTTCGAGCGCAACCTTCCGAAGCTGCGGGAATCGGGTATAAATTACGACACCGAGAGATACATAGAAAAATGCTGCCGGAGATACGACGTGAAGCGCGGCAGAGTGCCCGTGCGCACGACTCCGCCTCCGCCCCCGCCGCAGAACGAGCGGCCGTCCGAGCGTTCGGATTTCGGCTTTTCGTCCGCCGCGGACCCGTTTTCGGGCGGGGAACATCACGACGCTCACGACGGCTTTGCCGGGACGGACAGATTTACGCCCCCGACCGGGTTTGACCCGTTCGCCGGAAGCTCCGACGCCGGCAGCGGCGACGAGGCAGACAATGGCAATAACGGCAATAATAATTATTATGACGATGACGATGAAGATGTCATCCCCGCGCTCTCGCCCGACAGAAAAAGAGACGGCGGCCGCGCCCGCCGCGCGGACGCCGAATATAGTGAAGCCGACGGTTACGGCGGCGGCTTCGGCGGCATAGGCTCCGACGGCGGCGAGGACAACGGCAGCGGCGATGGCGAAAACGGGACGATGATGTTCGACCCCGTCCGCCCGAACGGCACTGACGACAGCGGCGACAACGGCGACACCGCGATGTTTGCGGTCCCGCCCTCAGGCGTCGCATCCGCTTTCGGCGGGGAGGCTCCCCTTCCCGAGGACGGCGCGGCGGCTGCCGGCGGCGGCTATAACGGGGGCGGCGACGACATCGGGAACGGCAGCTACGGCGGCGGCAGCTTTTATGACGGATTCGACAGCGACGAAGCAAACGGCGGCAACAGCGCCGGCGGCAAGAAGGCGCGCGACATCGAGGGCAGCAGGCTGCTCCTCGTGCTCGCGGCGGCAGTCGCGGCGGCGATAATTTTCGTCGTCCTTATCGCGAATAATTTTGTCGGAAAGAAAGAAGAGATTCCCGGCGGGTACGACGACGAAACGACCGAGGACGCGCAGGGCGGGCTCCCCGGGCATCTGCCGGGCGGCACCGAGCCTCCCGAAACGGGGGACGACACGCAGGACGTCGCCACGTCCGAGCACGACCACGTCTGGGAAGAGGCGACGTGCGTTTCTCCGCGCAAATGCAAGATATGCGGTGTGACTGAGGGCGCGCCTCTCGGTCATGACTGGGGCGAGGGCGCATCCTGCGACCTTCCCGCCACCTGCCAGCGCTGCGGCGTGTCGACCGGAGCGGCGCTCGGTCACGACTGGGGCGACCCCGTGTTCGCCTGGTCTAACGGGAACCGCACCTGCACGGCGACATTCACCTGCAAGCGAAACGCCGAGCACACCGAAAATGCGACGGCAGCCGTCACGACGAGAAACACCGGCGCTACCTGCGAGACCGCGGGCAGCATGGTATACACCGCGACGGTCGTCCTCGGTGACAAGTCATATAAGGACGAAATAAGCGTCCCGTCGACGACGCCTCTCGGGCATTCATGGGGCAACCCCTCCTACACCTGGTCCGACGACGGCTCCTCCTGCACGCTGACGCTCACCTGCACGCGCGACGCCTCGCACAAGAAGGACACCGCGATGACGGTGACTACGAAGGGCACTCCCGCAACGTGCGAAGCCGCGGGCTCGGCGGAGTTCACTGCGTCCGTCTCCGTAGACGGCGTCTCCTACAGCGACAAAAAGACGATAACCTCAGACGCGCTCGGTCACGCGTGGGGCGCGCCCGTGTTCGTATGGTCCGACGACGGAACATCGTGCACAGCGTCAGTCACCTGCACCCGCGACGCGTCGCATAAGCATGATCTGGTGAACGTAAAAGTTTCCGCCCCGGAGAACGTGACCGAGGCAAGCTGCACGGAAGCCGGCTCGGCGACATACACAGCGACTGTCACGGCGGCGGAAAATTCCGGCTTAATCTCGGCAGACGCCACCGACAAAAAGACCGTCACCACCCCGGCTAAAGGGCACGATTTCAAGGAAAACGAGATCACCTGCTCGGTCTGCGGCGCGGATAGACCCGGTCTTGACAAAGCCGTCGGCACCGCGTACAAGGATCCTGACACGGAGTACGCTGACTTTACCGTCACCGTAACGAAGATAGAGAAAGGTGACGGCAAATACACAATCTCATATACTTTTGAATGCAGTGCTGATACGACAAAAGGATTTGAATTAGGAAAATTCTATATCGTCACAAAATCCGGCAAGCTCATCGCGGGTGTGGACGATTCCACGGACGGGGAATATTTGGGCAGTGATAAATCCACGGTCGAGCACACCGCCACGTTCACGCTGGCGGACGGCGACGTGCCGCTCTTCCTCGAATATCACTCCAAATACATCAGCTACGGCTCGACGTCTCAGCTCTACACAGACAGCCCCGAAAAAGCGCTGTACTGGAAGCTCTCATAACGAAAATATCATCTCAAAATTAATCAAAACTAATCAAAACTAAAGGCAGGAGCTCATCCTGCCTTTGTTTTTTCCTTATTTCATAATACACGGCGTCATTTTAAGAAACGTATCGGCGGGCAGATGCGGGGAGTACGCCATCGTGTAGAGCCTGTCCGCCCGCGCCTCGAGCATAAGACCCGCCGCCGCTTTTTCGTTCCGAACGCCGTCCGCAAACTTCGTCACGACGGGAAATTCCGCCTGCGCGCCGACCTCCCCGTACATGCGGAGCAGCGATATCCCTACCTCGTTCGCGGCGAGCAGCTGCGTGTACGCTGGCGGCTGCGACAGCGCCTCGGCATCCACGCCGACGGCGGCAAACAGTGCCGCGCGGCGCAGGCGCGCGTTCGTGTACCTCTTCGTCGCCGCAAGCGCCGCCGCGCCTCGCGCCTCGCCTCCGCTCGCAAGCGCCGCCGAAAGGAGACGCCTGCCGACGCCGCCTCCGCATTCCGCGACAGTGTCGAACGCGTTCCGCTCCTTCATCCTCAATATCGCGGTCACCGCCGCGTCAAACAGCTCGCAGTCCGCAAAGCCGTGCGCCTCGCCCGCCTCCCTTACGGCGTCGCGCGCGCCTGGCGTCATGTACTCCCACGCGTCCCCGCTCCCGTTTTTCAGCATCGCGCGGAGCGCGGAGGACGAAGCGTATCCGCCGGACGGCGTCCCGTCGCCGTGTCCCGCGCCGACGCGCGGCACCGCGAGAGGCACAATGCCGCACCCGGACGCCGTCAATGCGCGTATGTACTCTATCCCGAGCATATCGTTCGGTCCGCGCAAAATCTCCGACGCATCGCCGCCGTAAAACGAGCCGTACAGCTCAAATGTGCGGCGCGCGTTGTGTCCGCCGCCTTCGTAGAGCGCGCGGCGGAACTTCGGCTCCGACATCCGGGATGCCGCCTCCGCGAGCGCCGCCGTGTCCCCGCATTCGCTCCCGAAAACGAGCGTATGCCTCGCATTCGGCAGCGCGCGCGCGAACGCTCCCGCGACGGCGACGCCTCCGCGGGCAAAATTCTCCGCGGATGCCGCGCAGAACGGGAACGGCAGCGACAGAACGAGATCCGCGCCCGTACAAAGCGCGGCGCGGGCGCGCGTGAATCTGTCCGTGACGGCGGGCGTGCCCCGCTGCGTGAAGTGCCCGCTCATGATCACCGCGACGGCGCATCCGGGCAGGCGTCGGCGCGCCTCCGCCATGATGTGCGCGTGTCCCGTGTGCGGCGGGTCGAGCTCCGCTATGATATAGACGATATCGAAGTTTTCCTGCATAAAATTTCCGATGTACGCTTGACCTTATTTTATCCTTATAGTATAATGATATATGCTCCGCGCCGTTTTGTCAAACATTTTCGGCGCGGCATAAAAAGAAAAGCGCGGCTCGCCCGCACGGGCGCCGCATGATAAAAAGAAGGGACGGTCATAAGTAAAAAAATGAAAGTTCTTGTTGTCAACGCCGGGAGCTCATCTTTAAAATATCAGCTTCTCGAAACGAAAAACGGCGACGTGCTCGCGAAGGGCATTTGCGAGCGCATCGGCACGGGCGAGCCCGCCGGTGTCGACGGGCAGATAGAGCACAAGGTCAACGGCGAAAAGCACACGGCGAAGTATTCCCTGCCCGACCACGCGGTCGCGATGAAGATAGTCATTGACTATCTCACGGACCCCGCCTTCGGCTGCATAAAGGACATGGACGAGATCGAGGCGGTCGGTCACAGAGTCGTGCACGGCGGACCTTACTTCTTCGACAGCGTTCTTTTAAACGACGACGTGCTCGAAAAGCTGAAGCTCTGCTACGACTTCGCGCCGCTGCACACCGGCGCGCACATCATGGGCCTCGAGGGCTGCCTTGCCGTCATGCCTCACAAGCCGCAGGTGCTCGTGTTTGACACCGCGTTCCATCAGACGATGCCAGAAAAGGCATACATGTTCGGCTTCTCCTACGACATGTACGAGAAGTACAAGGTCCGCCGCTACGGCGCGCACGGCACGTCCCACCGCTTCGTCGCGGGCGAGATGGCAAAGATCCTCGGCAAGCCTATCGAAGAGCTGAAGATCGTGACCTGCCATATCGGCAACGGCGCGTCGATCTCCGCCGTCGACGGCGGCAAGTGCGTCGACACGAGCATGGGCTTCACCCCGCTCGACGGCCTCGTGATGGGCACGCGCTGCGGCTCCGTCGACCCCTCCGCCGTGACGTACATCATGGAGAAGGAGGGCTACACCCCCGCCGAAATGAACGATTACATGAACAAGAAGTGCGGATATCTCGGACTCTCCGGCTTCTCCTCCGACAGCCGCGACCTTGAGGCGGCGATAAAGGGCTCGACGATGTCGGGCGAGCCTTACGAGGCGACCGAGGAGCAGAAGCACCGCGCGACGATAGCGACGTCCCTGATGGCTTATCAGGTGCAGAAGTACATCGGCGCGTACGCCGCCGCGATGAACGGGCTCGACGCCGTCGTCTTCACCGCCGGCATGGGCGAGAACAACCCCGAGCTGCGCGACCGCGCCTGCACGAATATGGAGTTCTTCGGCATCAAAATCGATAAGGAGCTCAACGCGAAAACGCATCATCAGTCCGACAACGTCGAGCTTTCGACGCCCGACTCACGCGTTAAGGTCTACGTCATCCCGACAAACGAGGAGCTCGCAATCGCCCGCGACACCGAAAGAGTCGTCAGCGAGAGCAAGTAAGTGAATTAGGATAGTTTCCGGGGGGAAAACTTTTTCAAAAAGTTTTCCCCCCGGACCCCCTTTTCAAAACTTTTTGTGACTTTTCTTTGGCGGACGGGATTGAAAAACATATTCGGGCGGGGGAGGATTTCCCCGTTATTTTTTTTGGCTCGGGCTGCCAAAAATATTTCGCCGCCGCGTTACGTTTTCGATGTATTCATCGTCATTTTGAACAACGGTTTGTGCTTTTTAACTATATAATAAAGGATATATATATATATATATACGAAAATTAATTAATAAAGTCTCTTGACATTGTGAACAAAAAATGATATTATATCTATAAATAAATTCTATGGGAGAATATAATCATGAAAACAAAGAGATGCCTCATCGGCGCGGGCGCTGTCGTCCTCGCGCTTATCATGAGCGCCGCTCTCGGGACCGCATTTGTCATGCCCATGACCGCTGCGGATCCCGGTGAAGAGCTCGTTCTCGCCAACTATTCCTTTGCCGACGGCAAGCCGGCGGAGCTGGCTGAGCACGGCGACCATTTTACATACGCAAACGGCGGCGTCACGCTCGGCGAAAAGTCGTACTTCACCGCGGACGCCTCCGCGATGACGGCTGAAGACTACAACGTCGTCAACGTCACGGCGGAGATCGAATGCCCCGATCTCGATGGCGATAAGCTGTCCGCAATTTGGGTCTACGAGATCACGTCCGAGGAAAGCCATGTTTACGAGCAGGAACACTACCTCGGCATGGTTTTCTTAGCCGGTGAAAGAAACGTCAATGTTGAGCGTTATGCCAACACAAACGGTCGTCCCGACGGATACGCCAGCGGCGCGGAGGGCAGCGGCACGCCGATACCGGAAGAAATGCGGGGCGGCAGGCTGACGATAACGGTATCCTACGATCCTTACGGTGCGACAAACGTCACGCTGAACGGCGAGGACTTCATCTCGGTAGGCAGACCCTCCGACCCGAGCTTTGACCTTTCGATAAAGAACTGCATAGGAGAAAACCCCGTTCTTTATATCGGCAAGGCAAACTGGGGCGAATATGCCGACGGGCTGACGATATACAGCCTCAAGATAACGGCGGTCAAGGAAGACGTCCCCGAGCCGAACGGCACGTTTCTCGGATATGAAGCTCTCATTGACGAAAATGGCAACCTTATAATAGACAGCCCCATCAACTTCTCGAACGCCGCTTTTGCAAAATATGCGGCCACGTTCGATACCGACAAGGACGGCGCCCTTTCCGAAGCGGAAGCCAAAGCCGTCACCTCCTTTGAAATAGACGATCTTTCGGTATTCAATCAGACCACGGGGCTCTGGTTCTTCCCGAATGTTGCAAGCCTCGTTGTGACCGACACCGAGAACACATCGCTCGTTATACCCTCAGGTTCTCTTGAATCGCTCGTCACGGTCGACGCGTCTAAAGCGTCAAAGCTCAATAGTTTCGATTCCGCAGGACGCATTTTGACAGAGGTAAAGCTCCCCGGTACGATCGAAACCATTACCCTCGCCGGTCCCTCTGCGGCGCTTGATGAAACAAAACCCGTCGAGCTTCCGAAAGGTCTTGACCTCGCGGCGCTTCCCAAGCTGTCAGCTTTTGCCATCAGCGATTATCCGATAACGAGTCTTGACGTTCCGAAGACCTTGAGCGGCGACCTCACTGTCTATAACACGCTTCTGACAGAGCTTGACGTCAGCGGCAGCGAGAAGCTCTTCAACCTGTATGTAGACGGAAACTCAAAGCTCAAGAGCGTCAACGCCGCGGGATGCAAGGCGCTCGACTGGGCGCCGATATACAATAACGCACGCCTTGAATCGGTAGACTTTTCCGACTGCACGAATTTGCCCAACATTGTCATCGACGACAACCCGATGCTCACCACCGTAAAATGCGACGGCTGCAAGAAAATAGACTGGGTAAATTTGAGCTATGACTTGTCGCTCACCTCTTTTGACGCATCCGCTCTCCCGGAGCTTTTCTCCTTCCAATCCGAGGAGTCGGGCATTCTGAAAGCCGACCTCAGCAAGAACACAAAGCTGAAGGAACTCCTTATCGGCAGATTTGCGTTCATCGAAGACGTCAAGCTGCCCGAGGGGATAGTACTCAACTACATTAACTGTGCTCTTGCGATGAATCATGACACCAGCAAGCATGTTTACCGCTTCGACTTAAACGAAGTTATCAAGTATCTTTCAAAAGATATGCAGAGCGCACTGCTCTCGGATCTCGATGAATCGTTCTGGATCGGCGACGACGCTGCGAACTACAACGAGTGGAAGCTGGTCTCCCCCGGTGTGTACGAGATAACGGACGACGCCTCGAAGGTCGAGGGCGGCGCCGAGTATTTTGAAACCGCCATGGGCTATTTCAGCTTTTACTTCGACGACAGCGGCAGCTCTATCAATGTCAACATCATGGAAAGAGACGAGGAGCCCGAAATCGACGTTGCGGGACCGATCGTAGTCCACAGCGACAAGGTCAGCACCGATAAGACAGACGTGGCTTATCCCCTCACTCTTGAGGATATAGACAGCTTCCGTCATATCGGCGTCAACTACATTGAAGGCAGCAAATACTCCCTTAAGGTTTTCGTTGACGATGAAAACATTGCCGAGATCTACAACGCCTGGGAATACGAGGATCTCGACACCGACGAGCCGTATTACTGGGTCGTCAAGGTAAACGGCGTCGGCACGACGAAGGTCACCGTTATCTACGGAGGCAAGAGCGTCTCGTTTGACCTCATAGTCGGCGCGAAGGAGCACGTCTTCACCGTCCGCGAGACGGACAAGGACGGCAAGTTCACCGTCGTTGACCCGACGTGCACCGAGCCCGGCGGATACAAGGCCGGCTGCGCGGCGCTCGACGGATGCAAAGAGGTCGGCGTTGAATATGACGCTGAGAAGATGCCCGCCAAGGGACACACGTTCGGCGACTGGACAGTGACCAAAGCGGCAACGTGCACGGCGGAAGGCACCGAGACCCGCACCTGCAAGGACTGCGGCGAGACCGAAACGAGAGCAATTGCAAAAACGGCTCACGAGTACGTCAACGGTGTCTGCAAGAACTGCGGCGCTAAGCAGAGCACAACGCCCACGCAGCCCGCAAATCCTGCCGCGACTTCGGATACGAACGTCTCGCCCGCACTTCTCACCGCGGTCCTCTGCCTCAGCGGATGCGCCGCAGTCGTGATCAAAAAGAAAAAGTCCGCGAAATAATATCCGCGTGACGGACAACTAAAAAAGCCCGGGGGACCGTCCCCCGGGCTTTTGTTATGCATGATGACACGGTCGGGCTGATGACCGACAGCGCCGTGTTCCCCGCTCGGCTGCGCTGTGCTCGGCTGCGTTGCGCCGTGTTCCCCGCTCGGCTGCGCTGTGCCCGCCCTATTTTTTTCTTATCAGATACACGACGCCGACGGAGAGCCACAGGATGCCGATGCACATCAAAAGGTAGCTCGACTTCACGAGCGCGTATATGAGAAGTGCCGCGCCGGCGGCGATGTAGAGCGCCGCGACCGCGCGCTTGTTGTTTTTCATCTTTATGCCCTCCGAAACAGAAAATGCCGCCGAGGCGGCATTTTCCTTTTTGTCTGCTGTTATTATCTTTCTATCTCCACCATCTGGAAGCACTCGAGGATATCGCCCTCCTTGATGTCGTTGAAGCGTTCGAGTCCTATGCCGCACTCGAAGCCCTGCGCCATCTCGCGCCTGTCCTCCTTGAAGTGGCGGAGCGAGCTTATCTTGTCCTCGAAGATGACGACGCCGTCTCTCACTATGCGGATCTGCGCGTTGCGAGCGATCTTGCCGTCCTGGACGTAGGAGCCCGCGATCGTGCCGACGTTCGGGACGTGTATCGTCTGTCTGACCTCGGCGTGACCGAGCAGCTCCTCGCGGTACTTGGGCGCGAGCATGCCCTTCATCGCCGCCGTTATCTCCTCGATGCACTCGTAGATGACGCGGTACGTCCTTATCTCGACTCCCATCCTGTCCGCCATGTCGAGCGCCGCCTTGTCCGGGCGGACGTTGAAGCCGACTATAATGGCGTTTGACGCGGCGGCGAGCTGAACGTCCGACTCTATGATGCCGCCGACGGCGGAATGGATTATCTGTATCCTTACTTCCTCGTTCGATATCTTCTGGAGCGACGCCTTGACCGCCTCCGCGCTGCCCTTGACGTCCGCCTTCACAATGATATTGAAGTCCTTGACGCCGGACTCTATCTGAGCGAACATCTCGGAGAGGTTCGCGCGCGCGTTGGCGCGGAAGTTCTCCTCCTTCTCCTTTGCGCGGCGCTGGTCGGCAAGCTCTCTCGCCATGCGCTCATCCTCGACGGCGCGGAACTCGTCTCCTGCGGACGGGACCTCAGATAGACCCGTTATCTCGACGGGGACGGACGGACCCGCCTCCTTCAGCCGCTTGCCGTTCTCGTCCGTCATTGCGCGGACTCTGCCGACCGACGTGCCCGCGATGACGATGTCGCCCGCGCGGAGCGTGCCGTTCTGAACGAGCACGGTCGCGACGGGGCCGCGGCCGCGGTCGAGCTTTGCCTCGATCACAAGACCGAGCGCGCGGCGCTTCGGATTTGCGCGGTACTCCTGGACCTCCGCGATAAGGAGGATATCCTCGAGCAGCGTGTCGATTCCCGCCTTTGTCACGGCGGAAACGGGGACGCACATCGTCTCGCCGCCCCACGCCTCTGGCAGAAGGTCGTACTTCGTCAGCTCCTGCATGACATGCTCGGGATTTGCTCCCGGCTTATCCATCTTGTTTATCGCGACGATTATCTGAACGTCCGCCGCCTTCGCGTGGTTGATCGCCTCCACCGTCTGCGGCATGATGCCGTCGTCGGCGGCGACGACGATGACGGCGATATCCGTCGCCATGGCGCCGCGCAGACGCATCGCGGTGAACGCCTCGTGACCGGGCGTGTCAAGGAATGTGATGTTCTTTCCGTTTATCTCGACCCTGTAAGCGCCGATGTGCTGCGTGATGCCGCCCGCCTCGCCCGCGGTCACGCTCGTGTGGCGTATCGCGTCGAGCAGCGACGTCTTGCCGTGGTCGACGTGACCCATGACGCAGACGACGGGGCTGCGCTCGACAAGGTCCTCCTCGCTGTCCTCGTCGACGGAGAAGAGCTGGTCCTCTATAGTGACGACGACCTCGCGCTCCGCCTTCGCGCCGAGCTCCTCGGTGATGATGTAGGCGGTGTCGAAGTCGATGGTCTCGTTGACGGTCGCCATAACGCCGTTCATCATCAGCTTCTTTATTATCTCGGAAGCCGTGATCTTCAGTCTGCCCGCGAGCTCGCCGACCGTTATTTCGTCGGGGATCTGTATCGTGAGCTGCTGGCGGCGCGCCCTTTCGACCTCCTCCTTGCGGAGCTTCTCCATCGCGCGGCGCTCTTTATCGCGGTCCTTGCCGCTCGTGCTTCTGTTGTTCTGCTTCTTGAGCTTCTGCTTCGTCACGACGTTGTCGTCGCGGTCTGAAACGTAGCTCTGGAGCTTCTCGTCGTATTTCGACAGGTCGACGGAGCCCGCGCGCGTGTCAACGATCCTTGTGTTGCCCGTGCGCTGGCGCGCCGCGCCCTGCGCTTCCTTCTTTTTCGTGCCGCCGGTGACGGCGCCCTCAGCGGGCGTCCACGGGCCGCGGTTCTTTTTCGGCGCCTCGACCTTGCCGCGTCCTATGGCGACTCCGGTGACGCCTGCGCCGCCCGACTGCTTTGTGTCGGCGGGCTTTGACTTGCCTACAGTCGGCGTACCCGCGGCGGGCTGTGTTCCGGCGGGTCTGCGCTTGTCGGCGGGCGTGGGCGTGCCCTGCTGACCCCTGCCCTGCTGCGCGCCGCCCCTGTTCGGGAGCACCGGCGTGCCGCGCGAAGGTGTGCCTCCCCTGTTCGGGAGGACGGGCGTTCCGCGCGAAGGCGTGGCGGGCGTTGCGGCTGCGGCAGCCTTTGCGGCCTCCGCGGGCTTTTCCGCCGCTTCCGGCTTCTTTGCCGGCTCCTGTTTCTCCGGCGTCTTTGCCTCCGGAGCCTTCGCCTTTTCCTTTTCGGGCGCATTTGCCGCCGGGGTCTCGGCTTCCGCCTCCGCCTCGGGCTTTTCCTGCTTCTTCTTCGGCGTCTTTCTCGGGATCGCGGCTATGCCCTTCACATATTCGTCGATATTCGTTATCTGGTTCTGCCGCGTGACTACCTCCACGAACAGGTTGAAATCGTCCGGTTCGAGTATCGCCATATGATTCTTCAGTTCGAGACCGACGCCCGAAAGAAGGTCAAGGATGTCCTTGCTCTTCATATTGAGCTCCTTAGCCAGACGGTTTATCCTGTAGGTCGTGGCCTGCTGTGCCATTATATTTCCTCCGTTTTCGCCCAAAAAGGCGGTGATTGACTTGATTTTCCGTACTATGCTTTTGTCCGTATCTCAGACGTTTTCGGCTTCGAGCGCCGAGACGGCGGCTTCCGAAAGCCCCGCGTCCGTCACCGAAACGGCGGCGACAAAGCCCGTTTTGCCCGACATTCTGGCAAGCGCCTCCCCGCCTGCGGGAAGTGTGACGAGCCGCACGCCGTAATATGCGCATCTGTCGGAAAGGCGCTTCTTCGTCCCCTCCGAGATGTCGCAGGCGGCGAACACCGGATACCGCGAGCCGCGCTTCATCCCGCCGCACACGGACGGCGTGCCCGTTACGAGCTTGCCCGCCTTTTTCGCTATCCCTATATAGGAGAGCGCCCGCTCAGCTCCCACGCTCCGCCTCCGCCGCCAGGGTTTCCTTGACCTCGTCGGGTATCGGGCAGTCGAGGTGCTTTGACAGAAGCCCTCGCGACAGCGCGCGCTCTATGCACTTTTCCGAGCGGCAGACGTATGCTCCGCGCCCCGATTTTTTGCCCGTCGCATCGAGCGTGACCTCGCCCGACGGCGAGCGCACGACGCGCAGAAGCTCCGGCTTCGGCATATGCTCGCCGCAGCATATGCAGCGCCTCTCGGGCGTCTTTTTCTTTTTCGGCTCCAAAACGAACGCCTCCGAAGTTTTTTTGTCAGTTGCTCTTTATGTCTATCTTAAATCCCGTAAGTCTTGCGGCGAGGCGGGCGTTCTGCCCCTCCTTGCCGATCGCGAGCGAGAGCTGGTCCGCGTCGACATACACCCTCGCGTTGCGCTCGCCCTCTATCTCGACCGAGTTCACGTTCGCGGGCGCGAGCGCCGCCGAGATGTACTCGCCCGGGTCTTCGCTGTATCTGACGATGTCTATCTTCTCCCCGCCGAGCTCGGCGAGAATATTGCCTATCCTGACACCGCGCGGACCGACGCATGAGCCGACGGCGTCCACGTCGGGGTCGCGGGAATAGACCGCTATCTTCGTGCGGGAGCCCGCCTCGCGGCAGATGCTCTTGATGAGCACGGTCCCGTCCTCTATCTCCGGTATCTCAAGCTCAAAAAGGCGCTTGACGAGGTTCGGATGCGTGCGCGACAGTATGACGATCGGTCCCCTCGTCTCCGAGCGAACCTCGGAGATATAGACCTTCACGCGGTCGCCGACGCGGAGCACCTCGCCCGGTATCTGTTCGTCGCGGACAAGGACGGCCTCGCTCGTGCCGGTGTCGACGACGACGGCGCCGTCAGTCGTATCGACCTTAACGACCTGCGCCGTAACGATCTCCTCGCGCTTCGTCTCGTACTCTGCGCGCACCTGCTTGCGCTCCTCCTCGCGGATCCCTTGGATTATGACCTGCTTTGCCGCCTGAGCCGAGAGCCTGCGGAAGTTCTTCGGCTTCATCTCGACCTCGCATATGCCGCCGAGGGCGCTTTTCTTCGATATCTTCCTTGCGTCCTCAAGCGAGATCTGCGTCGACGGGTCCTCGACGACCTCGACGATCTCGAGCTGCTCGTACACCTTTATATCGTGCTTTTCCTCGTTAATTACGACGCGGCAGTTCGCATTTTGACCGAGCTCGCGCTTGACGGCGGACGTCAGCGCCTGGTCGATGCGTTCGAGCATATATTCCTTCGGGATGCCCTTCTCTGCCTCGAGAGCGTCAAGGGCGGCAAAAAGTTCGCTGTTCATGAAAGTATCTCTCCTGTTTTTCCGGCAGCCGCGCCGCCGTCATTTTTTCCTTTGTTCAGTCGACGCCGCCGTCGGTGTCGTCGGTATCGTCGATATCGTCGATATCGTCGATTTCATCGATATCGTCGGCGACGGTTATCTTCGCGCATTCGGCAAGCGGCAGCGTGAGCTCGCCGTCGTTTGTGCCTAAAATCACCTCGGCGCGCTCGGCGTCGTATGAAATAAGCTCGCCCGAAACGGACTTTGCCCCGTTTTTCGGAGCGAAGAGCCGCACGTCGACCGGCGCGCCTAAAAACGCCTCAAAATGCTCGGGACGTCGCAGCTCGCGGCAGATGCCGGGCGATGAGACCTCGAGCGTGTACGAATTTTCGATCGGGTCGGCGTCGTCGAGCACGGGGTCTATCGCGCGGTGAACGCGCTCGCAGTCGTCTATCGTGATGCCGTCGGCGCTGTCTATCGTTATGCGCAGATAATATATGGGACCCTCTTTTTCATATACGACGTCCCAGAGCTCATATCCGAGCCCGTTTACGACGGGCGCGAGCAGCGCCTCGACAGAGGCGGCGATGTTCTTCCCTTTTCCCGTGCCGTGTCCTTTTTTTGCCATGCGGTAGCCTGCCCGTAAATTTTTTTGCGGCGGAGGCGTCCTTTTCGGCAAAGCCAAAAACAAAGAGCGGGTCGCCCCACTCTTCATCACGCTCTCACATACACCGTCTACTGTGAGTATATCACACCGGCGTCCGCTTTGCAAGTGTTTTTTCAATATTTGTTTATAAAAACACTCATTTTTTGCATCCCGTGCCCGACCTATGCGCGGTAAAGGCTCTCGAGCGCGTCGAAATTCTCCCCCGCGAGGTAGGCGGCGCGTGCCGAATATGACGCGGCGCGGGAGCTGAGCGCGTCCCTTTCCGAAAGCGCGCGCGCGGCGGCGGAGATGAGATGTGCGCCTTCGCTCTCCGCGGCGTAAATCATTCCCGAGGCGCGGCAGAACGATTCGATCTTCGGGTCAGCCCCCGCGCCGACGGCGGGGACGCCTGAGATGACGGAAAAAATGAGCGCGTGCAGCCGCTCGCCGACCGTTATCTCGGCACCGCCGAATATGCTTTCCGCGTCGGCGGAGGAAAAAGGTCTATCCCATACGGAGGCGCACGCCCCCGCGAGGTCTGCCGCCGCCTTTGCGAGCGCGGCGTCGTCATTTCGGGAGCGCCTGCCGAACTGCATCGGCAAAAAAAGCGTGTCGAGCCCGAGGTTTGCCTTGAGCGTTTGCGAAAGCTCCGCGAGCGCCTCCGCGCGGCGCACGCCGCCCCTTGCCGAGACGACGGCGTATCCGCCGCCCCCGCGCGAGTGTGCGCACGGGATCAGAAACGCGGGGTCCGCCGTGACCTTCAGCATGCCCTCGGGGACGCCCGCGCGGCAAAGCAGCTCCGCGGAGTCTCCGTCGCGCAGCGTTATCACGTCGACGTCCGAAAGCGCGCGGGCGACGTCGTTCCGGCTCCGCTCCCGCAGGAGCGGACCGATGCCGTTCGCAAGCAGCATCGTGCGGACGCCCGCGCGGTGCGCCGTGCGGAGCAGAAAGAGGTAATAATAAAGCGAACGTCGGCTCGTCGCGTCCTGGAGCAGGCTGCCGCCGCCGAACACGAACACGCGCGCCTCCGAGAGCGCTTTTTTGACGGCGCGGACGTCGTATCTGTTGACGGCTCCCGTGCCGAACGCGCGCCGCGTCGCCTCGGGGCGCGCGGACAGAACCGTCAGCCCGGCGTCCGGCAGCCGCCTTTTCGTTTCCGAGACGAGCACGGACAAAAGCGCCTCGTCCCCGCCGTTTTCAAATCCGAGATATCCCGCGACGACGATGCCGCTCCGGTTTTTCATCGGGAGCGCCCCCTTTCCGGCGTTTTATTTTTTCCCCGTGACGCGCCTTTTCACGGCTGAGGCGCAGTAGAGGACGACGAGCACCGCCGCCGACGTGACGATGCCGAACAGAAGCCCGTTCATCACGCGCCCGTACTGGACCGCCGCGTCCGTAAAGACGTGGCAGAACGTGTTCGTGACCGAGGCGGGCAGTATCGCGGACGCCGCCGCGAGCGCGAAGAGATGCGCATTTCTCGCGCTGCCCTCGGTCTCATCCCCTCCCTTCCGCGAGAGGAAGAAATACACAAACGCCGCCGTCGCCGGATACGCGACGAGGAACTCCTTCGTGCGCGGGCGGGACGCCATTCTGTCCGAGATGAAATTGCGGAAGCTCTCCTCAAGAGAGCTTATTCTGTTCACGTTGCCGCTCCTGACGAGGTACACGGCGAGTACCGCCGCAGCGGCGGCGAGCGCGAGGCACCACCACACGCGGACGCGCGCGCCGAGCGCGCGCCTGACGTCGCAGATGACGCCGTCACGGCTGCGGCAGAACATGAAGTAGTAAGCAAAGAGCGCAAAGGCGAGCGGGAATACGAGCGTCAGCTTGATGCCGCGGAACACGGCGTCGTTTATATAATAGTCGACACCCGAGGTCAGCGCGCCTATCACGACGCCGCCGACGGCGCATACCGCAAGCTCCGTCAGGACGAAAAACGCCGTCATGACGGCGGCTCCGTACCGCCCGCCGAGGCTTCCGACGCGGCGCAGCCCGAAAAGCGCCAGCGCGACCGCGAGGCACGGGAACGCGAGCGCCGCCGCCGTCGGATAGAGGGCGAGCAGCCGCTCGGGCATAAAGAACGTCAGCTCAAACCCGACCGCCGCGAGAAGGAGCGATATCACCGTGTAGCCCCCGCCGCCGAGCCCGGTCACGAGCGAGAGCGCCGCCATGACGCACAGCGCCGTTACCGACGCGCCCGCGGCGAAGACGTATTTCTGATTTCCGTAGCTGAACGCGGACGGGACGGCGTCCGTGCCGAAGCCGATCGATGTGAGCCTGTCGCGCGCGAGCGAGACAGCCTTTGCCGAGAGCGAGGCGCGCTCGCCGCCGCTCAGCTCGCCAAGCGGCGTTCCCGAAACGCATATGAAGCGGATGTTCCTGTCGACGACGGAGTTCACATATTGGCGTGCGCGGAAAACGTATCCCGTTTCGTCCGCGTGCGAGACGTCGGATGCGAAATATGCCCTTACGACGGCGCCGTCCGCCGCCTCCTTCAGCATTTCGTACCCGGGAAATTTGACGTTTGAGAGCTGGCTCGGGTTTTCGGTGACAACGAGCGTCAGCTTTCTGCGCGCCGTCAGCCCCGCGAGCCCTTCGGCGCATTTTTCCGCCGCCTCAATTGTCTTTTCGTCGGCATCCTCGCCGACACTGTCGGTCACGAGCAGGTAGCGGACGCCGTATTTTTTTATAAGCTCTTCGGTCTTGCCGATATATTCGAGCGAGCCGCGTGCGTCCGCGCCGAGCGAGAGCGCGGGTATCAGCCCGTGGGAGACGACATTCTCGAGCGCGCCCTCGTCAAATCCTACGGGCAGGTCGTATATGCTCCTGTTGCCGTTGTAGAAAACGTAAGCCGTGAGCCCCGCCTGCTCCGAGATGACGCGGGTGTATTCGTCCTTTCCGTAGTAGAGGGGCAGCCATTTGTCGAGCCGCTGCCTCACCTCGCGCCGCCTGACGACAAAGACGTGGGACGTGCGCGTGATGCCGGGGAGCGCCGCGAGCTTTTCCTCGAGCGCCGCGGACTCCGCGTCAAATCTGTGCCTTAAGTCGTGATACGTCAGCCCCGTGACGTCGCCCCTGTCACGGAGCTTTCCCATCGTGTCCTCGGAGACGACCGCAGTCGTGACGCCGGCGTCGGCGTATTCCGCGATCGCGTCTGACAGCCCGTCGGCGCTGACGCTGTCGCAAAGGTCGGAATACAAAAGCGAAAATACCACCTGCCTGTTTGCCGCCTCGGCCCCCGTCCGCGCAAAGAACTGCGGGAGCATAAAGAGAGAGGCGAGCAGCGCGGCGACCGTCAGGATGAGAGGCGTGCGGCGGCGCGCGCCCGTCCTGCGCCCGGCGCGCGGTGCGGAGGCGGCGGGAGCCTGTTCGGGGGCATACTCCGCCTCGGGGACGTACTCCGCCTCGGGGGCATATTCCTCCCCAGGCTCGTCCGCGACCTCGTCCATTATTTCGAGCAGCTCGTCGTCGGTTTCGGCGCCTGCGCGGCGGTCATCTCCGCCCTCTGTCGGCGTCCTTTTGTCCATTTCCTTTTCGTTGTCAGTCATATTTTCTCCTTTTTTCGCGCGGAGCTTTCATGTCCGAAAATATTTCTTTTCCCGCGCCCGTGATAAAAAGCGCGAATGCGTAAACGGCGGCGGAGACCGAAAGCGGGAACAGAAATCCCACGCGGCCGGACGCCGCGTTCGGGAATGCCGCGCAGAGCGCGGCGCACACTGCCGCCGCCGCGCCGCCCGACAGCAGCACGCGGAGTATCGCGGACAAAATGCCGCCTACCTGCCGCTCGTTTTTTCCTACGGTGCGGCGGAGCATGACAGATACAAATATGCCGTAGCACGTCATTATCGCCGCGGTCGAGGCGGCGACGCCCGCCATGCCGTACCGTTCGGCGAAAAATTTTCCCGTCGCAAGCCTTACAAGGACGGCGGCGAGCGTTCCCGTCACGGTCACGGAATATTTTGAATAAAGATATAAAACCTTTGCGAACAGCTCCTCCGAGACATATCCGAATACCGCGAAGCTGTATATGAAAAACGCCTCCGACGTCACAGCCGTCGCCTCCGCCGTGAACCTGCCGCGCTCCCAGATGAGGGAGACGATATTGCGCCCGAAAAACGTCACCGTCAGAAGATACGGCACGAACACCGCCGTCATAAAGAGCGCCGCCTTCCCTATGCCGCGCCTGACGCCCTCGGCGTCGCCCGAAGCGCGGCTCCTCGACAGCGACGGAAATATCACGCTCGACATCGCGACGGTGAACACGCTCGAGACCGTGACGAACAGCCCCGACGCGTAGTTCATCGAGGCGACCGCCCCCTCGCTGCCGCTCATAAAACCACGGTCGAGGATGAGGCAGAGCTGAAGCGCCATATTTGAAACGAACACACAGCATGTCTCGCGCACGCCAGAGATGCCGGACGCCTTTGAAATATCGGGAAGAGGATCTGCGGGCGCGCGCTTATCTCCCTTCCCGCTGCGGTAGAAAAATCTGTATCCCCGCCTGTAAAACGACGGGAGCTGAAACACGATGTGGAGCCCCCAGCCGACCGTCGTCGCAGCGCTGACCGCCTCGATGTCGGGGTTCGCGAAGAGAAGCTGCGCTATGAGCAGCGCGTTATACGGCAGGCTGACGATCGAGGGGATGAAGAACGTCCCCGCGTTCTGCAGCGCGCCCGAGATGATGTACGCGATGACGACAAAGAACAGCGACGGGAGCATTATATGCACGACACGCAGCGCGAGCGGGAAGAGCTCCTCCGAAAGTCCCGGCAGAAGCAGCCTCACGAGTGCTGGGGACGCGAGGTACAAAACCGCCGTCACGGGCAAAAGCCATGCCGCCGTCTTAAGGATAAATCGGGAGACGAAGCGCTTGCCGCCGTCGTCCACCCCTCCCGCCGTATTCTGATTTTTGATGAGCAGCGTCTGGCACGCGGTGCCGACGCCGGTGAAAATAAGCGTCACGACGCCGAAGATACCGGCGTAAACGTCAGCCTCGGCAGACGTGCCGAAGCTGCCCGCAAATACGATATCGCGGAAAAATCCCGCCGCCTTCGCGAGCAGGATGCCGAAAAGCACGGCAAAATACGAGATACTCACTTATTTTTCTCTTCTCTTTTTTTAAACACGAAAAACCGCGAGAAAAAGTAGTTGCAGACGAGGACGACGACCGACGCCGCGCATTTCGACGCCGCGTCCGCGAGGTTCACGCCGCCGACGTCCGCCCATGACGGGAAAACGGCGATTATCACCCGCGCGCCCGCATACGTTATGACGTAGTCGAGCCCGAGCGTCAGGAGTCTGCCGCCCGCAAACGAGGCGAGCCTGCGCAAAACGGACGACGCCGGCTCCCTCCCCTCGGGGAGCGCGGAGGTGAACACCCAGCGCCTGTTCGTGAAGAACGCGAACAGCACGGCGAGCACCCACGAAATAAGCTGCGCCGCCGTATAAACGGCGAGATACCGCGCGCTCACCGTATCGTCGGGCGAAACGGACAAAAGCGCGCGCCCCGCCGCCATTATGAGAAAATACGTCCCGAAGCTGACGACCGTCGTCAGCGCGCCGAAGATGACGTACATTATTATTTCGCGCGAGAGCCCCGCGCGCGGTTTGTCATTTTTCATTCCTGTTTATTTCCTAAAGCCGTTTCATCTACGAGCTTTTTGTACTCCTCGCGGCTCATTATGACGTTCAACGCCGTGAGAAGCGCGTTCGCGCTCATGCCGTGCGGCAGCCCCGCCGCCTCCGCTATCGCGTCGCGCATCTCGGATGCCCTGTCGCCGCCCGAAAGCCCGTCCTCGTAAAAATCGAGCTTCGTCACAGGCTCGCGCGCCTCATCCTCGGCAGCTGCGCGCCCCTGCCCCTCTTTTGAGAACGGCAGAAGGAGCGAATACAGCTTCTCCGTGTCGATGCCCTCGACGCCGAGCGTCCCCGCGCGTGACGGGGCGCGCTTGCGCCTCTCCTTCCCCTTTATCTCGGGGATGTAGAGCTGCGTCACCGCCTCCTTCGGAAGGGCGGAGGTGATATACCGCCTTATGACGCCGCCCGCGCCGTCATAAGGCGGTATATCACCTCCGC
>CANQYV010000029.1 GCA_947628165.1 uncultured Clostridia bacterium | reverse complement strand
GCCCTCTCGGTTTGGATGTCGGCCTTTTCTTCATACCGTTGCGGAAGTGGGTATCCTCGTACCGGTCGAAGAAAAACAATAATCCGAATCCGTCTCCCACAGGAAACGGGTTCGGATTATATGGGTCTGGTGCGGGTAAAAGGACTTGAACCTTCACTTTCTTACGAAAACTAGAACCTGAATCTAGCGTGTCTGCGGAACATAGCCGCAGGCTATGTTCTCTCCGCACATACCCGCGAATTTCGTAGCAAAAAACAGGCGGCACATGCCGTCTGTTTTCCGAGCCTGCGGGTAAAAGGACTTGAACCTTCATGAAGTTGCCCTCACTAGAACCTGAATCTAGCGCGTCTGCCAATTCCGCCATACCCGCGAATGTAATGAGCCGGTATGGCGGAATTTTCACGCACATACCCGCGAATGTTATGAGCGGGTTTGGCGGAATTTGCCGTGCCCGCTTTGCGGGCACTTACATACCCGCGAATGTTGTCCTCTTAAATTTTACACGGGAGAGGATGACCCGAGGCGGAGCCCTTCGACTTTATCCGCTTATTGTCTCCGCTTTCGCTTCGACGGGGGATATTATACACTATTTTCTTTCGTTTGTAAAGACCTATTTTCAAAAATAGTGAGCAAAAAATCCGGCGGGAGGACATTCCTCCCGCCGATAGTGTGCTGCCTTCCCTTATCAGAACAGGCCCGTTATCCTGCCGTTGTCGTCAACGTCTATGCGCTCCGCCGCAGGCGACTTCGGAAGTCCCGGCATCGTCAGGATGTCGCCGGTCAGGACAACTATAAACCCGGCTCCTGCCGAAACCTTTACATTCTTGACGGTCACGGTGAATCCCTCGGGCGCGCCGAGCTTCGTCGGATCGTCTGAAAAGCTGTACTGCGTCTTTGCGATGCAGACCGGCAGCCCGCCGAACCCGAGCTTTGTCAGCTCGTCTATCTGCTTTTTCGCTGCGGGCATTATGCTTACGCCGCTGCCGCCGTAAACGCGGCGGACGACTGCCTCTATCTTCTCCTCTATACTTGCGTCAAGCTCGTATGAGAAGCTGAAATCACCACGCTCTTCCTCGCAAAGTCTCACGACCTCGCGTGCCAGCGCCTCGCCGCCCGCGCCGCCGTTCTCCCAAACGGTCGAGAGTACCGCGTTGACGCCGAGCTCTCCGCACTTCTTTATGATAAAGTCGATCTCCGCGTCCGTGTCAGTCGGGAATCTGTTGACAGCGACAACGCACGGCAGCCGATAGACGTTCTTTATGTTCGAGACGTGACGCAGAAGATTGGGGATACCGCGTTCGAGCGCCGCGAGGTCCTCCGTCGCGAGCTCGGTCTTTGCAAGCCCTCCGTGCATCTTAAGGGCGCGAATCGTCGCGACTATGACGACGGCGTCAGGCACAAGTCCCGCCGCGCGGCACTTGATGTCGAGGAATTTCTCGGCTCCGAGATCTGCGCCGAAGCCTGCCTCCGTGACAGTGTAATCGCCGAGCTTGAGCGCCGTGCGCGTGGCAATCACCGAATTGCAGCCGTGCGCGATGTTCGCAAAAGGTCCGCCGTGAACGAACGCCGGCGTGCCTTCGAGCGTCTGCACGAGGTTCGGCTTTATGGCGTCGCGAAGAAGCGCAGTCATAGCGCCCACCGCCTTGAGGTCGCCGGCTGTCACGGGCTTGCCGTCGTAAGTATACGCGACTATCATGCGCGACAGGCGCGCCTTGAGGTCCGATATAGACTCCGAAAGACAGAAGACAGCCATTATCTCCGTCGCAACGGTGATGTCAAATCCGTCCTCGCGCGGCGTGCCGTTGGCCTTGCCGCCGAGGCCGTCGACGATAAAGCGGAGCTGGCGGTCGTTCATATCGACGCAGCGGCGCCAGGTTATCCTGCGCGGGTCTATGCCGAGGGCGTTGCCCTGCTGAATGTGATTGTCTATCATAGCGGCGAGCAGATTGTTCGCCGCGCCTATCGCGTGGAAGTCGCCCGTGAAGTGAAGGTTTATATCCTCCATCGGCACGACCTGGGCATATCCGCCGCCTGCCGCGCCGCCCTTGACGCCGAAAACGGGACCGAGCGACGGCTCACGCAGCGCGACCGTGACCTTTTTTCCTATGCGGCGGAGCCCGTCTGACAGGCCGATCGTCGTTGTCGTCTTTCCCTCTCCGGCAGGCGTCGGCGTGATCGCCGTCACGAGAACGAGCTTCCCGTTCGGGATGTCGTCTCTTTCCATTATCGAGGTCGAGACCTTCGCCTTGTACTTTCCGTACTGTTCGATGTCGTCCGGCGAGATCCCCGCCGTCTCCGCCACCGCCGTTATCGGCAGTAGCTCGCACTCCTGCGCTATCTCAATGTCGGTCTTGTAAGCCATCGTTTTCCCTTTCGTTGTCCCTTTTATTTTTTGCTTTTATCAAAGCGCGTATTCCATGTAGGTCTCCCCGTCGAGCGTATGCCAGGAAAAACCCTTCTCCGTCAGCATCATGTACCCACGCGGCGAGTCTCCCTTCGGTATCGAGACTGAGCCCGGATTCATATATATGAAATCGCCGTGGTCGACGCATTTCGGTATGTGGGTGTGTCCGGTCAAAAGGATGTCGCCGTTTTTGTGAGGCGGCGGCGAGTCCTCGCCGGCGTGATGACCGTGCGTCGCGTATACGAGCCTGCCGCCCGCGAAGAGCATGACGGCTTCCGCCGTGATCGGGAAATCGAGCACCATGCCGTCGACCTCGGAATCACAGTTGCCGCGGATGCAGACTATGTCGTCCTTCATCCCGTTTAACATCTCCGCGACCTTCTTCGGGTCGTAGCAGCGGCGCGGATTGCGCGGACCGTGATAAAGTATGTCGCCGAGCAAAAGGAGCCTGTCGGCGTGCTCGCGCGTGTACGCTTCGAGCAGAAGCTCGCAATACTTCACCGATCCGTGTATATCTGACGCTATCATAATGTTCATGTTCGATCCCCTCCGAGAGTATGATATCATAAACTGTCGATTAAGGCAATAACATTTCAAATGAAAAGAGCGCCCGGATGGGCGCTCTTTTCGTCATAATCGTTCATAACGGCATAATATGCCGGGCATATCAGTTCACGCCTGCATGCCGTTCGTCTTCATATAGTCGTATATGAGCTTGCCGTGGTTCTGCTCCTGGCTCTGGATCGAGTTGAGGCAGGTGCGCGCGTTCTCGTCGCCGAATTCAAAAACGCATGTGTCGTAAAGGTGCGAGGCATGCTTTTCCGCCGTCAGAAGATCCGTACAGAGATAGCAGTCGTTCTGCTTGTCGGCGGTCTCCTCCGTCGTGTACGTCGCCTTGAACGTCGGGTTGTACTGTCCGCCGCCTCCGCTCTGCTGCGGAACGTTCCCGTTCTGCATGTCCGTTATCATCGTGAGATGCGTGCTCTCCATCTTCGCTATTTCGGAAAAGAGATTTTTGAGCTGCGCGTCCTTCGCGCATTCCGAATGGCGCGTATACTTGTCGACACAGAGCTTCTCCTGGCTCGACAGATCCTTCAACAGTTCAACTTCCTTCTGTGTTAGCTGCATTTTTTTAAACTCTCCATTTCATATTGATGCCGAGGCACATTTCCCGGCGACGCTTTTATTGTGTGCAGATTTTTACATACCTATTCGCGCGCGGCGCGAGGAATACTAAAATAAAAACGAGGTTTTTCTAAAATGCAGGACATAGACAAGCACGGCATAAAGATAACGACGCGGGACAGGCTCATGCGCGCGTGGCAGGATTCGATGGAGCTCACGAGGGATTATGAGATATTCTCAAAGGAGATGGAGGACGAGCGCGCCGCCGTTATGTTCTCTAATTTCGCGCGCGACGAGGGACTTCACGCGGCAAAGCTGCTCGGGATGCTGAAGGAATACGATCCTCTCGCATAAAATACTTCCGCGGGCGTGTCCTGACATAAAACGGACACGCCCTCATATACATATAACATGAAAACGGAAACTGAAAAACCAAAACGCGATGCGCGGAGCCTTGCGCTTGCCCTTCTGCCGTCAGGCGTTAAAAGCTCGGTCGAACGCGCGCTTTATTCGTCGGGACTTTCGCTTTCGTCGCTTACGGACATAAGGCTGCGACGCGACGGCGCATCGTTCATCACCGTCGGCGGGGTGCACCGGCGGCTCGACACGACGCTTTCTCCCGGGGAGTTTGACGACTTTGTCTTTTCGCTCACGGGCGGCTCACTGTTCTCTCACGCAGACACGATACGCGAAGGATATATTTCCGTCGGCGGCATCAGATGCGGCGTCTGCGGACGCGCGGCGCTCTGGAATGGAGAGGTAGGCAATGTCACCGACATAAGCTCCGTCTCAATACGCGTTCCCGGAGACGTTCCCGGGTGCTCGTCCCGTGTGTACGAGCTCATAACGCGCGGCGGCGCGCTTTCGGGCGCGCTTCTCTACTCCCCGCCGGGGACAGGAAAAACGACGCTTTTGCGCGACCTCATACGGCGGCTTTCCGCCGACGGACGGCAGCTCGCCGTCGTCGACCCGCGTCACGAGCTCGGCTCCGCCTGCGTGGGAATGTCCGCGGACGTTCTTTCCGGCTACCCGAAAGACGCCGGCATCGTCAGCGCCGTCCGCTCGCTCAGTCCCGAGATCATAATCTGCGACGAGCTGTCGGGTAAAAGGGACGCGGAGGCGGCAGTCTACTCCCGCTCGTGCGGGGTGCCGATCGTCGCCACGGCGCACGCCGGGACGCTTTCGGAGCTCCGTATGCGCCCCGAGACAAACGCGCTTGCGGGATCGGGCGTATTTTCATATCTTGTCGGACTGAAACGCCCGCCGGGCAAAGACATGTCATTTTTCATAAACGAGCCATGAGCATCGTATATCTTTATAAGCTCGTCGGCTCCTCGCTCATCGCCGCGTCCGCGTTTTTCATCTGGTCCGAATACTCCCGCGCGGTAAAAAGCGCGCTTTCGGCGGCGCGGGACGCCGAAAGGCTCGTGTCCTACATAGGCGAATGCATCGCGTACCGTCAGGACACGGTAGGCGAGATCATACTTTCTTTTTCATCCGCATTCGAGCCCTCACGCCGCGTTTGGGAGGCGGCGGCAAAAACGTCTCTATCAGAGGCGCTTTCAACGGAGGAGGTGCCGTTTGACGGCGAGACTTTGCGCCTTCTTTCGGAGTTTTCATCGTCGCTCGGGCGCGGATACCGCGAACCGCAGACGGAGCTCTGCCGCGTCTTCTCTTCACGGCTGCGGGAACACATACGCACCCTCGAAGCCTCTGAAAAGGACAGGCTCCGCGTCGGCGCCGCCGTATGCGTTTTCGTCTGTCTCTCGCTGATAATACTGCTTATTTAATAAAGAAAAAGAGGTCATACAGTGTCGGACGTTTCGCTTTTACTTAAAGTCGCCGGAATCGGAATGATCGCCGCCGTCATATGCCAGATACTTTCAAAATCCGGCAGAGACGAGCAGGCAACGCTCGTATCTGTCGCGGGGATAATCATCGTGCTGTCGATGATCGCGGGCAGGCTCTCCGCCCTTTTTGACTCGCTGCGGGCGATATTCGGGCTCTGAGTCATGCTTAAATTCTGCGGAATCGCGCTGCTTTGCGCCGCCGCGGCATCCCTTCTCCAGGGCACGAAAAGCCCGCTATATACATATCTGCCGCTCCTCGGCGGCATATGCATCACGGTATACGCCTTTGGCAGGCTCGGAGAAACGCTTTCGCCGCTGCGCTCTATGTCTGAAAATACTGAAATGTCGGGATATGCGGGCACACTTCTGCGCGCGCTCGGCATCGGATACGCCGCCGAGCTGACGGCGGACGTCTGCCGCGGGTGCGGTGCTGAGCGGTCTGCCTCCGCCATACTGCTGCTCGGACGCGCGGAGCTCGTGCTGCTCGCCTGTCCTCTGCTCGTCCGTCTGCTCGATTCGGCGCTGTCGGTTTTGTCATGAAAAAACGGATCTTTCTTGTATTCGCTGCACTTCTGGCGCTGTCAATACTTGTCCTGCCGGTCGCTGCCGAGAGCGCCGATGAGGGACGGACTATCGGCGACATTTTTCCTGACGACGCCGCAGAATTTCTTCCGGACAGGCTCGTCTCGGAGGATGACAGCGCAGACGACGTCGCCGAGCTGACAGGCGCTGACAAGGTGTTCGGCATGATAGGCGATATGATAGGCGAGGCGCTTCTGCCCGCGGCGGGATTCTTCTCCGCCGTGCTCGGGACCGTGCTCGTTTCCTCCGCCATAGGCATTCTGTCGCGCGACGTCTCGGGAGGTCGGCTGTACCCTGCCGTATCGATGATAACGTGCCTTCTGCTCGCCGTTTATATCATCTCCGCCGAGGAAAAGCTCGCCGACGCGATAAGTGCGTTCGCAGTGTCGCTGTCAACGTTCACCGCCGCCACCGTTCCGATGATGGCGGGGCTGCTCTCCGCGTCCGCGAACACCTCAGGGGCAGCCGTCACCTCGTCCGGTCTTCTGCTCTTCTCCTCCGCCGCGGAGTACATCGTGACGTATATTTTCATACCGATCTTCCGCCTCGGACTGGCGTTCGCGGTCATTTCATCGGTCTCGGGCAGCGGCTCCTCCGCCGTCGGGATATGCGGAGCGATAAAGCGGACGTTCTCGTGGCTCGCCGCGGGCGCCGCGACGATATTCTCCACCGTGATCGGATACCAGACCGAGCTCGCGGCGGCGGCGGACACTGCGGCGGCAAGAGGAGTCAAATACGCCGTCGGCAGCGCGATCCCCGTTGTGGGAGGCGCGCTCGGCGACGCGGTGAGAACGACGGCGGCGGGACTTTTGGTGATAAAAAACGCCGCGGGCGCGCTCGGCATAACGGCGATCATCGCGCTCTTCGCACCTGTGTTCATCTCAACGCTTTTCATGTCCGTCTCGCTTTCCGCGGCGTCGTTCTGCTCGGAACTGCTCGGCTGCAAAAGAGAGGCGGCGCTGCTCTCCGAAATGCGCGAGATAACGGGATTCGCAGCGGCGATATGCTCTCTTATCGCCTTCGTCTTTATATTCGCGATTGCGCTGTTCATAAAGACCGCGCCCGCGATATCGTAGAAAAGTGAGGCCGTTATGAGCGCATATATGACGTCAGTGCTCGCGTGCGCCGCGGTTACGGCGCTTTGCGCGATAATGTCCCCCGAGGACGGGACGACGGGAAAATACATAAAATATATATCGGGCATAGTCTCGCTAAGCGTCATTGTCTCGCCGCTGCTGTCAGCCCTTCGCTCCCCTCATGCTCTGCCCGGGATGCCGGACGCCGAAACCTATGCCGGGTATGAGACATACGACATATTTGCGGAGCTTTTGAAGAAGGCGGAGGGGGATGTTGCCGAGACAATAAAGCATGATGCGGCGCGCGCCTTCGGCTTAAAAGAGGACGATATTTCGGTCACGGTATCCCTTTCCGGTGAGGACATGAGCGACGTGCGTATATCATACGTTGCGGTATCGCTTACGGGAGATGCCGTGTGGACAGACGCCGCCGAGCTCGAGCGGTATATAAAAGAAAATTACGACAAGGAAGCGGAGGTCGGTGTGTTTTATGAATGAAGGCGGACTTATTTCCGTTATCACGCATTCGCCGAAAAAACGGCTCGTTCTTTTGCTTGCCGCCGTCGGCGCGGCTCTCCTTTTGCTCGGCGCGCTCGCCGGTGGTAAGAAGAATGACGCTCCCGCCGGTGAGAGCGGCGGGAACGAGGAGCTTGCGGAATATGCGGCGACGCTTGAAGGAAGGATAAAATCGCTCTGCGAGAAAGTCGACGGTGTATCCGACGTTTCGGTCCTTCTGACGCTTGACAGCGGCGTCGAGCGCGTCTATGCCGAAAACGGCGCGGGCGCGGGCAAAAGCTACGTCGTCATAAGCTCGGGAGGCGAGGAACGCGTCGTTCTCGTAAGGGAGATATGCTCATCCGTGCGCGGGATCGCCGTCGTGTGCCGCGGCGGAGAGAAGATCTCGGTGCAAAAGACGGTCTCCGAGCTGCTCTCATGCGCGCTCGGCGTTCCGATATCGAAAATATCCGTCGCCGGAACGGGAAAATAAGGAATACGGGAAGCCGCCCCGTCATATATATCATATTACAAGGCAAATCGGGAGGTATTACACGATGAAAATAAGAGAAAAGCTCGAAGAGTTCGATTTGAAAGGCAAGGCTGCGGCGGCAAAGGAAAAGATAATCCGTGCGGCAAAGCACGTCGGCGCGAAGAACATGATAATCATCTGCGCGGTGCTCGTCTGCGGAGTCGCGATAGGACTGAACTTCATCCTCGGCGGAAACGTGAAAAGCACCGGCGACACGGGATACAAAATAGACGCCGACCGTTACGCGGCACTGCTCGCCGGCGAAGGAAAGGAGACCGGCACGCCGGACGGCGATAAAGATGCCTCGGCTCCGACAAGGGACGAATACTTCGACACGGCGGCATACAACCGTGACCGCGCGAGAGACGAGGCAATAGAGGTCCTCTCCACGGTCGTTGACAACGAAACGGCGCTCCAGGAGGTGCGCGATCAGGCGGGAGCCGACATCGCGGCGCTCGCAGCCACAATGTCTGCCGAGGTCAACATCGAGGAGCTCGTCAAGGCAAAGGGCTTTGCCGACTGCGTCGCCATAATTAACGGCGAGAACGCGAGCATCATAGTCAAAAGCGACGGACTTCTGCCGAGCGAGATAGCGCAGATAACGGAGATCGTTTACGAGCAGGCAGGCATCCTTCCCTCCAACATGAACATAGTCGAAAAATAAAGAGGCGTTTGCATAAAACGCCTCTGAACAACAATTATATGCATCCGTATAATTTTATATCCGCCGAACATGCTGCTGTTCGGCGGATATCTTTTTTATTTTCTCTTTTTTGTGATAAATATTATCGCCGTCGCGACGACGACGCCGAGTACAATGCCGCCGAGAATAAGAAGCGCTCCGCTGTCAAGCGGCAGCTCAAACGTCGTCGGTTCGACAATGACATCAAGCGGAAGAGATGCGCGCAGCATCTGCAAAAACCTCCTTTCTAAAAGGCGCTTACACGCTTACAATCGTAAGGATGACCCTGCCCATAAAGTAAGAAAAGACATTTGACAAAAGTGCGAACGCAAGCGGCTCCGCTATGCGTTCGCCGAATTTTCTGTATATAAGCCATTCGACGATCACGGCAAATGCCTCAAACGGCAAATGTATAATGATTTTCGGAAGTCTCACTGTCTCGCCGAGCAAGCACGCCGCCATTGCAACAGGCGGATTTGTAAGTATATTCGCGCCTGCTATCAAAAGAATGTCTCGCCGACCTCTTACTCCTAAAACCGCCGCGGCAAAAAGCTCAAGCACGAGCGTCAGCAAAAGCGACAGCGAAAGATACGGCAGACCAGCCGAAGCAGTACGCAAAAGCTCGCCAAGCATGATTTACACCGGCTTTGTCCGCTTGTTTGTAAGCTCAAGCCCCGCCGCCATAAGCGCCATTGAAACAAAGGCGACGGCGGCATTTCCGTAAACGCCGAACGGCAGCGATATTCCGTATGACACGGGAAGATATCCCGCGAACAGCGCCGCCGTCAGAAGCCCGAACGAAAATCCCTCGTGCCCCCCGCAGATGTCAGCAGTCGCCCTCAGCGTGAGCGGCATCGTCATGTTAAAAAGGAATATGCCGACCGCGGCAGGTATCATATGCCCGGAAAAGAGCATTACAACACCGCATAAAATGAGCGTCACCGAGGATGTAGTCCTCATGCCGACGGCGTCCGACATTACGCCGCCAGCCGCCTTGCCGAGGGCGGACGCTGCCGCCGCGACAATGATGACAGTCACGGCGTCCGCTGTCCCTTTCCATTCAAAATTGAATGCAAGCCCTCCGAACGAGCGCAGGCACACGACGATAAAGAATGCCGCGCACGCAAGAATATTTCGGTGCGGATAAGAAACCGTAAGCCCTTTCGGGAACGGTGCGACCGTCTCATATGTATCGGCGACAGGCTCGGAGATAATGACAGCCGCGGCGACCGCAAGCATGATAACCGCCGTCCCGGCGGCAATGTATACGCCGCCGTACCCCTTCATGACCGCGAGCCTTCCCGCGGCGAGCCCGAGCGCCCCCGTCGACACGAAAGCGCCGAGCCCGGTGCATCTTCTCCCTGCCCTCAATGCAAATGTCCCGCCGCCGACGTGATAGCACGCGTTCCCGAAGCCGAGCAGCGCCGAGAAAACGAGCGGCGCAGGCTCCGCGAGCATCGACAGAGCGATGAAAACGCACCCCGTCACGGCAAAGCCTCCGGTGCGCCCGAAGCGGTCGGCAAGCGCCCCTATCGGCATCTGAAGGACGAACGCGCAGAAATTATACACGAGGAGCGACAGAGCAAAATAATCCTTATCCTTTGTGAAAGCGAGCATCGCCGCACAGCAGCACATGTCGACAAGAAAATGCCCGACAGAATACACGGTGAGCATCAGAGGCGTCCATGAGCGCCGCCTCTTCGGCGTATTTGTGATCTCTGCGCGTTTGGTTTTTCGCTCCGTCACCTCAAAATGCCCCCTTAAGGATATTCTTCGTCTGTTATTTTATCAAAGTTTGTCTCTTTTGTCAACGAACGCGGACGAAACCGGGCTTTGTCCCCAAATCGGCCTGTCCACCATGCCTCCGCTGTATTTTATGACGAAAAAATGCCGCCCGATGTTTCGCGTTTTCAAAAAAAAATTTGCCGCCTCACATCTCACGACAGCTTTTTTCTTGATTTTCCCACAAAGAAATGTTATACTTTATCATAATCACAAAAGACGCGAAGTCAAAACGGAGGTCCCCGAAAAAATGGAATACAGCTTTTCCGAAAAAATGCGGAACCTGAAGCCTTCCGCGATACGAGAAATATTCAAAAGCCTTTCAGACCCGACGATAATATCTTTTTCCGGCGGAAATCCGGCACCCGAAACATTCCCGATAGCGGAGATCTCAAAGATATCAGCCGACATATATGCAAGCGACGGAGCCGCGGCGCTCCAGTACAATATAAGCGAGGGCTATCCGCCGCTTCGCGCCGCCCTCACCTCCCGTATGCATGACAAATTCAGCATAGGAAGCGACGGCGACGACCTCATCGTCGTATCCGGCGGAGCGCAGGGCATCGAGCTTGCGGCAAAGGTCCTCTGCAATGAGGGCGACGCCGTCATATGCGAGGACCCGACGTTTATCGGCGCGCTCAACGCCTTCCGCACGAACGGAGCTGTGCCCGTAGGCGTTCCCGCCGCGGGCGGCATCAGGCCGGAGGCGCTCGAGGCGGCGATAAAGGCGCACCCCGAAGCGAAGATGGTATATCTAATCCCGAATTTCCACAACCCGATGGGCACGACGATGCCGCTTGAAACGCGGGCGGCGATATACGATATATGCAAACGTCACGGCATAATAATTTTCGAGGACAATCCCTACGGCGAGCTCCGCTTTGCGGGTGAGGACGTGCCGACGATAAAGTCCCTTGACCGTGACGACATCGTCATATACTGCTCGACGTTCTCGAAGATACTCTCCGCCGGGATGCGCGTAGGCTATGTGCTCGCGCCCGCGGCGCTGACGCAGAAAATGGTCGTCTGCAAGCAGGTCGAGGACGTCCACACGAACACCTTCTTCCAGATGGTTTGCCACAGGTACATGACGGAATATGACCTCGACGGTCACATCCGCGACATCCGCGCGCTTTACAGGCACAAGTCAAAGCTGATGCTTGACTGCCTCGACGCCTCCATGCCGAAAGAGGTGACGTACACGCGTCCGGACGGCGGCCTCTTCATCTGGTGCACGATGCCGGACGGATATACATGCGACGGCGTCGTTAAGGCGGCGCTCGACCGCAAGGTCGCCGTTGTTCCCGGCACGGCGTTCAACTGTGACGAGACCGCGCCCTCCCCCTCGTTCCGGCTCAATTATTCGATGCCGTCGGACGAGCAGATCGAGCGCGGGGTCAAAGCCCTCTCCGACGCCGTAAAAGCGTCGCTCTGAACAAAGGAGACAATAAAATGACAGAAGAAATCACCGCAAGAAAAAAGACTGCCCTTTCGGGAATACAGCCCTCGGGCAATCTCACTATCGGCAATTACCTCGGCGCGCTCTCGAATTTCGGCTCATTCACCGAGGAATTCAACTGCTACTACTGCGTAGTCGACCTCCATTCCATAACGGTACGTCAGGTCCCGGCTGAGCTGCGCCGCCGCACATATGAAGTTCTCGCCCTCTACATCGCCTGCGGGCTCGACCCGGACAAATGCACGCTCTTCGTACAGAGCCACGTCCACGAGCACGCGGAGCTCTCGTGGATGCTCTCATGCTTCACGATGTTCGGCGAGCTATCGCGCATGACGCAGTTCAAGGACAAGAGCGCGAAGCACGCCGACAACATAAACGCAGGGCTTTTCACATATCCCGTCCTCATGGCGGCAGACATCCTCCTTTATCAGGCGGACGCCGTCCCGATAGGACAGGATCAGAAGCAGCATCTCGAGCTCGCGCGCGACATCGCCGAGCGCTTCAACGGCGTATTCTCGCCGACATTCACCGTTCCCGAGCCCTATATCCCGAAGGTGGGGGCAAATATCATGTCGCTCGCGGAGCCGACAAAAAAGATGAGCAAGTCGGACGCGAACGAAAACGCCGTTGTCCGCATCCTCGACACGCGCGACGTGATAATAAAGAAGTTCAAGCGCGCCGTCACAGACTCGGACACATGCGTCCGCCGCGCCGAAGGCAAGGACGGCATAAACAACCTCATGACGATATATTCCTGCTTCACCGGCAAGAGCTTCGACGAAATAGAGCGCGAGTTTGACGGGCGCGGCTACGGCGATTTCAAGGCCGCCGTCGGCGAGGTGTGCGCGGACGGGCTCGCCCCCGTTCAGGCGAGGTTCTCGGAGCTCATGGCAGACAAGGCATACCTTGAAGAGGTGATGAAGAACGGCGCCGAGAAAGCGTCGCGCACCGCGTCAAAAACAGTCGCAAAGGTCAAACGGAAGCTCGGGTTCGTCACTCTCTGACAAAAGACGACATGGTTATAGAACAGCGCTTTATTTACGCCATAGCCGCCGTCATCTGCGCGTTTCTCTTTTCATATCTGACAACTCCTGCGGTCCGCGCGCTCGCGTTCCGTATCGGCGCGGTATCGGTCCCGAAGGACAACAGGCACATTCATAAGGAGCCGATGCCCGCGCTCGGCGGTCTTGCCGTTTATTTCAGCTTTTCACTGACGACGCTCATTTTCTGCGAGCCGAGAGGCGAGCTTTACGCAATGTGGCTCGGCGGCACCGTTCTTGTTATCCTCGGCGTGCTCGACGACGTATTTGATCTCGGCCCGTGGATAAAGCTTCTGGTCCAGGTCGTCTCTGCCGTGTGCGCGATGCTTGCGGGCGTCCTCATCCGCGGCACGTTTCTGTTCTCGCAATATGTCGAGTTCGGGTGGCTCTCATATCCGCTGACCGTTCTTTGGATCGTGGTGCTTGTAAATGCCTTCAACCTGATAGACGGACTTGATGGGCTCGCCTCGGGCATATGCGCGATATCCTGCGTCTCGCTCGCGCTCGTCGCGCTGCTGTACGGCAGCACGGGGACGGCACTGTTCGCCGCCGTGCTCTTCGGAGCCTGCGCGGGCTTTCTGCCCTTCAACTTCTACCCCGCGAAAATCTTCATCGGGAACACCGGTGCGTATTTTCTCGGATATATTCTCGCCGTCATCTCCGTGAGCGGCGTATTCAAGATAAGCGCCGTAATCTCGTTTCTCCTGCCCGTCATTATCTTCGCACTCCCGCTTTTTGATACTGTGTTCGCCTTTTTCCGCCGCATCGCGCACGGGCAGGCGCCGTTTGCGGCCGACAAAAAACACGTCCATCACCGCCTTTTGGAGCTCGGGCTGACGCAGCGCCGCGCCGTGCTGGCAATGTACGCGGTGAGCGGGCTTTTCGGCCTTATCGCGGTCCTCTTCACCGACAGGATTATAATTGGCGAAAGGATAGCAAAATCGGTCGTTTTGGTGCTTGCCGCGGCCGTCGTCTGCACGGTCGATTTTCTCGTGCTTGTGCGTGCGAAAAAAAGCCGCGATTCAGGCAAGGCGGGGCATGACGATCAAGGAGATACGGACACATCAAACAAAACACCTGAAAAATAAAAAGGAGCCGCCTTTATGTTTAAGTTTATCAAGGTCTGGACAAAAAGCAAGGATCCGAACAGCCCGCGGTACAGACGCGATTTTGTCCGCGAGCTCGACGGGATGAGCATAAAGTATGTGACTGAGCGGCGCGGTGACAACGACGATGTCATAGGCAAAAGCGGCGCTCTTATCGTAAAGCCCGAGGACGACACTTTTCTTGTCTACTCCGGCTCAGAGGTGCTTTTCCGCTGCAATATTCCCGAGCTTGCCGCGTGGCAGCTCCTCTCGGGAGACGGCGTCGTTCTTACCGGTCCCGACATCGAGCACGGCGGCGTCGAACGCACCGTCATCGCCTACTACACATACTACAGAAAATAAACGATGGACCGCGCAAAGAAAAAACGTTTGATCCTGTCCGCCGTCGCCGTAATTATTGCCGTTATAATTCTCGCCGCCGCGGTATTCCTTTGCCTCACCCCTCAATATCCGTTTATCGCGGGGGAATTTTTCGGGGTCAGATGCAAAAAGACGGAGCTTTCAAAAGTCGACCCCTCCGGACTTGAAAGCGTCACGCTCGACGCGCTTTCGGCAGACGAAAGAGTGCGGTTTGAAGAGAGCCTTATGCTTGTAAATACCGACTTTACGCTTGCGGATGATTTTGCCCCCGATATAACCGAGTACAACGGCACAGGCGTGCAGATGAACGTATGCATGACGGAGCATTATGCGTCGCTCTCGGCGGCGGTAAAGGAAAAGACTGGCGAACGTCTGCTCGTTTCGAGCGATTTCAGAACGTCCGAGCAGCAGCGCGAGGAATTTGAAAGCGCCCCTGCCGTCGCAACGAAGCCGGGAGCGAGTGAACACCAAACGGGTCTCGCCCTCGACGTATATGTTCCCTACTACGCGAGCTACGGCTTTTTAAAGACCGAGGCGGGGCGGTTCGTCAACTCCGAATGCTGGAAATACGGCTTCATCATCCGCTACCCCGTTTTCGGGGAAAAAGAGACTGGCATCGTTTTTGAGCCGTGGCACATCCGCTATGTCGGCTTCCCGCACGCAGAGATAATATATAATAACCACATGACACTTGAGGAATATCTCGCCTCTCTCGAGGTCGGCGCATGGTACGAGGCGGAAGGATATCTGATCTCGCGCCAAAAAGCGCCGGACGGCTCCCTTTTTATCCCTTCTGATTTTAAGGAAGCCGTGATATCGCCCGACAATATGGGCGGATATGTTGTAACTGTGTCTGAATAAAAAAATTCCCCCGCGGGGGGATTTTTTATTTTTACATCGAATCTCTTCCGAAGCTGTGGGGCAAAAGCTCAGACAGCGTTTTTACCGAAAACCGCGTCGGGGTGCCAATTATGATTTTGAAGCCGGGACCGCAGAACTCCGCCATGAACTGGCGGCAGATGCCGCACGGAGGGCATTCTTCATTCGCGCGCCCCTCGGCAATATCCTCCTCCCTGCCGCCCACTATCGCGATTGCCTCAAAATCGCGCTCGCCCGCGGCGACGGCGGCGCTCATCGCCGTCCGCTCGGCGCAGAGCGTTGCCGGATACGAAGCGTTCTCAATATTGCAGCCCGTGTAAACGGCGCCGCTTTTCGTCAGAAGCGCAGCCCCTACGCAAAAATGCGAATACGGCGCGTATGCGCGCTTTGCCGCGCCGAGCGCGGCCGTCAGAAGTTCCTTTTCGTTCATACAATTACTCCCCCGTAAGGATCTCGCGGGCATAGCTTATCCCCGCGCCGCGCCAATCGACGCCGAGCAGCTCGGCGACCGTTGCCGCCGTATCCGCAAATGTGCTTCTTACGCCGAGCGGCACCGGCGAGATGCCTTTGCCGTACACGAGCAGAGGCACATACTCCCGCGTGTGGTCCGTGCTCACGTCTCCCGGGTCGCACCCGTGGTCGGCAGTTATTATCAACACGTCGCCGCCGCGCATTGCAGGCAAAAATCCGCCGAGCCACGCATCAAACTCCGAGAGGGCGCGCGCGTATCCGACGGCGTCGTTCCTGTGACCGTAGAGCATATCGAAATCGACGAGGTTGACAAAGCAGAGCCCGCGCAAATCGTCCCTTTCCGCGACCTTCTTCGCCACTTCCATGCCGATTGCGTTCCCGCCCGTGTGTATCGCCTCCGTGATGCCGCGCCCGGCAAATATGTCCTCTATCTTGCCGACCGCGACGACGTCGCGTCCGGCGGCGGAAAGTACGTCAAGCAGCGTCTGCCCCGTCGGCTCAAGCGAGAAGTCGCGGCGGTTCTTCGTGCGTGTGAAGTTCGGATATTCTCCCGTGAACGGCCTTGCGATAACCCTGCCGACGCCGTGCTCCCCGCTCATTATTTTGCGGGCGGCGCGGCAATATCCGTAAAGCTCCTCTGGCGGGATAAGCTCCTCGTGAGCCGCTATCTGCAAAACGCTGTCGGCTGACGTATAGACTATGAGCGCGCCGGTGTCGAGCTGCTCCTGCCCGTAGTCGCGGATGACGTCCGTACCGGAATACGGCTTGTTGCATATGATGTTGCGCCCTGTCGCCTCCCTAAGCGCGTCCGTCACCTCCGGCGGAAATCCGTCGGGGTATGTCGGGAACGGACGGGGCGAGATGAGACCCGCAAGCTCCCAGTGACCGACAGTCGTGTCCTTGCCGCGCGACACCTCGGCGGCCTTGCCGTATGCGGCGCGCGGGGAGTCCGTATGCCCGAGGAAGCCGAGCCCGTCTATATTTCCGATGCCGAGCGAGACGAGATTCGGCACCTTGAGCTCGTATGTGCGGAATACGCTCAGAAGCGTATTTGCGCCCGCGTCGCCGAAATCGGCGGCATCGGGCAGCTCTCCCGCGCCGACACTGTCGAGCACGATGAGGAAAATGCGTTTGACGCCGTCTTTCATTCCGACACCCGCACGGCGGTCTCAAGCGCGATTTTCATCATCGAGGTAAATGAATTCTGCCGCTCCTCGACTGTCGTGTCCTCACCCGTGACGAGGTGGTCGGAGACCGTGCAAACGGCGAGCGCGTGCTTTTCTGCGCGCGCCGCGTTCATATAGAGTGCCGCCGCCTCCATCTCAACGGCGAGAACGCCCATCTTTGCCCAGTCGAGCGAATTTTCAACGTCGTTATAAAACCTGTCGGACGAAACGACATTGCCGACGTGATACCTGACGCCGAGCTCATCCGCCGCGCCGACGGCGGCGGAAAGGAGCCTGTACGACGCGACAGGCGCGAACGTGCCGGGCAGCGCGTACTGCGCGGCGTAATTCGAGTCCGTGCACGCGCCCTCGGCAAGCACAACGTCGCGGACGCGGACGTCACGGTGAAAACTGCCCGCCGTGCCGACGCGGATGATGTTGTCTACATCATAAAAATTAAAGAGCTCATAGCTGTATATGCCCATCGAGGGCATGCCCATGCCGCTCGCCATAACGGTGACCGGCACGCCCTTGTATGTGCCCGTGTACCCCTGCACACCCCGGACGTTGTTGACGAGCTTCGCGTCCGAAAGAAACGTCTCCGCTATCATTTTCGAGCGGAGCGGGTCGCCCGGCATCAAAACCGTTTTCGCTATCTCGCCGAATTTTGCCGCGATATGCGGCGTCGGCGTCGTTGTCTTGTGTTCGCCCATCAGTTATTCTCCTTTTCCATAAGTCCTACAAGCGCGCTTGTCCCGAGCCTGTCGGCTCCGAGCGCGAGAAACTTCTCCGCGTCCTCAAATGAGCGGATGCCGCCCGCCGCCTTTATTTTCAGGTGCGGCGCGCACATTTTTGCCATCAGCGCGACGTCATGCTCCGTCGCGCCGCCGCCTCCGAAGCCCGTCGACGTCTTGATGTAGTCCGCGCCCGATTCCGAGACGACGCGGCACATATTTATCTTCTCTTCGTCCGTCAGCCGGCAGCACTCGATTATCACCTTCAGCACTTTTTCGCCGCACGCGTTCTTGACTCGCCCGATCTCGTCTCCGACCGCGCCGTAAAGCCCGTCCTTTACCATGCCGAGGTTTATGACCATGTCGACCTCGTCGGCGCCTTTTTCTATCGCGTCCTTCGCCATAAAGACCTTCGCCTCGGTCGTATCGTATCCGTTCGGAAAGCCGATGACGGTGCATATCTTCACCCTGCCGCGCGCGTACTCAGCCGCGGCCTTCACATATGACGCCGGTATGCAGACGGACGCCGTACCGTACTTTATCCCCTCGTCGCATATCCTCATTATATCCTCCCGGGTCGATGTGACGGCGAGCAGCGTGTGATCCACATGCGAAAGGATCTCTCTTTTGTCCATTTTTCTTTCCCTTTCAAACGCAAAAGACGCCGCTTTTATGGCGACGTCTTTTTTTGCATTTCGTTTACGCTTCGGTATAAACGCTTACGATCTTCTTGCCGGCGCCGGTGCGCTCGAACTTGACCTTACCGGAGGCAAGCGCGAAAAGCGTGTCGTCGCTGCCGCGTCCGACGTTTTCACCGGGATGGATCTTCGTTCCTCTCTGGCGAACGAGAATGTTGCCTGCGAGAACATGCTGACCGTCTGCGCGCTTTACGCCGAGACGCTTGGACTCGCTGTCGCGTCCGTTCTTTGTTGAACCGACGCCCTTCTTATGTGCGAAATACTGTAAACTGAGCTTCAACATAGTGTGACTTCTCCTTTCACTCAAATACCCTCGGGAGATCATTCCCCGTCGGGCTCGCGTTCTTTCACCTCGACCTCGAGGTGGTCGTAATACTCTTCCGTGAGGTCCATGAGCTGGTAGTAATAAGCCTTGATGAGGCCGGACAGCGCGTACTGCCGCCGCTCGTCAGACTCATATTCGGGAAGCGCCGCTTTTATTATGAGCTTTATATCGGCCGTTTTATCGTCGATATAATAATCCGCTTCCGACTCATATGCGACCTCGGCCGCGTTTATGATGAGCATCGTCATAGCCGAGAGCGCCGCGCAGAGAACATCTTCTCCGGAGTCGCCGTAGCCCGTGTGTCCCTCTTCCTCAAAGCCGTAATAAAAACCGCCCGAGGTGTAGAATGTGACCTTTGTCACTGTTTTCGGTTAAAGGACCGTTCAACCGTTGATAGCGGCGATCTGGACCTTTGTGTAAGGCTGTCTGTGGCCGAGCTTTCTCTTTTCGTTCTTCTTTGCCTTGTAGCGAAGAACGTGGATCTTCTTGCCCTTGACGTTGCCGAGAACGTCCGCCGTAACGGTCGCGCCTTCAACATAGGGAGCTCCGACCTTGAGCCCGTCATTGCCGGAAACGGCAAGCACATGCTCGAAGGTATACTTCTCACCTTCGCCAGCCCCGAGAAGCTCGACGTATATTATCTCGCCCTCGCTTACTTTGTACTGCTTTCCGCCCGTTTCGATAACTGCGTACACGAAAAGCACCTCTCTTTCAATATAGACTCGCTGCCAAGGGGCGGCGCTGACGCGCACTTAAAAAAGCCCGCTCACAAGCGGCGTATTATTATATCATGCCGTATCTCTCCGTGTCAATAGCTTTTTTCTTTTTTACTCACGAAAAAAAGGGATTTTTTTATAAAAAAGCGCCCCTTAGGTTCGCCTTTGACGCGTCTTGCGTAAAAAGTGCCCTCGATAAGCATCGCGGCGCGAAAAGGCGCATGCCCGCACGCCTCGGAAACAGAGCGTCTGTCCGCGCATACGCATTTTTTCTCTTTCATCATTTTCCCCTCCCCCGCATTTTTCTTTTATCCCTCAGGATAATATAATATCAAATGCGCGCGGCAGTGTCAATATCTTTAGGCATTATTATTTTATAATTTCTAAAAAGTCTTGCGATATTCCCGTGTTGCTTCTAAGATAAGTACAGGAACGGAGGGATGACGATGAGCGAGATTGCGGTTGCTTTGGGAAAGCGGATACGGGAGCTTAGGACGGAGCTGCACATGAGTCAGGAGGAGCTCTCCTTTAAGGCGGGGATAAGTCCCGCGCACTTAGGTCAGATCGAGCGCGCCGCAAAGCGCCCGAACGTTGACACAATAGGAAAGCTCGCCTCTGCGCTCGGCGTGCCGCCGTCCGCGCTCTTTACCGACGAACAGACGCCTCCGCCCGAAAGAACGGCAACGCTTGAAAAGATCGACGCTCAGCTTCTGTCGATGACAGAGGATGAACAGCGCGACGTCCTTCGCATCATACGAATTTTGCGCTCATATAAAAAACAGCCGCCAGAAAAGGACGACGAAATATAATAAACGGTGCGCCGGAAGCTCCCGGCGCACCGTTTTTTTGCCTTACGTCAGATCAATAATTCTCCGCGTTTATCTCAAAGAAGCTCTGCGGATGGTTGCAGGTCGGGCATACGTCGGGCGCTTTCGTGCCGACGACGATGTGACCGCAGTTGCGGCACTCCCACACCTTGACCTCGCTCTTCTCAAAGACCTGCGCCGTCTCGATATTGCGGAGCAGCGCGCGGTAGCGCTCCTCGTGGTGCTTCTCGATGGCGGCAACAAGGCGGAATTTGTGTGCAAGCGCCGTGAAGCCCTCGGCCTCCGCGGTCTTCGCGAATCCCTCGTACATGTCGGTCCACTCGTAGTTTTCACCGTCTGCCGCGGCGGCAAGGTTCTCCGTCGTCGTGCCGATGCCGGAGAGCTCCTTCAGCCAGAGCTTCGCGTGCTCCTTCTCGTTGTCAGCCGTCTTGAGGAAGAGGGACGAGATCTGCTCATACCCTTCCTTCTTTGCCACAGACGCGAAGTATGTGTACTTGTTTCTCGCCTGAGACTCGCCCGCAAACGCCGCCTCAAGATTCTTCTCCGTCTGTGTACCTGCGTACTTAGACACCTTTTTTTCTTCACTCATTTTTGTTTCCTCCGTTTTTATATTGAGTATAAGGTTTTGTTTCGTTGTCTGCGGCGAGCCCGCATGTGGAATGTCCGTATATTCCGCGATGTCGCGGCTCGTGGTGACGAGGTCGTCACGCGAAAGCTCATGAACAGAGCCGTGCCCCGTAATTCTCGCGAAGGTCTTAAGTTCCGAGAGCGATACATTTAAGAAGTTTGCCACTCTTTCTGATGCGGCAGGAACGTTCAGCCGTGCGCGCAGCTCCGGATCCTGCGTGGCGATCCCGACAGGGCACCTGCCGCTGCCGCAAATTCTGTACTGCTGACATGCCGCGGCGATGAGAGCGGCGCTCGCTATCGCTACGGCGTCCGCGCCCATGGCGAGCGCCTTGGCAAAATCGGACGAGACGCGAAGTCCGCCGGTTATTATCAGCGATATGTCCGCTCCGACGGAATCGAGATACCTTCTTGCGCGGTAAAGGGCGTAAATCGTCGGCACCGTCGTCGCCTCGCGCAGAAAATAGGGACTTGAACCGGTAGCACCTCCCCTGCCGTCGATCGTGATGAAGTCGGGCTCAGCGTAAACGGCGCATGCAAGGTCGCGTTCGAGCCTGCCTGCGGCGAGCTTTATGCCTATCGGCCGCCCTTCGGAGCGCTCGCGCAGCATCGACACCGTCGCGCGCAGATCCTCCTTCGAGCCTATCTCCGCAAACCTGCTCGGGCTCTGGATATCGTGCCACGGCTCCGTGCCCCTGATCGCCGCGATCTCCGGCGTCACCTTTTCGCCGGGAAGATGACCTCCCATCCCCGGTTTTGTGCCCTGACCTATTTTGATTTCCACGGCGTCTGAATTTTTGAGATTTTCGTCAGTTACGCTGTACTTGTTCGGGACGTACTCGAATATGTATTTGTATGCCTCTGCCCTCTCCTCGGGGAGAATGCCGCCCTCGCCGCTGCATACGGCTGTGTGGGCGAGCGACGAACCGCGCGCAAGCGCGGTTTTGATTTCCTTTGAGAGCGCGCCGTAGGACATATGCGATATGAAGACCGGATTCTCTATAACGAGAGGCTTTTTCGCCCGCCTGCCGATAACGGTCGTTGTGTCGACCGGCGCGCCGTCGTCCATCGGAAGCGGGTCAAGCTGGGCTCCGAGAATGAGTATATCGTCCCACCCCGGCATAGGCATCCTTGTTCCCATGGCGGCGCCTATGGTTTTTCCGGTGACCGCCATCTCGTGGATTTCCGCCATATACCGCGCGTCCGGATCCTCGCGGGCGAACCTCGGGTCATACGCAAGGCTGCCTTTATATCGCGCGCCGTCGGCAGCGCTTTTCGGCTGTGAAGTTTTTTCCGGCGCGTCGTCGATCCTCTCAAATTTTGAGATCGGCTGACCGCATACAGGACAAACCGCCGCCTCAGAAATCGGCTTGCCCTCCTTTTCTTCATCGTAAACGTATCCGCATACGCTGCATCTGTACTTTGCCATTCCCGCTTAATCCTTTCCGATTTCTTCTTTTTCAAGGCACCCGGGACATATTCCCTCGAATATGGTCCTGTGCCGCTCTACGCGGAAGCCGGTGGTGCGCTCTGCCTCGCCGTCGCAGTCGCCGCGATACGGTATCGGGGCATCGATCACCTTCCCGCATCGGAGACAAACCATGTGATAATGCCTGTCGAGCCGCAAATCAAACCTGTCCGCCTGCGGGACCTTTACATGCTCTATCTCGCCGAGCTCTGTCAGCACACTGAGATTTCGGTACACGGTCCCCCGGCTTATTTTGCCGTCGAGCTCCCTTACATCCGCAAAAATCTCGTCAGCCGTCGGGTGGTCGTGCCTGCCTCTGACAGCGTCGAGCACGAGCTCGCGCTGCTTAGTGTTCCTCTTCTGCATGACGGCCGCCCCTTTTTCAGTCGTTATTAGGATTTAATCCTATTATATCATCCTTTATGTCCCCTGTCAACACAATTCGTCCTTTTCCGAAAAAAATATCGGCGCCCGCCGCTCCATACGGGGCGGGCGGGCGCTGATCATAAAAGAGCCTGATTTTTCAGTTGCCGCAGCCGCATCTCTTGTTGCCGCAGCTGTCCTTATCCTTGCCGCAGTCGTCGTCATGCGGGATGAAAGCGGGGGGATAGAACTCGTTCACCGGGAACGACATTGTGCGGAAAAGCGCGCACGGATCGTCGTTTTCGGGGCTGACGCACTCCTTGTCGGGCACCGTGTACTCGGTCGCGTTGATGAGATACTGCGCCGGTCTTTCGATGCGGACGACGGAGAAGAAGCCGAGGGACACGACGAGGACCTTGTCGTCGTCGTTGTCGCAGAGACTGCCGTTCAGGTCGCGAAGCACATGCTCCGGTATCTCGTCTGCCGTGCAGCAGCACGAGCAGCAGCCGCAGTTATGCGGCTCGACGACCTTTGCGCCGAGGATGATGGGGTCGACGGTCTCGAGGACCGCCACGGGCATATTCGTTCCGACATGGTTGCCGGAGAGGTCGGGACGGCGGCACGGATTGTCGCAGAACGGGTCGCTCTTGAAGATGTTGACGTTGCCTTCGGAAGCGAAAAGTATGACGTGCTTTTCGACTACGGCGACGCCGCACACCTCCTGAGGCATGCCGTTGCAGCAGACCTCGACCGTTATCTTGACGTAGATGCGGATATTTATCTGGTAGAAGCCGCGGTTGAACGGGACGGACGCAACGTCGAGCGTCGCGGCGACCGTTTCGGCGGATTTCGTGCGAACGGACTGGGTGCGGTTGATGAGCTCCTGTCCGAATGATGTCAAATAAACTCTTACGTCCTCAAAGCAGTCCTTGTCGCGGCAGGAATCGAGCACTCTGTATGTGTCTATGCACACGCACTCGCGTCCGCAGGACTGACCGTTATTGTTGTTTCTGTTCTCTTGCATGGAGAAGCGTTCCTCCTTGAAATATGAAGCGGCGGCAGAGCGCTGTCGGCGCCTTGCCGTCGCTTTCATTTTCATCATATGCTCACCATGCCGGAGTTGTCAAAAACTCGGGGGTCCCTGCCGCGTCATATGTACTTCTTCATCGTCTCCGTTGCGTCGGAAGCGTCGATGGTCGAGGTCATGATGACGTTTATGCCGTGGACCTCGGCAAACGAGTTCGTCTTGTCAAGAAATACGTCGAACGACGCCTTGTCGTTACCGCTGATGCGCAGCGCGGAGTCTATAAAGATGTCTGTTATGTCGTGGTTGCTTGCGTATATCCCGGAGACGAAGCCGTAGAGCGACTCGGCGTCCGAAATAAGATATTCCTCGGCGGGGATGAGACGGCACTGGTATTTGATGTCGTAGCGGAGCTTGTCGTTCTTCTCGATGCAGACGACGGAGCCGTGCGAACGGGAGACAGCCTCGTTCACAAGCTCGATGAGCTGCTTCGTCTTTCCTGTGCCTTTGAGTCCGATGATAAGTTTGAGCATGTTGTGTCCTTTCGTTTGCGGTCCCGACCGAAAAAGGGGGCGGCCGCAGATGTCCTATATCTTTATACTATTGTAACATGAAACGGGCGTGAATTTCAATAGAAAAAACGTATCCGTTCATGAATATTTTGTGAATTTGCGGTCAGGTGCGGCTCAAAGCGCGGCAATTCTCGCCTCAAGCTCGCGTCCGCGTTCCTCGCTGCCCTTCTTGCCGAGCAGCGCGAACATATTCTTCTTGTAGCTCTCAACGCCCGGCTGATCAAACGGATTGACGCCGAGCATGTAGCCGGAAACGGCGCAGGCGAGCTCAAAGAAATATATGAGCCGTCCCGCCTCGGCTTCGCTCCTGTCGGGAGTTTCGACGACTATGTTCGGCACGCCGCCGTCGACGTGAGCGAGAAGCGTTCCGAGCATCGCCTTGTGATTTATCTCGTCGAGCTCGCGGTTTGCAATGTAGTTCAGCCCGTCCGTGTCGAGCGGATCGTGCGGCACCTTGAGCGAATCCTTCGGCGACTTTATGTCGATGACGGTCTCAAAGAGATTGCGCTTGCCGTCCTGGATGAACTGACCGAGCGAATGAAGATCCGTTGAGAATACGACGGAGGAAGGATATATCCCCTTCCCGTCCTTGCCCTCGCTCTCGCCGTAAAGCTGCTTCCACCACTCGGAGAGCATCTGAGCCGCGGGTTCGTAGCTGACGAGTATCTCCGTATCCTTTCCCTTGCGGTAAAGAATGTTGCGGAGCGCCGCATACTGGAGCGCGGCATTGTCCGAGAAGCCTCGGCTCATGTACTCCTCGCGCGCGGCGGCAGCGCCCGCCATGAGTGCGTCTATGTCGATGCCGGCGACGGCTATCGGAAGAAGACCGACAGCGGTGAGCACCGAGTAGCGTCCGCCGATATCGTCGGGCACGACGAACGTCTCATACCCCTTTTCGTCCGCAAACGCCTTGAGCGTTCCGCGTGCCTTGTCCGTCGTCGCGAATATGCGCTCGCGCGCGCCGTCCTCTCCGTATTTGGAGACGACAAGGTCGCGGAAAATGCGGAATGCGATGGCGGGCTCCGTCGTCGTTCCCGATTTTGAGACAACGTTCACACATATGTCCTTACCCTCGCACATCTTTATGATGTCCGATAGCGCGGAGGCGCTGATGCTGTTGCCCGCAAAATAAATCTCGGGGCAGTCGCCGTGGAGCGAGTTGTAATTATTCGATTTTATGTACTCTATGAACGCGCGCGCGCCGAGATACGAGCCGCCTATGCCGATGACGACGAGGACGTCGCACATCTTCTTTATCTTCTGTGCCGCTGCCTTGATGCGGGCAAATTCGTCCCTGTCATAGTTGACGGGGAGGTCGACCCAGCCGAGAAAATCGGCGCCGGGACCGGTCTTTGCGCGCACGAGAGACAGGGCTGCCTCAGCGGATGCCGCGATATTCGACAGCTCATGCTCTTTTATGAACTGACCGACGAACTTCTTGTTGATTGTAACGCTCATTTGCTTTGTCCTTTTTGTTTTTTGTGCCTATGTTAAATATACCACAAAACGTTTCCTTTTTCAACCGTCGGGGTGAATTTTATCTACATGAAAAACCCGTCGAGCAGGCGGAACAGAAGTCCCCAATAGCTTATCTTTTCAACGTCGCCGACGGCGGTCACGGGCACCTTCCCTATGACCTCGTCCCCGACAGTATAAGTCACCTCACCGACGACGTCACCCTTTTTGACGGGAGCCGGCACGGACTCCGAAAGCGTCACGGTCTCGGTGACGTTTTTGTCGTCTCCTTTTTTAAGTACCGCCGAAAACGCGCCGTACTCGCCCTCTACCGTGTCGAGCACGCCGCCCGTCACGGGCAGCGCGCCCGCGGCTCCGCCCTCGGAGGAATAAACGGCGTAATTCGCATATCCGTAATCAAGCAGCGTCTTTGCCGCCTCGTTTCTTATATCCCGCGTCGGCGAGCCCATTATGACGGCGATCAGCTGCATCCCGTCGCGCTCCGCCGTCGCCGAGATACAGAAGCCCGCCTTCGACGTAGAGCCCGTCTTGAGCCCGTTTACGCCGCGGTAGAAGCGGACGAGCCTGTTCGTGTTTGTAAGTCCGAAAGCGCCGTTTCTTATCGAGTCCATCCATACTGTCGTGTACTCAAATACGCTCGGATGCTTCGTTATGAGCTCGCGTGACATTATCGCGATGTCGCGCGCCGAGATGAGATGAGACTCGGCATCAGGCGCGTCGTCAAGTCCGTTCGTGTTTACGAAGTTCGTGTTTTTCATGCCGAGCTCCGCCGCCCGTTCGTTCATTCTCGCGACAAACGCCGCCTCATCCCCCGCGACGTACTCAGCGAGTGCGACAGTGGCGTCGTTCGCGGACGCGATCAGGACGCATTTCAGAAGCTCCGATACCGTCATCTCCTCGCCCGGCTCGAGATACACCTGCGAGCCTCCCATGGATGCCGCATGCTCGCTGCACGAGACCGTGTCCTCAAGCGAGATCTTTCCCGAGTCGACCGCCTCCATGACGAGCAGAACGGACATTATTTTCGTCACGGACGCGGGTCTCAGTGCCTCGTCGGCGTTCGC
>CANQYV010000028.1 GCA_947628165.1 uncultured Clostridia bacterium | reverse complement strand
GCCATTTTAGTTGCTTAATATTCAGTTTTCACAACGTTTCTTAAAAACTTTGTCTAACTTTTTGGGGTCAGTTCATTCGCGGGTGCTTTTTTTTATTCATTTCTTGTTCACAATCTTTCAAAAAAATGTTGACATGTCGCCGAGACAGAGATATAATAACAATAAAGATATTGTTTTTATATCGGAAAAATTTATCATTTCGGAGGAAAAAATGAAGAGAATTCTCGCGCTTGTGATGACGGTCGTGATGGTGGCTTGCCTCGCTTCCGTTATCTTTGCAGATGAAAAGTCGCCTCTTCTCGCGCACTACACATTCAACGACGGCCTTGACAAGGGTCTGTCGATAGAGGGCGAGGCAAAGGACAACCTCGTCGTCAAGGACGGCGTTGCGACACACGGCGGCGGAGACGCATGGCTCAAGTCAGACGTGAGCATAAAGGGTCTCTCGGAAATAACCGTTGCGATGAAGCTCAAGAACCTTACGAACAAGGACGGCGGCGGTCAGTGGATATATGACTTTACGTCGCAGGAAAGCCATTCCGCCGGCGAGCACTACTTCGGTCTCTTCTGGGAAAACGGGAAGATCATAGCCGAGGTACACAGCGGCGGACGTCCGGCTGACAGCGGCATTTCCGTTGAGCTTGCGGACAAGGCGGACGGCTTTACGGACCTTGTCGTTACATTTACGAAGGATAAAGTCCTCACCGTCTACGCCGACGGCAAGGCAATAGGCACAACGACGGTTACCGAGGACGGCTACGACCTCGCAACGACGGTCGGCGACGCTCCCGTTGTCCAGTTCGCAAAGCACAACTGGGGCGGAACAAACTACGCTTCCGGTCTCGTATTCGACGAGATAGCAATTTATTCGTCGGCTCTTACGGCAGAGCAGGTTCCGAACGCGTTTGATCCCTCAAAGATAACGTCCGCCGGCACCTCCACAACGCCGAGCACGCCGAGCACGCCGAGCACGCCGAGCACGCCGAGCACGCCCTCGGGCGGCGCAACGTCCGGCAACGGCAACAACGGCGCGGCTCAGACGGGTGTTGCAACGGTTGCTCTCGCAATCGCAGCTCTCTCCTCCGGCGCATACGTTGTTTCCAAGAAAAGACACTAAGCACTAAAGCAATAAAAAAGGCACTCGCGAAATCGAGTGCTTTTTTTACGCCCGAAAGGGGAAAAGCGTTCCTCTGCTCGGAATGGGAGTGGGGTGTCCCTCTGAAATTTTTCTTGCTTTATGACAAACCCAAATAACACCCGGTCATAAAAGCTTTTGAAGGGGGTGCGGGTGAGAACGGAAGATGACGCCTTTGCGTCATCTTCAGCTTTTTCGCTCTGCGAAAAAGCCATTTTCCCGAAAAGTTCCCCCCGCATAACTCCCCTAACACCTCCCCTTGACAATTTCCACAATTTGAGCTACAATCATAGAAGAGGGACGCTGACCGGTGCGCCCCGGACGCGCATTTTATAAAGAAGGGAAACGCTAAAAATGAAAACAAACGATTACCTGTATTCGGCGCTGATAGACAAAAAGCTCGTTCCGGTCATCAAGATAGCAGACGCCGATCTTTCCGAGTCCCTTGCGGACGCACTGATAACGGGCGGACTTTCCGTCGCGGAGGTCACATTCCGCACGAACTGTGCCGCCGAGGTGATATCGAGGATGAAGAGTTCAAGACCCGGGATGTTTGTCGGCGCGGGCACCGTTCTCACCGTCGCTCAGGTCGACGAGGCGGCGGACGCCGGCGCGGACTTCATCGTTTCGCCAGGATTTGACCCAGCCGTCGTCACGCGCGCGCAGGAGCGCGGGCTTCCCGCCGTCCCCGGCTGCGTAACTCCGTCCGAGATAACGGCGGCGCTGTCGCTCGGCGTCACGACGGTGAAGTTCTTCCCCGCCGAGGCGTTCGGCGGAGCAAAGACAATAAAGGCGCTCTCCGCCCCGTTTTCCGACATCTCCTTTATCCCGACCGGCGGCATCGACACACACAACATCCGCGAATATACAGTCCTGCCGTGCGTACTTGCGGTCGGCGGCTCATTCATGGCAACGGAAAAGCTCATCACGTCCCGCGCATGGGACGAAATTGCGGCGCGCACCCGCGCCGCGGTCGCCGCGGCGAACGGACACATGAACGTCTGACGCTCCGCCCCGTTCAAGCGACAGTACGAGTTCACAAAAAATATAAAATTTTTTTGCGGTAAAACAGCAGAAAAGCAAAAAATGTGACGGTTTGTTCACACAACCGTCACATAGACGTTGTATAATACTAAAACAGTATCCCTGAAGATACACAACAGGAGGAACAAACGAATGAAGAAACTTTTGTGTCTGCTTCTCGTCATCGCGATGGTGGCGCTTCCGCTCATTGCCTGCGCCGACAATACCGACGACGGCAAGACGCCGGGCGGCAACACGCCGAACAATCCCGCGGACACGGGCAACGCAGCAGAAGACAAGTTCCAGCTTCCCGCAAACTTCTCGAAATATGATAACGAGCCTTTCACGATCATATTCGAGACGAAGAAGAACTGGGGCTTCTACGAAATGGACTGGGACGAGGACCCCGGCGAGAGTGACGCCTACGGTCACGCCCTTTACGTCCGCAACCAGAAGGTCGAGGAAATGCTCGGCATAGAGATTCTCTCCAAGCCCTTCGAGAACGCAGAATCGACCGAAAACGCATTTAAGACAGACGTTGAGTCGAGTGCAGCCGATTACCAGGCGATGTTCAACACGCTCCAGTTTGAAATGCAGGGCGTCGTTGCCGGCAACATGCTCTCGTTCGACAACCTCCCCTACATCAACCAGAGCGCTCAGTGGTGGAACCAGGACTGCTTTGATCAGCTCAGCATCCTCGGCAAATCCTACGTCGGCGCGGGCGACATCATGATCTCGGACAAAGAGGTTCTTTGGGCCGTTTACTTCATGAAGAATCGCATCGCGGAGGCCAACCTCGAAGATCCGTATGAGCTCGTCCATAACAACGAGTGGACATGGGACAAGATGATAGAGATGGGCGACGCCGTTGACAGAGACGACAACAACGACGACCTCAGAAAAGTCGGCACCGATATATTCGGTCTCAACACGCACAGCGAGAACTGGCCGGCAAGCTGGGAGTCCGCAGGACTTAAGCTCATAGAAATGGACAAGGAAGGCGTTCCGACCCTTGCATGGGGCACCGAGGAATTCCAGACCGTTCATGAGGATATCGCTGCTCTCATGGGCAACGAGAATGTCGTCGGCGTTGACACGCCCGAGAACATTCAGGCTTCCTTCAAGAACAACAAGACCCTCTTCTGCACAGAGGTCATTGCTTTCGTTCGTATGTTCCGTGAAAGCGAGAACAACTTCGGTATTCTTCCTTACCCGAAGTACAGCTCCGATATCGACAGATATTATACATATGTCGCTCTGAACTCCGCGGCTCTCGCGGTCGGCTATGCAACGCCGATGGATCAGTATGACTTCGTCAGCCTCGTTCTCGAAGCTATGGCTGCCGAGGGCAGAAATTCTGTCCGTCCCGTCTACATAGACGAGCAGCTGAAGTCCAGATATGCAGACGATGAAGATTCCGCCGAGATGGTGGAGATCATATTCGACTACCGCTGCTATGATATGGCTGCCTTCCTTCCCACTGATTACAGCGGCATCGACAATCTTAAAGCCGCGAACGCCAACCCGTCAAGACTCTATACCGGTCAGAAGGGTAGAATCAAGGGCAACCTTGACAAGCTCGTTCAGACACTTATTGACAGAGAATCCGAGTGACGTTTGAAGCTGAAGACAATTAAATAACCAAACGGACCGCCGCGGTTTTGCCGCGGCGGTCTTTCATTATGCGGTTTTTCGTATAGAAAAAAACGGCTTATTCTCCCCCGCGGCGCGCGGTTTTGTGCAATTTAACGGCGGAAAAATTGACTGAACCTATTTATTTATTTTGCGCGATGTGGTAAAATACCTTTTTGTGATGAAGAATAAATGAGGTGAAATAAATTGCGTAGAGACGACCTTAGAAACATCGCGATAATCGCTCATGTCGACCACGGCAAGACGACGCTCGTCGACGAGATGCTGAAGCAGTGCGGAGAGTATCACGAAAAACAGCAGATAACGGAGCGCGTTATGGACTCCGGAGACCTTGAGCGCGAGCGCGGAATAACGATACTTGCGAAAAACACGTCCGTGCAGTACCACGGCGTAAAGATAAATATTGTAGACACTCCCGGCCACGCCGACTTCGGCGGCGAGGTCGAGCGCATACTCAAAATGGTGAACGGCGTTCTTCTGCTCGTCGACGCCGCCGAGGGACCGATGCCGCAGACGCGGTTCGTTCTCGGCCGCGCGATGGAGCTCGGGCACCGCGTTATCGTTGTAATAAACAAGATCGACAGACCGGACGCGCGTCTCGGCGAGGTCGAGGACGAGATACTGGAGCTTCTGCTCGAGCTGAACGCCTCGACGGAGCAGTTCGACTCGCCGATGATATACTGCTCCGGGCGCGACGGCACGGCGTCATTCTCTCCCGACGAGAAGGGAACGGACCTTGTCCCGCTGTTCGATACGATACTGAAATATATGCCCGCGCCCGAGGGCGACGCGGACGGGCCGCTCCAGATGCTCATATCAAACATCGACTACAACGACTACGTCGGAAGAATAGGGATCGGGCGCATCGAGCGCGGCAGCATAAAGGTCGGGCAGGAGGTCTCGGTCGTCAATTATCACGACCCGGACGCAAAGGCGAAGAAGACGAACGTCGTCTCCCTCTACGAGTTCGACGGGCTCTCCCGCCGCGCCGTGAATGAGGCTCACGTCGGAGATATAGTCTGCTTCTCGGGCGCATCCGACATCACGATCGGCGATACGCTGACCGATCCGTCGGCGCCAGAACCGCTCGAATTCGTCAAGATAAGCGAGCCGACGATAGAAATGACGTTCTCGGTAAACGACAGCCCGTTTGCGGGCAGAGAGGGCAAATATGTGACGTCGCGTCAGCTCCGCGCGCGCCTCTACCGCGAAACGCTCCGCGACGTGTCGCTGCGCGTTTCCGACGGCGACACGACGGACTGCTTCTACGTCGCGGGACGCGGCGAGATGCATCTCTCCATCCTCATCGAAACGATGCGCCGCGAGGGATACGAGCTCTGCTGCTCGATGCCGCGCGTGCTCTATCGCGAGATTGACGGCGTGCGCTGCGAGCCGATGGAGCGCGTTTCGATAGACGTGCCCGAGGCGAGCGTCGGCGTCGTCATTGAGAAGCTCGGCGCAAGAAAGGGCGAGCTTCTCGAAATGAACCTCTCGGGCTCGCGCATGAAGATAGAGTATTCGATACCGTCGAGGTGCCTTTTCGGCTACAGAAGCGAATTTCTGACGGACACCTGCGGCGAGGGAATAATCAACTCGATTTTCGATGGGTATCAGCCCTACAAGGGAGATATCACGCTCCGCTATACGGGCTCGCTCGTCGCGTCCGAATCGGGAGAGGCGACGTCATACGGGCTTTACAACGCGCAGGACAGGGGCACGCTCTTCATCGGCGTGCAGACCGAGGTCTACGAGGGGATGCTCGTCGGCGAATGCCCGCGTATGGAGAATATCGCCGTCAACGTCTGCAAGAAGAAGCACCTCACCGCAATCCGCTCGACGGGCGCGGACGAGGCATTGAGACTCACGCCGCCGAAGATACTGTCTCTCGAACAGGCGATAGAATTTATCGCGGACGACGAGCTCATCGAGGTCACGCCGAAGTCGCTCCGCCTCCGCAAACGCATACTCAATACCGAGCTCCGTCTCAAGGACGAGGCAAAGAAGAGAAAGACGGAATAATCATTCAAAGGAAAAATCGCCGCAAAAAAAGCGGCGATTTTATCTTAAGCGTGCATCTGTCTTTGATTATAAAAAAAGGAGCTCCCGGCGAGCTCCTTTTTCATTATTTATAAATGTAATGTCGAGACGGTGCCGAATTTCAGTGCTTCTTTATGAGCGCGCATCCGAACACGGACGTGACGGCGATGAGGGCAGCGGCTGCGCCGAGCGTGGAGCCGCATCCGCCTTCGTCCTTGCTGTCCGTCTTTTCTGTGGAAGCTTCGGTTCCGCTGCCGCCGTTGCTGCTGCCGCTGTTGTTGTCAGCCGGAGCCTTTTCCGTTTCGTCTGCGGGAGCCTCGGTCGCGTCGTCTGCGGGAGCCTCGGTCTCATCATCTTCCGTCTTTACAAGAGTCGCGTCCATTGCGTCTGCGTCCTCGAATTCGGGGGGAGCTTCGTAGGAGTCGTAGAGCGCCTTGACTTCTTCGTCTGTGAGCGCCTTGCCGTATACGACGATATCATCAAGATAACCGTCTACAGCCTTGTCTTCCCATGCGTTGACGGAGTTGAAGTAGATCTGAGCGTCGCCGGCTGTGTTCGGGTTCGGAAGTCCCTCGACGGAGCCGACGTTTACGCCGTTGTGATAGAGCGTGCCGGTGTAAAGTCCGTCCTCACCGATCTTGCAGGTGATTACAACGTGCGTCCACGGCAGGAGTATGTCGTCTTCAGGCTTATCGACGTAGAGGTTCGTTTCGGGAACGACGCCGTAGCGGTGGCTGCTCGAGTCATTGGAGCCGAGGCACGGTCCAACAGGCTGACCCCACGGGTTCTGCGTTGTGTCCGCATTCCAGATGCCAATCCAGTTTTCGGGAGACTGGTTCTGGCTGCCGTACCAGACTATGGGCGTGTAGCCCGGGTTGCTGTATACGGCACAGATCCATATGCCTATCGAGAAATCGGTGGACTCGACGCCCGGTACCGCGAAGCCGGCACCGTTCATCTGTCCCGCCATTGACTGACCGCCGTTGACTCCGTTGGTGTAGTACTGGAGATCGGCTTCGGTGCGGTCGTCCTCAGCGAATTTGCCGCCGGAAACATACAGTGTTTCTGGGGACGTGCCGGTCACCTCATCCTTGAGGTTGCCGTCGAGCTTGAAATGATGCAGGAGTCCGTCAGAGGGGACTTCTGCGGCGGACGTCGTGACGCAGAGCGATGCGACCATAACTGCCGCAATCACGAGAACGAGAAATTTCTTCATAATTTTTCCTCCGAAAAATTTCCGTTCGGCGATGCCGTGCCGGATGGCATAAACGCCGAGACGGCTGTGTGAGGCCGCGGCGTCATATACGCGCAGTGCCCCTTTTGTATATTATAACCTAATTTTAGAGAAAAGTCAATCATTTTTCGGTATCTATAATGCCTTGGCGGCCGAAAATAGGAAAAGAGAGCGGATTTTTTCGGCGCGCCGAGCGCGCACCACTTGACAAAGCGGGCGCAATGTGGTACGATAAAGCGTCGATAATAAAAAAAGCGATGACGGGGAGGAGTATGTTCCGATGCCGCTCCAGCGAGCCGACGATGGTGTGAGGTCGGCATGCGGTCAGAAGGACGGAAGGTCGCCCCACGAGCCGCGCGCGTGAAAAAAGTCAGCGTGCGCCGCAGTCCGTGCGTTAAAGGGAAAATGAGTGGGCGCGTGAGCGTCAACTCGGGTGGTACCGCGCTTTGGAGCGCCCCGGGAGTATATAACCGGGGCGTATTTTTTATGTCCGCTTATGTCCGCGCACATAAGCGGCACGATACTTCGTTGCTCCTCGCCTACTCCCTTGACGTAGCGTACTACGTCTGCGGGAGGGCGGCTGCGGTGCGCCTCGTCTTTATTGCTTTCTGTGTGCGGACGTTGAAACCGCGCACATAAGCGGCACGATACTTCGCTCTACCTCGCCTACTCCCTTGACAAACGCAAAGGTACACTACGTCTGCGGGAGGGCGGCTGCGGTGCGCCTCGTCTTTATTGCTTCTGTGTGCGGACCACATAAGCGGCGCTTTGCCGCCGAACAAAAACCGATCTTACAAAAGGAGATACAAACAATGCCGAGAGAACTGCCGAAGACATACGACCCGAAGGATTTCGAGAGCCGTATATATGACGAATGGTGCAGGCGCGGGTATTTCAAGCCGAACCGCGAGGGCGCACCGACGTACACGATAGTCATCCCGCCGCCGAACATCACGGGCCAGCTCCACATGGGGCACGCGCTCGACAACACGCTTCAGGATATCCTCATAAGGTATAAGAGGATGAGCGGATTTGACACGCTGTGGGTGCCCGGCACCGACCACGCGTCTATCGCGACAGAGGCGAAGATAGTCGAGGCGATGAGAGCCGAAGGACTGACGAAGGAAGACGTCGGCCGCGAGGGATTTCTCGAACGCGCATGGGACTGGCGCAGAAAATACGGCAGCCGCATAGTGTCGCAGCTCAAAAAGCTCGGCTCCTCCTGCGACTGGGACCGCGAGCGCTTCACGCTCGATGAGGGCTGCTCCGAGGCGGTGCGCGAGGTGTTCGTCCGCCTGTATGAAAAGGGCCTCATCTACCGCGGCGAGCGCATCATAAACTGGTGCCCGCACTGCAAGACGTCGATCTCGAACGCGGAGGTCAACTACGAGGAGCAGGCGAGCCACTTCTGGCACATACGTTACCCTCTCGTCGGAGGCGGCGGATACGTCGAGGTCGCGACGACGCGCCCCGAGACGATGCTCGGCGACACTGCCGTCGCGGTCAATCCCGAGGACGAAAGATATAAGCACCTTATAGGTCAGTACTGCGTGCTGCCGCTCGTCGGCAGGCGCATACCGATAGTGGGCGACGAGCACGCCCAGCTCGACAAGGGAACGGGCTGCGTCAAGATAACGCCCGCGCACGATCCGAACGACTTTGAGGTCGGCAAGCGTCAGCGCCTGCCGATGGAGGTCGTGCTGACCGAGGACGCGAAGATAACGGACAATTATCCGAAATATGCCGGCATGGACAGATACGAGGCGCGGCGCGCCATCGTCGCCGACCTTGAGGCGGGCGGATACCTCGCGGGTATTGAGGATCTTTCGCACGAGGTCGGGACATGCTACCGCTGCGGCACGACGATAGAGCCGATGGTGAGCCTTCAGTGGTTCGTCCGCATGGAGCCGCTTGCGGGACCCGCGATCGAGGCGGTCAAAACGGGCAAGACGCGCTTTGTGCCCGAGAGGTTCGACAAGAACTATATGCACTGGATGGAGAACACGCAGGACTGGTGCATCTCGCGCCAGCTCTGGTGGGGCCACCGCATACCGGCGTTCTACTGCGACGAGTGCGGCGAGACAGTCGTCACGAAGGAAGGCTCCGCGGTCTGTCCGAAGTGCGGGCGCCAGATGAGGCAGGATCCCGACACGCTCGACACATGGTTTTCCTCGGCGCTCTGGCCGTTCTCGACGCTCGGCTGGCCGAAGGACACAGACGACCTCAGGCGCTTCTATCCGACGAACACGCTCGTCACGGGCTACGACATAATCACGTTCTGGGTCTCCCGCATGATATTCTCCGCGCTCGAGTATACGGGGCAGGTCCCGTTTGACACGGTGCTCATCCACGGGCTCGTCCGCGACGCGCAGGGGAGGAAGATGTCAAAGTCGCTCGGCAACGGCATCGACCCGCTCGAGATAATAGACAAATACGGCGCAGACGCGCTTCGCTTTGCCCTCGCGACGGGAAATTCGCCCGGAAACGACATGAGATTTTCCGACGAGAGGATAGAGGCCGCACGCAATTTCGTCAACAAGCTGTGGAACGCGGCGCGCTTCGCCCTCATGAATCTCGACATAGAAAAGGTGTCGTATCCGGACGCACGCTCGCTCTCGCTTGAGGACAAGTGGATACTGACGCGGTTTGAGGAATGCGTGTCCGCCGTGACGGCGGCGCTCGACAAATACGAGCTCGGGATCGCGCTCTCGAATCTCTACGACTTCGTGTGGGACGTGCTCTGCGACTGGTATATAGAGCTTTCTAAGTCGTCGCTGTCGGACAAGGAGGCGGCGTCGAACAAGACGACGCAGAACACGCTCGCTTTCGTGCTCGGCGGAACGCTGAAGCTCCTTCATCCGTTCCTCCCGTTCGTCACGGAGGAGATCTTCGCCTCGCTCCCGCATACGGACGACGACCTCGAGAGCATCATGATATCCCCGTTCCCGAAATACGACGAGGCGCTCGTGTTCGGGGACGAGTCGAAAAGGCTTGACGCCGTTATCGAGGCGATACGCGCGATACGCACGCGCCGCGCGGAGATGAACGTGCCTCCGTCAAGGCGGGCGACGCTCATGATAGAGTCGAAGCAGCCGGAGATATTCGAGGGCACGGAGCATTTCTTCCGCCGCCTTGCGTCGGCGTCGGAGGTAGAGCTTGTCGGCGGCGCGCCGGACGGCAATGTCGTGAGGATAATCACGGGCGCGGCGACGGTGTATATCCCGCTCGGGGAGCTCGTCGACCTCGAGGCGGAGAGGGCGCGCCTGTCCCGCGAGCTTGAGAAGAACGCGGCCGAGATAAAGCGGCTCGAGGGCAAGCTGTCAAACGAGAGCTTCACCTCAAAGGCTCCCACCGCAGTCGTCGAGGGCGAGCGCGCGAAGCTCGAAAAGGCGAAAGAGATAAGAAAGTCGCTTGAACAGGCAATAGAGCAGCTTTAAAAAACACACGCGGGAGGCGGCGGACGCTTCCCGCATTGCTTCCGTAAACAAAAAAACAACGGAAAATAGTAGTTGACACGGAGATATTTTTGTGATATAATCTTCGGGTCCGGGGTGCGGAGCCTCAGCTTTTGGGACTCGGCGCCGCTTCCTTACCGCCGCGGAAATCCGACAAATAATTGCGGCGGTCATATGTCCATGAGGAGGTAAAACATGGAGATCAAGAAAAACACCTATGAAGTGCTGTTCGCTCTCAGCCTCAAGAACGGCGAAGAGCAGGCACAGGCAACGGCGGAGAAGATCAAGGCTCTTATCGAAGACAACGCCGAGATCGTCGCTGTTGACGTGTGGGGCAAGCGCAGGCTCGCTTATCCCATCAATTACGAAAAAGAGGGCTACTATGTGCTCATCTACTTCAGATCCGCTCCCGATTTCACGGCGGAGCTGACGCGCGTGCTTGGCATCACAGAGGATGCGCTCCGCTTCATCGTTCTTGCGGTAGACGAGAAGAAGCAGACGATAAGCGTCCGCGGCAGCGCTCCCGAGGTCATCGGCGACGATGACGACGAGGACGAGGCTCCGGCAGAGCCCGCGAAGGCGGAAGAGGCTCCCGCTGAGGCGGCCGAAGAGGCCGAGGCCCCGGCAGAGGAAGCTCCCGCAGAGGAGACACCCGCGGCAGAGGAAGCTCCGGCCGCAGAATAAAAGGAGGGGTAAGAGTTGGCTAATTTTAATCTGAACCGTGTCATCCTCGGAGGCAGACTCACTGCTGACCCCGAGCTCAGGATGACACAGACAAGCACGCCCGTGACGTCGTTCACGATAGCGGTCAACAGGCATTATCAGTCGAAAAATCAGGACGCCCAGCAGGCGGACTTCATAAGATGCACGGCCTGGAACAATCAGGCGGAGTTCATCACGCGTTATTTCAGGCGCGGCAGCTCCATCTGCGTCGAGGGCACGATCCAGACGAGAAACTGGACCGACCAGCAGGGGCAGAAGCAGTTTTCGACCGAAGTCAGAGTTGACAACGTCTATTTCGTAGACTCGAAGGGCGAGGGCGGACAGCAGGCGCCGGCAGGCGGCTACACGCCCGATTCATACGGCGCGCCGACCTACACGGGCGGCGGCACACCGGCTCCCAAATTCGAGGATATCTCGGGCGACGACGATCTGCCGTTCTGAGAGACGCCGGAACAAATTCACGAAAGGAAAAAAGGATATAAATCATGGAAAACACCGAGAACATGGCTCCGAAGACCGAGGGCGAGACCGAGGTCAAGGCCGAGACCAGGACCGAGGCGGCACAGCAGCCACAGCAGCGTCAGTACCGTCAGCCGCAGAAGAGACGCAGAAAGGTTTGCGTTTTCTGCCAGGACAAGATAAGCTACATTGATTATAAGGACACGGCTCGCCTCCGCAAGTTCACGTCCCCCGAGCGCGCAAAGCTCCTGCCCCGCAGAGTTACGGGCACATGCGCGAAGCATCAGCGTCAGCTCACGCTCGCTATAAAGCGCTCGCGTCAGATGGCTCTCATGCCCTACACCTCAGACTGAGGAAAAAACAAATAAAAACCTGCCGCACCGCGAAAAAACGCGCGTGCGGCAGATTTTTTGTGAAGATCAAAGTGCCTAGTTACATCGGGGCTTATTATTTTTGCAAATTCTGCGCCCTCCACATCTCGACCGCGGCTTTCAGGCGGGAGAGACCGTCATCGAGCGTTTTTCTCGGGCAGGCGGCGTTCACGCGGAGGAAGCTGCCGCCGTTGCCGCGGTACTGCGCGCCGTTTGAGACGAAGAGACCCGTCTTTTCGCGGACGAACGACGCGAACGCAACGGAATCCGAGGTGAGTTTGCCGATGTCGAGCCAAAGCAGGTACGTCGCGTGCGAGAACACGGGTCGGATGTCGGGCAGCTCGCGGCAGGTGAAATCGTATGCGGCGCGCTTGTTTTCGTATATGACGGCTCGGAGCTCGTCGAGCCACTCCCCGCCGCGCGTGAAAGCGGCGACGGCGGCGCCTATGGCAAACGTGTTCGGCTCCGCGACCTCGTCGGTGTTGAGTCCGCGCCACATTTTGTGGTGCAGCGCCTCGTTCGGGACTATCACGGCGGCAGTCTGTATACCCGCTATGTTGAAAGCCTTTGTAGGCGCGGCGCAGGTGACGGAGATGTCACGGCAGGTATCGGAGACCGAGGCGAACGGAACATAGTCAAATCCCGGGTCCGTTATGTCGCAGTGTATCTCGTCCGAAATGACTGTCACGTTGTGGGCGCGGCAGAGCTCGCCGACGCGCGACAGCTCGGCGCGCGACCAGATGACGCCCGTCGGATTGTGCGGGTTGCAGAGTATCATGAGCGTTACCTGCGGGTCGGAGAGCGCAGCGTCGAGCGCGTCAAAATCGCGGCGGTACTCACCGTTTTCATATATGAGCGGGCACATTTTGGGGTATCTGCCGTTGTTCTCTATCGAGTTGAAAAAGGTGTTGTATACGGGGACCTCGACGAGGACCTTTTCCGCCGGCGTCGTCAGCTTGCGGACGGCGGTCGATATCGCGGGGATAACGCCCGTGCAGAACACGAGCCATTCGCGCGGGATGTCGAGCCCGTGGCGCGTGCCCCACCAGAAGCGGTAAGCGTCATACCATTCGTCGGGGATCGTGTTGTAGCCGTAAATGCCGTGTGAGGCGCGCGACAATATCGCCTCCGTTATCTCGGGGGCGGTGCAAAAGTCCATATCGGCGACCCACATCGGCAGCTCGCCGTCGGCGACATCCCATTTGAGGGAGCATGTAGAGCGTCTGTCTACGGGAGTTTCAAAGTCGTATTTCATAATTCACGGCTCCTTTCGTTCGGGCGCGGCATTATTTTTTCTCGAATGTGACGGTGACGGAGCCTTTACCGAGGGTATCGGCAAGGCCGTCCTTGTCGTCAATAGTGCCGAGCGGCGTGTAGCTGTACGATGTTTCAAAGTCGTCGTAGAATATGACGACGCAGGAGGAGCCGTAAAGCATGAGGTCGCCGGAGTGTATCATATCGGGCACGGCGGGACGGGACGAAAGCTTCTCTTCGAGATAAAAATATTTTTCGTTTCCGTTGAGCTCGCTCATGTCGAGCGTCAGGGGCAGGAGTGCTGCAAATTCGCGCGCCGCCTCGGTGTCGGCAAGTGTGAGCGAAAAGCTCTTGTCCCCGACGGTGACGAGCACACTGCCGGTCTCATCACCGTGCGAGGCATTCTCGGTGTTCAAAGCGTCTGTCATGTCGTCAGTACCGTCCCCCGTGTCCTCGTTTTCCGTCTGCTGTGCCGTCTCCGGTATCGCTCCCCCCTCCCTCACGCATGAGGAAAAGAACGCCGCGAGCGTAAGCGCGGCGAAAAGGAGGCTTGCGGCGCGCACTTTGGGCATCACTTTGCCTCCGCGCGGCAGATTATCTTTGTTTTTGACGGGTCGATTTTGTCGCGCTCGATTATCAGCTCGTCTATGCTATCGCAGCGGATGATGCCGGAGCCCGGATTTATCACGCTGTCGATTTTGCCCGTTATGTCGGCGTCGACGGAGGAATATTCAAACGCGAGCGTCGTATTCAGCAGCTTGCAGTTCTTCATCACGAGGTTGTCGATGTAGCACATTCCCTGAAGGCTCTCGACCGTGCAGTCTATAAGCGTGAGGTTTTTGGCGTTCCAGCCGAGGTATTCGCCGGAGATGAAGCAGTTTCTGACTGTGACGTCCTCGCTGTTCCAGAACGCGTCCTTTGAGAGCAGATGCGAATTTTCGACGACCGCGCGGCGCACGCCGTCAAAGGAATAGTTGCCGTAGAGCGTCAGCCCAGTGACGTTCATGTCCGAGCAGTTCATGGCGAAGTAGTCCCCGTTCGCGACGACCTGTTCAAGTGTGACGCCGTCGCAGCTCCAGAGCGTTTCCGCGGCGTTCGGGAACGATACGCGCCGCAGCACAAGGTCGCGGCAGCGCCTGAAATTTTTCGGCGCCTCTATGGCGCAGTCCTCGACGGTCACGCGCTCCGTATACCATACTCCTGCGCGCGCCATCGTGAACCAGGTGCAGTTCTTTGCCGTTATGTCCTTCGTGTACCAAAGCGGGTATTTCCACCTGAACATGCTGCCGTAAAGCTCGATGTCACGGCTCTCCTTCAGGGGAGACTCGCCCTCGTCAAATATCGTGTCGTATATACGAAGCGAGCGCGAGCCGAAGAGCGGCCGCTCGCCTTTATAATGTCCGCCGCGTATCTCTTTCTTTTCCATGCTACCGTGTTTGAAACGTCCTTCCAGAATTATCCGTGCCATATATGGCGACTATATTATATCTCATATTCACCGCAAAGGCAAATGTTATTTATGCAAAGTATTACGACAGCTTCGCGTCAATCCATTCGTATCTCATTTCGAGAAATTCCATGATGTAGTCGACGTGGCGGCGCCAGGTCCGAAATCCGAGCCTTGTCGCGCGCCCGAGCCCTATGTGAGAGGTGAGGCCGCGCTTCCACACCTTGAAATTGTAGACGGTCGACGCCTCGATCTCCGAGGCGTGGCTCTCGACGGAGTTTTTCGCTGTCTCCATCAGCGTGCCCTTCATCTCCTGCCACCTTTCGCGGACGCGGGTCATGAACGCTTTGTTCTTCGTCAGAAATTTCATCCAGTTGTCGTAAAGATACTCGTATGTGAAATCGACTGACGCCCAGCCGTCATAGCCATCTATGTCGCCGGTGTTGTTGCCGAACGCGGTGTCAAAATCCCAAATGGGACCGGCGGTCAGCTTGCCGCCGACGGGCTTATACATATAGAGGCTCCTGTAAAACGCGCCCTCGGTGTTGTTCGTCAGCTCGTTCACTATGAACCAGTCGACCCACGAGTCAACGTCTATGTATTCCTCATACCCGGAGCCGCGGACGATGGCGTTTTCAGCCGCCCTCACATAGGAGCTTATGTATTTGTACTCCGCGCTGCCCTTCTTCGTTATCTCGGGCTCCTTTATGTACTGATACCAGCAGTATCTCGTGTGAAAGTAGTCGACGCCGCGGACGTTCGCGCTGTTTCTGTCCCAGCCGATCTCGATGAGAAAGCCGAGATCCTTTATGTTTCCCTTTTCGTCCGTCACGCGCTCGCCGAGAGAGACCTTGTCGTCGTCCTCTTCTATTTTCTCCGAGAGCGCGTAGACGCCGGAATATGTGCCGTTTATGAATACGTCCACCGACTGATATTTCGGCGTGTAAGGCATGCCGGTCATGACGGACGCCATATCGGAGGCGACAATGTTTCTCAAAAGCGAGGGGTCTATGTAATTTCCTATAAGGCAGAAGTCGCGGTCGGAATTAAGGCCGCAGAGCCGCGCTTTTTTGTCGAGCTTCAGGCGATATGAGTGCTTGGGGAACATCCACCATGACGAGGAGCCGCGCCCCTTTACCGAAAGCGTGTATTCCTCCCCGTCGACGTACATGACCGCCGTCTCATACTCGAGGTCGGAGTCTATTCCGGAGCCGTCGGTCGTGTAAATTGACATTATGGGGATGCCGAGCCGCGCGCGCTCAACCGTGAGCCTGTAAACTCTGCCGCGCCCTGTGCCGTCAGTGACTGTCACAAGCGCGGGCGAGGAAAGGTCGAGCTTGTCGGGCAGGTCGCATTTTCCGCCTTCGTCTGTTTTGACGGAGACGTGAAGGGACTTTATATCGGCGTCGGAGACGTCGTGAGGGACAAAAAGCGTTATAAGGTTGCCGGACACGACGGACGAGGCGCCGTCCCACGCGTCGGTCTTTTTGGCGTTGTGATAAAGCTCCGCCGAGACGGCGCGGGCGTTCCCTTCGCCGCCGAGCGTGTCGCCGTCCGCGGCGCCCGCCGTAGGCGTCCCGTTATAGGAGGCGACGTTCTGCGTCTCCGCCACCTCGCGGATAAAGGGGATGTCGCCGCCCTCGAGGCAAAGGCTGCTGTCCGGCGCGTCTATATCATATCTCGAGAGCGGCGCGTCCGCAAATATCGAAATCGTGTGCTCGCCCTCGGCATCGATGACGATCTTCACGCTTTCGTCGGCGAAAACGAGCTCGCCCTCGACGTCGAGCGTTATCCCGCTGTCGATGTAGAGCGTGCGGTCGAGCGTCACGGTCGAGCCGCGCTCTATTATAACGATCGGGTCCTCGCCGTTCGCGGCGAAAAATTCGCCGAACGCGCCGCTGTCGGCGAGAAGATATAAAGTCTCGGCGTCGCTTATGCGGAAGAGCGCGCCGCCGTTCGGGATGCTGAGAGGCTCTTTTTCGGGCTCGTCCGTTGAAAGCTCGCCGACGGTGCCTGCCTCGGGAGAGGGCGGCGGCGACGCATTTTTGCCGGGAAGAAACAGGACAAAGAGAAGTACCGCCGCGAACAGCGAAAGTACCGTCAGTAAGGGCAGAACAAAACGGGGGATGCCGATGGCTCGGGCAGTCCCCCTCTTTTTTTCAGACCTGCTTTCGTTATTCTCCGTCAGCCTTTTCATGTTTCAAAAAAACAGTTGCTATAAAACGCTTCGTGTGGTATACTTTATTTTGTATGCGGCGCGTTATTCTTCCGGGGCGCGGCGTCCGCCGGAGCCGAAATAAAGCTCGCGGAACGAGAGCGCGGACATGCCCTCGTGGTATTTGAAGAATTTCTGAAAGCTCTTGGAGTCGTCAAATCCGCACTGCTCGGCGACGTCCTTTATCTTCATGTTCGTGGATAGCAGGAGCTCGCGTATCTTCTTGAGCCTCGCCGCGTCTATGTAAGACTTTATACCGCCCTTGTAATGGATCTTGAACATCCGCGTGATGTAGTCCTCGTTGTAGTTGAAGTGCTCGGCGACGTCGGACACGCGTATCTGCCGCGTGCAGTTCTCGTTTATCCATTCGCAGATGGCGAACAGCTTCGCGTACGGCGCATCCTCGCTTATCGCGCCGGCGCGCACGATCTCGAAGAGGACGAGCTCGAGGGCGCAGGTGCATGCGTCGTCGTCGTACTCGGGAGTTCTCGAGTACATGATGAGGTCGTCGAAAAGGCGCGTTGTACGGTCGGGATTCGGGGTGCTCCTCATCGGGAGCGTGCCGAGCTCGCCTTTAAAGTGCGCCCAATAAAATTCCGTGGGGGCGGCCCCCTCGCGGTATCCGTATCTTCTCGTGCCGGCAGGCAGGATGCAGGACTCGCCCTCTCTTATAATAAAGCGCTCGAAGCCCAGACCCATATATATCGAGCCGGAGGTGCAGAAAATGAGTTCGTGCGTTTCCGTACTGCTTGACGGATGCGACCATCCGGCGGGAGCCGATGTTTTGCCCGCAACGGCGTAATGTACGCTGAAATTCATGCCTCTCCTCCGAAAAAAGTAGGTTTTTCGTACCTTACTTTTTTATTCTATCAAAAAAAGTCGACAAATGCAAGTCAAATTTGTTATTTTTCGGAGCATAGCTGACGGGAGGCGAACTTCACCGGTTTTCGGCGTCGTATCAACGCCCGTACTGCGTCAACACCCTTGGCAATACAACCAGTATTGCCTGCGGGGCTTTCCTTGCCCGAACGATGATACGGCACCGAAAACTGCGAAGCACTAAACGCGGGATGATTTTCGGATGATTTTGCGCGCGGAGGATTCCGCCTTGCTGGACGCAAGGCGAAATCCGACAAACACAAAAGCGCCGGAAAGCGCCCGCGTAGAGCGGTGAAGTTCGCCTCCCGTCAGCTATAAAGGGCGCCGGAGCCGGCGGCTTTCACGGATTTTTGCCGGACGCGGCTTTTTTCGGAGTTAATTTACAGTTCCGTCACACGTCCGTCACAGAAAAGCGGTAAATTATAACTGCCATAGTATAAAAAATGTTGGGAGGAAACGTTTCTTGATAGAAGTACGCCACCTTACGAAGAAATACGGGAACAATGTCGCCGTTGACGACATCAGCTTCAAGGTCGAGCCGGGAATGATATACGGCTTTCTCGGGCCGAACGGAGCCGGGAAGTCGACGACGATGAACATAATAACGGGTTGCCTTGCCCCGACCGAGGGCGAGGTCATGATAGGGGAGTACAGCATACTGGAGGAGCCCGTAGAGGCAAAGCGCTCGATAGGGTATCTGCCGGAGACGCCCCCGCTTTATACGGACATGACGCCGCTCGAATACCTTTGCTTCGTCGCCGAGGCAAAGGGCGTCCGCCGCGATCACATCGCGGAGGAGGTCGAGGACGTGATGGAGAGCACGGGGATAACGGATATGTCGAACCGGCTCATAAAGAATCTTTCAAAGGGATACCGCCAGCGCGTCGGAATAGCGCAGGCGATGCTCGGCGACCCCGAGATCATAATCCTTGACGAGCCGACGGAGGGACTTGACCCGCAGCAGCGCGCGGAGATACGCGAGCTCATACACGAGCTCGGGTCCGACCGCACCGTCATCCTGAGCAGCCACGTCCTCTCCGAGGTGCAGGAGATATGCGACAGGCTCATAGTCATATCGCACGGCAGGCTCGTCGCAAACGACACGATGGAGAACCTCAGCCGCTCGCTCCAGGCGGACACGACGATGACGCTCACCGTCAAGGCGACGAGGGAAGAGGTCGAGGGCGTGCTTTCGTCACTCGAGGGGATAAAGTCGTATAGGATCGAGACATCCTCGGGCACGGAGACGTCGGCGAAGGTGACGTATTCCGGAGACGTCGACCTGCGCGAGGCAGTCTCGTTCGCGTTCTCGGATATAAGGCGCGCGGTTATTTCGATGGGCATCGAGGAGGAGAACCTCGAGGAGATATTCCTCAAGCTCACGGAAGGAGACGGAGCGGACGCCGCGCACGCGGATGACGATAACGACGGCGATAACGACGACAATGACAATGACGTCGGCGATGACGACGCCGATAATGATAATGATAACGACAACGACAACGACGATTACAAGCCGCTGTTCGGGGGGAGGTGATAGCTTTGGGCGCGATATATAAAAGAGAGCTTAAGTCGTATCTTTGCAGCATGACGGGCTGTGTCATGATGGCCGTCATCCTTGCGCTCATCGGCTTCTTCACCACCTATGCCAATATCAGCATGGGAGAGGCGAGATTTGAGATATCGCTCATACTCGCCGTCAACTTCTACATCTTCGTCATAACCGTGCCGTTTATCACTATGCGCTCGATAGCGGAGGAGCGCCATTCAAAGACGGAGCAGCTGCTTCTGTCGCTCCCGATATCTACGACGAAGATAGTGCTTGCGAAATACCTCGCCATGATGACGATAGTGGGCATACCGATGCTTATCACGGCGGCATACCCGATTCTTATGACGCTCTTTTCCTCGGTCGAGGGTGCGATGAACCTTGCGACGGCGTATAACGCGTGGTTCATGCTCGTGCTCATGCTCGCGGCGATGGTGGCGATGGGAATGTTCGCCTCGAGCCTCGTCGAGAGCCAGGTCATAGCAGCCGTCATTTCGGTCGGCGCGTTTCTGCTTCTGTACTTCATGAGCTATGTCAAGCTGGTGTTCCCGACGGGAGCGCTCGCGTCTCTGATCGCCGTTATCGTGCTTGCCGCCGCTCTCGGCGCGATAGTTATCGCGCTCACGAAAAACAGCACGGCGGGCTGCATCGTGACGGGCGTCATCTCTGTCGCCTCGCTCGCGGCGTATCTCATAAAATCGTCGCTTTTCGCGGGCCTTTTCCCGAAGCTCATCTCGGGGCTCGCGTTCTTTGACGCGTACACGAACGGAGGCGCTTTCATGGGCGCGTTCGATATCGGCGAGGTCGTTTACTACATTTCTTTCGCGGTCGTGTTCATCGTCCTTACGGTGCAGTCCGTCGAGAGACGCAGGTACAGCTGAGGGGCGGTGACGATATGAACGAGATGAACAATTTTAATAACGCAATGCCCGAAAAGACCGACAGTGGAAAGAAAAGACGCCTGCGCATGGGGAGCTTCAGCCTCGTCATAATGCTCGCGGTCATAGTCGCCGCCGTCGTCGTAAACCTCATTGTCGGCGCGATACCGTCCGAGTACAGGACGTTCGACCTCACGGGAAAGGGAATGTACGAAATATCCGACGAGACGGTCGAATTTCTCGACTCTCTCGAAGAGGACGTGACGATATACTTCGTCACGACTCAGGATACTATGGACAAAACGATATCCATATTCCTTGAAAGATACGGCGCGCTCTCCTCTCACATAAAGGTCGAGGAGAAGGACCCGGACGAGGACCCCGCGTTCATCGACGAGCACAATGTGCAGTCGGTAAACAGCTTGGTCGTCGTGAGCGAGAAGCGCTCGGACACGATAGACAGCTCCGATATATATGAGTACTCGGAGGACGTCCTGAACGAATACTACAACAATTACTATTATTTTCTCATGAACGGCGTCTCGCTTGAGGACGCGTATTCGCCCGACATCTTCGACGCCGACAACGAGATAACGTCCGCCATCGACTACGTCACGACAGACGTCATTCCCGTGGCGTACACGCTGACGGGACACGGAGAGATCGCACTTGGAGATGTGTTCGACAATTTCTTTGACAGCGTCAACATCGTGAAAAGGGAGCTCAGCCTCCTGACGGCGGGCGAGATACCGGGGGACGCGAACGTCATAATCATCAACAATCCGTCGAGCGACATGACGGACGCGGAGCTTGAAACGCTCACCTCTTATATCGACGGCGGCGGAAGCGTCGTCCTCGTAACGGACATAACGTCCTACAGCTCGGAGAAGCTGCCCAATCTGACGAAGCTCGCCGCGCACTGCGGCATGGCTCCCGTCGAGGGCGTTGTGCTCGAGGGCGACGAGAACAGATACGCGAACGGGGACAAGCGTCTGCTCGTTGAGCCGATGCTCGAGTCCAAGGTTACGGAGGAAATAGAAAATCCGACGGGATACGTCGTCGCGATAAGCGGCTCCCACGCGATAAAGGAAGCCGAGGGGTACGAGGGCACGATGACGGTCAGCCCCATCATCGAGACTTCGGGCTCCGCATACGTCATAGGACCGAAAGAGGCCGTGCGCGACAAAAATGACGACGACGTCACGGGCACGCTGATGCTCGGTGCGATATCGGAGGACGCAAATACGGGCGCCGCGTTCGTATGGTACGGCTCTTCTTATATCAATTCCGAGGAGTCGTCGATGCTCGTCGGCTACAACGACCTTACGCTCTACGGATATTCGATCACGGCTGTTTGCGACAGACCCGCAACGCTCGTGATAGACTCCGTCAACGTCGGTCAGCCTGCGGCGCTTTTGATGACCGAGGGCGCGGGGACGGCGCTGAAGATAATAATACAGTATGTGATACCGATAGCGGTGCTTGCGGCAGGCTTTGCGGTCTGGCTGAGACGCCGTCTCAGATAAAAAGAGGGGGAGGGGAGCTTTTCCATGAACTCTAAAAAGCGCAGGGAAAGAAAGCAGCTTATAACGCTCGGCATCGTCGCCGCCGTCATACTGCTGCTCGTCGTCGTGTATTTCGTCATAGTGGACGTCACCTCCGGCGACGGTGATGAAACGGAGCCGCCTCTCTCCGACTTAGGCGACATCGGCACGTTTCAGATAATAGACGAGGACTTCACAAAGATAACGTCGATAAAGTACACGCATAACGGCGAGACCGTGAGCCTCGCCATCAAGGACGGAAACTGGACTGTCGACGGCGACCCCGATTTTCCTCTCGACAGCGAAAAGGTCATAGAGATGTCGGAGGCGCTCTCCGATTACGGCGGGAAAGGGCGGTATATATACGACGAGAGCCGCGCCTCAAGCTACGGAACGGACGACCCGCTCTACGATATAACGACCGTTTACTGCGACGACAACACGGGCGTGACGACGCATACGCGCCATTTCCTGATAGGGAACAAGAATGCCGCAACCGGCAATTACTATTTCTACGAGCCGGGCAGCGAATATATTTATTCGGTGACGGACGCGATCTTTCAGTATATAGACTATACTCTCGGAGAGCTGCTTGCGCCCGTCGAGGTACCGACGCCGGAGCTTGAGGACGTGATAAGCCTCAAGGTCACGCGCGGGGACGACTCGCTCTTTTCCTACGACGTCTCAGAAGACACCGATGTCGACCTTGACTCCGACGACTCGCCGGTGAAGCGCATCATGAACGCGATACCGAAAAAGGCGTATCTGAGCTATGAAGAGCTCATCGCATACGGCGTTGACGCGGACGGTGAGAAGAAGCCCGAGGATTACGGTCTCGGCGAGGGCGCCGTGAGAGTTGCGCTCAAATATACCGAGTACACGTCGGTGCCATCATCAGACGGCGGCTCCTCCGGGCAGATCTCGAGGGAGAGGGAGTTCGTCATCCTCTTCGGAGACACGTTCACGAAAGGTGAGGGCGATGACGCAGTCTCATACGTTTATGTGACGGTCGAGGGCTCGGGCGTCGTATACAGGGCGACGGCGGACGATATTGACGAGATAAACGATGCCGTCGGCGCAAAATGAGTTCCGACGGGAGAATTACATTTCAGGAGGTAACCGGAGTATGGACAAAAGATTGCGGATAGCGTTGCTTGCGGTGTTTTCGCTCATTTTTGTCGTGAGCGCCGTGATGCTCATATACGAAGGCATCGAATACAAGAAAAACGAGGAAGTCTATAACCATGCACAGGAGGTCGCGGGACTTCCCAACATGGACAACCTCGGCGGGACCATCAAACCGATCGGCACGGGGGATTCTCCCTCGGCGACGGAAGACCCGCTTTCACCTGACGGCACGGGAGGCAGCGCGTCGGCGCCCGGCACGGGAGACGAATCCGTGACGACTCCGGTAACGCTGCCGGAATACGACGGCCCGGACCCTTATATGGAGGTCCTGTCGGGACTTGACCTGGCTGCGCTTAAGAAGCAGAACAGCGACGTTATCGGCTGGATATATATAACCGATTCCAAGGTCAACTATCCTATAGTGTACTACACTGACAACGACTACTACCTTTACAGAAATTATCTGAAGCAGGACAACAAGGGCGGCTCAATATTCCTTGAGACAAACTGCAGTCCCGCTTTCAGCGATTTCAACACCGTCATATACGGCCACAGGATGAAGAACCGCTCCATGTTCGGAAGCCTTGTATACTACAAGGGCATACAGTACTGGAGTGAGCATCCGAACGTCTATATCGTGACGGAGAGCGGCGTCCGCAAATACGTCATTTTCGCGGCGTATGAGGTGCCGACGGACGGCACGACTTACAGGCTCGCGTTTGCGGACGACAACGAGAAGCAGTCGTTCATCAACTACGCGTCGAAGAGGTCGGTCATAAAGACGGGTCTCAAGCCGACGGTGGCGGACGATATAATCACGCTTTCGACGTGCTCCGCGAGCGGATACGAAACGCGCTGGGTAGTTCAGGCGTACAGCGTCGACTATATGCCGAGGCAGTAAAAAAACGATACGGCGCCGCCGGCAAACCCCGGCGGCGCTTGTGTTTTGAATAAATCGGAGGTAAGAGATGAGCTATATCGAGGTTTCCTACCCGTCTGACAAGGCGGGATTTTACGCGCTTCTGCGGGAGCAGATAAAATTATACACGGACGGCGAGGACAGCATGACCGCCGTGCTCGCGAACGTGTCCGCGGTCATAAAGCAGGCGTTTAAATATGCAAACTGGGTCGGATTTTATCTCGTCTCGGGCGAGGAGCTTGTGCTCGGCCCGTTTCAGGGCAGACCGGCAGTCACAAGAATAGGATACGGGCGCGGCGTCTGCGGCACGGCGTGGAAGCTCGGCGAGGCGCAGGTCGTAGAGGACGTAGACTGCTTTGAGGGGCATATCGCCTGCGACTGCAGCACGCACTCCGAGATCGTCATACCGATGAGGGACGAATGCGGGCGGATATGGGGCGTGCTCGACATGGACAGCACCGAGACCGCGTATTTTTCCGCCGGGGACAGGGACGGGCTTTCGTCATGCATGCAGCTTATTGAAGAGAAAACTTTTAAAAAAACCGTCGAAAAATAATGCGGCGATACTTTACAAACGGACGGCGTTGTGGTATTATATTCCCGATGAGCTTTTAAGTTGGTACCGCGATACCGTCAAGATCGTCGTTTTGCCCCGAACGGGGCATAAAAACGAATATCAGATCCTGCCGGGACGGCACGGGGCGCCTTTTTTGAGCGTCGTCCGTGCGCGCGGCGGGATATTTTTTTGGTGAAGATATGAGGCTTAAGGCAGAGCTTATGGACGAGCCCGCCGTGCGGCGCTCGCTTGTGAGGATAACGCACGAAATAATAGAGCGCAACCGCGGAGTCGAGGATATCGTTCTTTTCGGGATAAAGCGGCGCGGCGCGCCGCTTGCCGCGATGATAGCGGACAACATAAGGCGATTTGAGGGCGTCGACGTCCCCGTCGGGGAGATAGACGTCACCCCGTACCGCGACGATATCGTGTCCGCCGTGACCGACGGAGGCGGCGAGCTTCCGTGCGGCGTCGACGGGAAAAAGGTCGTCCTTGTAGACGATGTGATATACACGGGCAGGACTGTGCGCGCCGCGATAGAGTGTGTATTCGCGCACGGCAGACCGGCGTCGATACAGCTCGCGGTTCTAATCGACCGCGGGCACAGGGAGTTGCCGCTGCGGCCCGATTTCGTCGGGAAAAACGTCCCAACCTCGCGCGGCGAGCGCGTTTCGGTCCGAGTACCGGAGACTGACGGCGAGATGTCCGTTCAGCTATACGATATCGAGGGGTAAAAGGGTTAAAAAGCGTTAATAACCCGATGCCGTCGGGTCATTATATATAAAAAAACGAAAGGAAGTCCATTCATGAAACTTGTTTACGGCGTAAATGATAAGCCGAAATTTCCTCAGCTTGTCGTGTTCTCGTTCCAGCAGCTGCTGGCGATAATGGCGGCAACCATCGCGGTGCCGCGCATCGTGGGGAACGGGATGTCCGCCTCCGCCGCGCTCTTCGGCGCAGGCGTCGGCACGATTGTGTACCTGCTCTTCACAAAATTCAAGAGCCCCGTCTTCCTCGGCTCTTCGTTCGCGTTCATCAACTCGATGCTCGTCGCGTTCGCGGGCGGCATCTCGATGTCGCTCGGCTATTTCGGCCTCATAATCGGCGCCGCGTTCGCGGGGCTCGTGTATGTCGTCCTCGCGATAATCGTAAAATTCGTCGGCGTCAAGTGGATAAATAAGCTGATGCCCGCGTCCGTCATAGGGCCGACAGTCGCGATCATAGGGCTTTCCCTCTCCGCAAACGCGGTCGGCGATCTCCAGTCGGGCGCCGTCATGAATGCGGAAGGCGCGCCCACGGCGTCCGTTTACCTCTGTATCCTCTGCGGCCTCATCACGCTCGGCGTGACGATGGTGTGCTCCGTCTACGGCAAGAAGATGCTGAAAATGATACCGTTCATAATCGGCATCGTCGCGGGCTACGCAGTCGCCGCCTGCTTCACGGTCATAGGGAACCTCACCTCGAACGAGGCGCTCATGATAATAGACTTCTCCAAATTCAGCTCGATGCAGTGGTATCCCGATTTCACGTTCGTGACGGCCTTCTTCGGAGAGGGCTTCACATACGGCGACGTCGGCAGCATGGGGTCGTACATAGCGACGATAGCGGTCGCGTATGTTCCCGTCGCGTTCGTCGTTTTTGCGGAGCATCTGGCGGACCACAAGAACCTCTCCTCCATCATAGAGCATGACCTGCTCGAGGATCCGGGTCTTCACAGAACGCTGCTCGGTGACGGCGTCGGCTCCTTCGCGGGCGCTCTGTTCGGCGGCTGCCCGAACACGACATACGGCGAGTCTGTCGGCTGCGTCGCGATATCGGGCAACGCGTCCGTCGTGACGATACTCGGCACGGCTGTGATGGCGATCGTGGTGTCCTTCATCGCTCCGTTCTCCACGTTCTTAGCGACGATACCTGCCTGCGTTATGGGCGGCGTCTGCATCTCCCTCTACGGCTTCATCGCCGTTTCGGGTCTCAAGATGGTGCAGAAGGTGGACCTTGAGGACAACAGGAACCTGTTCACGGTCTCCGTCATCCTCATCTCCGGCATCGGCGGCCTCGTCGTGACTGTCGGCTCCGTCAAGATAACGAGCGTTGCGTGCGCCCTTATCCTCGGCATCCTCACGAACGTGATGCTCGGCGGAAACAAGGAAAAGAAAGAGAATAAGGAATAATAAACTCTTTACTAAAACGAAAAGCGCATGGCGGAGATGTTCGCCGTGCGCTTTTCGTTTTTAAGGTAGATGTGTGGTAACACCGGAGACCGGCTGCGAAAAAAAAGTGTGCAGCCGAAGCTGCACACCGAAAAACGCACAGCTCCGCTTTGTTGCCACACAAAGTGAATCTCTCGCACTTTTACTCAACCAAATGCTGCGGTGCTTAAGACAGAACAGATGCGTTTTTGCCGTAAAATGGCAAAAACACCGCATCAAATCATTTTGGCTGAAAAAAATATTCACTTTGTGTGGCAATTGAAGTATACCATAAAGGCGACCGGATGTCAAGTCCGGCACTTGTATTTTTTCCCGCGCACGGGGACTTGACATTTGCCCCGCCGCGAGGTATAATATCTTCCGACCTGACATAAGGGGGCAAGGCGCCGCCCGAGGGAAAGGCAGACGCAACAGTAAACGCTCCGCCCCGCCGAAATCAGGCGGGGCGGCTTTTTATTCAGGAGGACAAAAATGGAGACAAGAGTCGCTATAATCGGCATCATCGTTGAGGACAAAAGCTCGGTCGAGGAGCTGAACAGGCTGCTTTCCGAGTACGGAGATTTCATCATAGGCAGAATGGGTCTGCCGTATCGCGAGCGCGGGATAAACATCATCAGCATCGCGGTAGACGCGCCGCAGGACGTTATCGCCGCGCTGTCGGGAAAGATAGGAAATCT
>CANQYV010000027.1 GCA_947628165.1 uncultured Clostridia bacterium | reverse complement strand
TTGCCCCGACCTCGCCGCCGATGCCGGGAGAGGTCAGCCTGTATGACGCGAGCTCGACGGCGCGGCGCATGCCGGCGAGATATCCGCCGGAGAGGGCGAGCCCGCCGCCAGGGTTCTTGATGAGCGAGCCCATGAAAAGGTCGGCGCGCGGTTCCGAGAGCTCCGTGAACTCGCCGTAGCAGTTGTCGACGACGACGTATGCGCTCGAGCGCGCATGTACGAAATCGGCAAGCTCGTCGAGCTCCGCCACCGTCAGCGCGCGTCTGTCGCCGTAGCCGCGGCTCCGCTGCGCGTAGACGACCTTGACTTCGGCATTTGCAGAAAGCTTTTCGGCGAGTGCAGAAAAATCGATTTTTCCGTCTTTGAGGGGTAATTCGTCATATTTAATGCCGTATTCAGAGAGCGAGCCCTCGCCGCGCGTCCCTTTGATGACCTCTGCCAGTGTGTCATACGGCGCGCCGGTGACGGAGAGCATCGTGTCTCCCGTGCGGAGAAGCCCGAACAGCCCTATCGTGAGCGCGTGCGTCCCGTTTGCTATCGAGTGGCGGACTATCGCCGCCTCCGTGCCGAACACGTCGGCGTAGACGGCGTCGAGCGTCTCGCGCCCGCGGTCGCCGTAGCCGTAGCCGCTCGTCGGATAGAGGCACGCCTCCGACATGCCGTGGCGGCGGTACGCGTCTATTATGTTCGCGGTGCGCTTTTGTGAGATCGCGTCAAATCGGTCGAATACAGGGCGCAGCGCCGCGTCCGCCTCGGCGGCGAGCTCATCTATATCTATGTTTTTTTCTCGGTCCATTGTAAGCCTCGTTATTTTTTATTGTGTCGGCAGGAATATTATATATGTTTTTTTCGCCGCGCGCAAGGGGGACCGACCGAAACGCTTGACTTTTTATCTCAAAGTGGTAGAATGAAATCACGGAATATATTTCAAAAGAGGTATCGGAATGCCGTACAGGATCGGATGCTGCATTCCCGGCGCGTCCTTCATGCCGGAGGGCGAGGCGGGGATAAAAAAAGGCCCGCTCGAGGTGCTTTCGCGCGGGTGCGAGACGATAATTAACGCGGGCTTCGATTACGCGGAGGCGGGCGTCGGCGTCGTTATGGCGATGACGGAGGCGGAGTTTTCGGAGGCGGTGAGGATGAATCTGCCGCTTGAGGCGGCGAACAGCTTTATCCCGCCCGAGTACAGGATCGTGTCGGACGGCGCGTCCGACGAGGGCTCGCCGCTCTACGAATATGTCGACCGCGCGCTCTGCCGCATGGCAAAGCTCGGAGTCGGGGTCGTCGTATTCGGCTCCGGCGGCGCGCGCCGCATCCCGGACGGGATGGAGAAGGCGCGAGGGCTTGAATATATCGAGGACTTTCTTTCGATGTGCGGGAAGCTCGGCGAGGCGCACGGTGTGACCGTCGCCATTGAGCCTCTGCGCGCCTCGGAATGCAACGCGATAAACTATACGACGGAAGGCTGCAATTTGGCAAAGCGCGCGGGCAGCGGGCGGGTCTCATATCTTGCGGACGCGTTTCACATGTGCGAGGGGGGCGAGGCGGCGGACGCGCTGCTTTCCGCCGAGGCGCTGCCCGTCCACATCCACGTTTCGGAAGCGCCGGACAGGACTTATCCCGGCAGCCACGGCGGGGAGTATCTTTCCGAATTTGCAGATGCGCTAGGGAAAACGGAGTATCGCGGGCGCGTCTCGGTCGAATGCGGGTTCTCGGATTTTGAGCGCGAGGTCATCCTTGCGTATGATTTTATGAAGAAGCATTTCAAATAAAGGGGGAAGAATTATGAGCACTTTAAAGGTCAAAACGGCGCGCGCGCTGTCGGGCGAGCCGGTGTCGCTCGGGGCGGAGCCTTGCGATGAGCTTACGGAGCTAACGGGTATTCGCGGGCGCGTCTGCGGGAACGAATGCGAGGGGTGCGAGTTCCCGGCGGTGTATGAGGACGGGAAAGTGACGGCGATATTGACGGCTCCCGCAGGCGAGTTTGATTTGGAGCCCGTTTTCGGCTCGCCGAAGACGGCGGTCACGGTAGGGGACACGTCGTTCGGCGACCGGTTTGACATAATGATAAACGGGAAGCCGTTCACGTCATACGTCCACGACGGCAGCCTTGCAAAGCCTTATCTCGGGCCGGTGCTGACGTCGTTCGGCGAGAGCTTCACGCGGCTCGATTTCGAGACTAAGGAGCACCCGCATCACAGGTCGGTATTTTTCGGCGTTGGCGACGTCACGCTTGACGGCGGGCCCGAGCACGTCGATTTCTGGAACGAGCCCGAAAACTGCGGCATCCAGCGCCACACGGGGATAAAGGATGTCATTTCCAACAACGTGTACGCGTCATTCACGGCGTGCACGCAGTGGTGCTCTCATGACGGCGTGCCTATGGCGGACGCGGAGTGCGAGTACAGGTTTTACGCGCAGGGGAGCGACGCGAGATATATCGACATCGCGCTGACGTTCACGGCTTCATACGGCGGGGTGACGTTCGGTAAGACGAAGGAGGCGGGCCCGCTCGGCATACGCGTTGCGGACGTGCTCCGCGCCGAACGCGGCGGGTATATAGGAAATTCGTATGGCGCGGCGGGCGAGCGCGAATGCTGGGGGCGCGCCGCGAACTGGTGTGTTTACGGCGGCGAGCTTTCGGGGCATAAGATCGGCATCGCGGTGTTCGACGACAAGAAAAACGAGCGCTATCCGACGTCGTGGCATGTGAGGGATTACGGACTTTTCGCCGCGAACAACCTGTATTTCAAAGGCCCCGTCCGCATAGAGTCCGGCGAGCGCCTGACGTACAGATACCGCCTCGTCTTCTTCGAGGGCACCCCCGAAACCGCCCGCCTCAAGGACAGGTTTATTGTGTATGTAGGGTGAGAAAATACGGGAAAACTTTGCGGGGGAAAACTTTTCGAGAGAAAGTATAAGATGCCGCATTTGCAGCATCTTCCTCTCCCACAAACCCCTTTTTAAAAGCTTTTATGACGGGGGATAGGGGATAAATAAAAAATCCGCTCGGGCGTGGGGCTCGGGCGGAGGTTTTATAAAATGAGAGGGAGCCGACGAGCGGCTCCCTCTTTGGGATTCGGAAATGTTATGCTTCAGGGGCGTTTATTCCTTTTTGCCGCCCTTGCTCTTGCCGCAGATGACAACCGCCGCGCCTATCATGCTGACCGCGCATACGGAGACCCATACCAACGTGTGAGCCGTGTCACCCGTCGTGCTCGGCTGTGCGCTGCCGGGCTTCGTCGTGTCTGCCGGCTTCGTCGTATCGTCGGTCTTTGCCGTCGTGTCGTCGGTCTTTGCGGTCGTGTCGTCGGTCTTTGCGGTCGTGTCGTCAGTCTTTGCCGTCCATGTTGCAACGAATTCCATGTTTCCGGTCACGGTGTCCGTATCCGTTATTGCGGGCTTCCAGCCTGCGAATTCGTAACCGTCACGCTCGGGCGTGCCGACGAATGCGGGGATCTTGTTCGTGGAGAGCGTGTTTATCGTCTGCGTCTTGAACGCCGCGCCGTCTACGCCGTCCGAATATGTTACGGTGCACTTCTTCGCATATGCGAATGTGCCGACTACAGCGGAGTGGTCGGAGAGGGCTTTATCGTTGTCGTCCTCGATCGATGCTTTCGTATACTTCGTCAGGCTGAGCTGATAAGCGCTCTCAGTGTTGTTGACGTATATTATTTTGTCAACTATCTCGCTGTCAAGCACTTTGGAACCGAACTCGGGATATTCGCCGTTGTTCTTCGTTTCGACCCAAGCGTCTTTTGCATAGAGGTTATCGGTAGCGTTCAGCTTGCCGATAAAGTCTGTGAGAAGGGGGTCGCGAGTGTAGCGGCAGTTCGTGTCTCCCATGATGATTATCGGGTTCTTGGTGTTTGACTTGATAATCTCATCTGCAAGCTGATTCATCTGCTTCATGCGGGCGTTGTTGTCACCGGGATCGTCATTGGCGTCCATATGAAGCGTGTAAACATCAACGGTAAGAACGCCGTCTATCGTTGCCGTAAAGTGACGGAAGCCTTTTGTGATAAGATCGTCCGCACCGTTCTCGGTAGGAACATAATATTGCATCATTGAAAGCAAGTCGTGATAGGTGGAGTACGTTTCTGCCCACTTGACTTTATCTACCTGCTTTGCGTCAACGTCAACGGAATCGGTTTTGTAGAACAGTCCGAGACCGTCCGTATCGAGCGGCTTAAAGTAAAAACTATTGCCTTGTTTGTTGCAGAAGTTGCCTATGTATGTATCGAGTGTATTATCAAAGAGCTCTACGGTTTCGGGAATGAAGCCTGTATTCCCGTATATCTCTCCGTATACATTGTCCTTAGTAAGAGCTTCAGCAAGCTGTCCGTGGTAGTTGAAGTTCTCGGAAACGGCAAGAATGTCCCAGCCTTTTTTAGCAAGGATTTTACTCATTTCAGACGTGGCAGCTTCGCGATCACCTTCATTTAGGGAAACCGACATATCCTTGCCAAAATACACATACGGTCTACCAAACGCAGTTACGTTCAATTTTGCAGGCAGACCGTCGACGTTAAGCGCAGCAGCCGTGAACGTGCCGTCGCCTTCGCCGTCGAGGACGAGAGCGTCTTTCACAAGCACAGGCTCAGATTCGACGGTCATGTTCTTGACAGCCTCCCAGCCTTCCTCTACGGTCTCGGCGTGTGCGAGCGCGCGAACCTCATGCGCGGTAAGCGCCGTCGAGTATATAGTCAAATCCTTGTATGTGGCGTAGCCCCACCAGCCTTCGTAGCCGTCGTTGCTTCTGCCGATGACAAGAGAGGTGAGGTTTTTGATATCCTCATTCGTGAGCTTCGCTTTTACGGTCCAGTCGGCTGCCTTAGAGCTGGATACCATCGCTCCGTCCACATAAAGGAACAGCGTGTTGTTCGCCGTTTCGTATGTTACGGTGATCTCGTGATCCTCGCCCATCTTGCATTTGGACGACGGCTTATCATAAGCGTTGAGCGCGCCGTCGACCCAGCATCCGCCGCCGTAATCATTATAATAAGGGTGCGTGCCGGAGCCGATGCAGCCGTGATATACCATATGTATCGATGTATCCGATCTTTCACCTTCCGGAAGCCAGTTCGTGTTGGCCTTGTCCGCGTAGTAATCCTTATCCGCAAATGAGAACAGAACTTCCCACGGATATCCATTAGGATTTGATGACTTATTGACCGTGAACGAAAGAGTGAAGCCGTCTATCTTCGAAATGTCCGTATCCGAGAAGATGTTGTCGGGCAGCTTGAAGAAGCCGTTCTGAAGCCTTATGCCCGTTTTCTCTGTCCATCTGGCGTTGCCGGAGGGAGATGTGGATTTCAGCATTTCCTCGGTGGTTCTTTTCGGATTCGCACTGCTTTCGTCAAAGAGCTCGACGGGATCGAGGTCTGTCCTGCCGGAGTGATCCGCCAAGTCTTTCTTGAAGTCAAATGCCGCGATCGGGGTCTTTCCCGACGCTGTGGGGGTCGTCTCGCCTGCGCCGAACGCGAACGGCATCGCGGCGACCGAGAACGAGAGGACAGTTGCGGCTGTCAGCGCGAGCGCCGCCCACCGTTTGAAATGGTGTTTCATTTTCTGCTTCCTTTCATAGTGCACGAAAATTGTAAAGACGATACTTTTCATCATCTTCATTTTGTCTATTATAACTTAATTCTTCGGCGTTGTCAACAACGTTGGCTTAGGTCGGGATGTAAATTTTTTATATCAAATTTTGTGCACTTTTTTTTCGCCAAGCCCGAAAAATCAAGAAATCAAAGCAAAAAAGGACCGCGCGAAGGCAGCCCTTTTTCTTGTAATTTCCTTTATTTGCGCGCTCTTTATCTCTTCGAGAACTGGGATGCGCGGCGAGCCTTTTTGAGGCCGTACTTCTTTCTCTCGACCATACGCGGGTCGCGGCGGAGAAGACCGGCGCGCTTGAGCGCGGGACGGAAGTTCTCGTCGGCGGCGCAGAGGGCGCGGGCGAGACCGTGGCGGACTGCGCCCGCCTGACCGGAATAGCCGCCGCCGCGAACGGTGGCGATTATGTCAAACTTGCCTTCCGTATCGGTTACGGCGAAGGGCTGGTTGACGATGAGCTTGAGCGTGTCAAGTCCGAAATAGTTGTCTATATCGCGGCCGTTTATAGTCACGACCCCGGAGCCGGGGACTATGCGGACGCGGGCAACGGACTTCTTTCTTCTGCCGGTGCCGTAGAAATAGGGCTTAGCGCTTGTATACATTTATTCGTCCTCCCCTCTTATATTTCGTAAGCTTCGGGCTTCTGCGCCTGCTGCTTGTGCTCGGCGCCGCGGTAAACGTGCAGTCTCGTCATCGACTTGTCGCCGATCGAGTTCTTCGGGAGCATTCCCTTGACCGCGAGCTCCATCGCGAGCTCCGGACGGGTCGCCATAAGGGTCTTGTACTGGACTTCCTTGAGACCCCCGATGTAGCCGGAATGACGGCGGTAGTACTTCTGAGTGAGCTTCTTTCCCGTGAGGACCGCTTTTTCCGCGTTTATGATTATAACGTACTCTCCGCAGTCGACATGGGGCGTGAATTCGGGACGGTGCTTGCCGCGCAGTATCGTGGCGGCGGCGACTGCCGTCTTCCCGAGAGGCTTGCCCGCCGCGTCGATAACGTACCACTTGCGGGACACAGTCTCTTTCTTTGCCATGTAGGTTGACATCCTGTTTCCTCCGTATAAAAACAAAGCATAGTCTTTTTTCGGTTTTGCCATGTGATTATACATTATCAAGGACGGGTTGTCAAGAGGGTAAACGAAAAAAATCGGCGAAATTTCAAAATTTCATGACCTATGCTCGCGATATCTCGCTTTTGCTTTGATTTTTGCGCCCATCCCTCGCCCGCGCCGCCGCTTTTTTTAACGGCGGCATATTTACTTTCTCGCAAAAATCTGTTACAATACATTTGAATTATGCCGCGGCGCATATATTTTATTCCGTAGGGAGGGGACAGAGGTGGTAATGAGAGATTACAGGAACATCATAGCGAAGAACCTTACAGACCTGCGTATCTCTGCGCATCTGACTCAGGCGGAGGTCGCGGCAAGGCTCTCGTATTCGGACAAGGCGGTCTCAAAATGGGAGCGCGCCGAAAGCGTGCCCGACATCGCAGTTCTGAAGGCGCTTTCCGATATGTACGGCGTCACCGTAGACTATCTGCTCGACAGGCACGGTCCCTCGGAGGAGCTCCCGCAGAAGCAGGGGCCCCGCCGCATGTCGCACAATCAGGCGCTTATCACGCTTATTTCCGTATTCGGCGTGTGGTTTATTGCCGTCGCGGCGTTCGCGGTGTGCTTTTACTTTGATATGCTCGTCTGGCAGATCTTTTTGTGGGCGGTGCCTGTCTCGTCTCTCGTCGCGCTCGTCCTGACGTGCGTATGGGGCAGCCGCGGGCTGTGCTTTACGTTTATCTCCATATTCTTATGGTCGCTCGCCTCGGCGGTGTTCTTCACATTCTTCGACGCGAAGCCGTGGCTCATTTTCGTCGGCGCGGCGATACTTCAGGTGACGGTCGTCCTCTCCTTCGGCATAAGGCTCTCGCCGAAGGACAAGAACAGACATAATAATGAGGAAGAGAAAACAGGCGAAAAGGGGGACGGCGAAGGTGAAGGCGCCTGAGCTTTTGTGCCCCGCGGGGGATGAGGAAAAGCTGAGAGCCGTCATTTTGTACGGCGCGGACGCCGTTTATCTCTCCGGCGAGCGGTTCGGAATGCGGTCGGCGTGCGACAATTTCACGCGCGAGGGAATTTTGCGCGCCGTGGAGTTTGCGCATTCGCGCGGCGTGCGCGTCTATGTCACCGTGAACACGATGCCGCACGGGCGTGACTACGCGGAGCTCTCGGATTACCTTGATTTTCTCGACCTCGCGGGAGTTGACGCCGTTATCGTCTCCGACCTCGGCGTGTTCTCGCTCGCGGCGGGCAAAGGCTACCGTTTCGGGATACATATTTCGACGCAGGCGTCCGTCGTTTCGGCGGAGGCGGCGCGGGCGTGGCATTCGCTCGGAGCTGAGCGCGTTGTGCTCGCGCGCGAGCTCACGCTTGAGGAAATCAAAGAAATAAGGGAAAACACGCCGCCGACGCTTTCGCTTGAGGCGTTCGTGCACGGTTCGATGTGCATCTCCTACAGCGGCAGGTGCCTGCTTTCGAATTACTTTACGGGGCGCGACGCGAACGGCGGGGCTTGCTCGCAGCCGTGCCGCTGGAACTACACCGTCCGCGCGGTCGAGATAACGGAGGAAAAGCGTCCGGGCACGATGATACCCGTCGAGGAGCACCCGGAGGGGACGTTCGTCATGAGCTCGCGCGACATGTGCATGATAGAGCACATCCCGGAGCTCATCGACGCGGGCATTGACAGCTTAAAGATAGAGGGGCGCGTCAAGAGCGCGTATTACGGCGCGGTCACGGCGAACGCGTACAAAATTGCGATAGAGAATTACTGCCGCGACCCCGAGGGGTACGTTTTCGACCCGGCGCTTCTGCGCGAGCTTGAGAGCGTTTCACATCGGGAATACTGCACGGGATTTTTCTTCGGTCCGCCGAACGGGGGCGCGAACACCGTCAGCTCCGGCGGATACCTGAGGGACAAGGCGTATCTCGCCGCGGCGACGGGATACGACGGCGTCACGGGGAAGGCAAGGTTCGTACAGAAAAACAAGGTCTTCTGCGGCGATTTGGTCGAGCTCGTCTCGCCCGGGAAAACGGGCAGGCGGTTCACGCTCTCGGGGCTCGAGGGCGAGGACGGGACCCCCTTGGAGTCGACGCCGCATCCGGGAATGATATACACGGCAGACGTGCCCTTCGAGGTGCGCGCCGGAGACATATTAAGGTCGGTATGAATATATTTTAAGGAGGAAAACAAATGACAGGTTTTCTTGAAGCGATCAAGGCTGTTCTGTTCGGCATCGTGGAGGGCATCACGGAATGGCTCCCCATTTCGAGCACGGGTCACCTTATCCTGCTTGACAAATTCGTAACGCTCAACGTGAGCGACCAGTTCAAGGAGATGTTCAACGTCGTCATCCAGCTCGGCGCGATACTTGCCGTTGTCGTGCTCTATTTCAAAAAGCTGAATCCTTTCGACAAGGGCAAGACGGAGAAATACAAAACGGCGACGTGGCACCTCTGGCTGACGGTCATTATCGCGGTCCTGCCGTCCGCCGTGATCGGGCTTCTCTTGGACGACTGGTTCGACGCGCATTTCTACAACCCGCCGACGGTCGCGGCAATGCTCATCATATACGGCGTTGCGTTCATCCTGCTCGAACGCCGTCAGGCGAACAAGACGCCGACGATAAAGAGCACATATTCCGTCTCGATGAAGACGGCGGCGCTCATCGGCTGCTTCCAGGTGCTCGCCATAATCCCGGGCACGTCGCGTTCCGGCGCGACGATACTCGGCGCCATGCTTCTCGGCATGTCGAGGACGTCCGCGGCGGAGTTTTCGTTCTTCCTCGCCATCCCGACGATGTTCGGCGCGTCCGCGCTCAAGCTCGTGAAATATATCGTCAAGGCTGAGGCTGCGATGACGGGGACGGAGTTCATGGTGCTTATAATAGGATTTGTCGTGGCGTTTGCGGTGTCGCTTGTCGCCATCCGCTTCCTCATGGATTTCGTCAAGCGCAACACGTTCACCTCGTTCGGCTACTACCGCATCGTGCTCGGCGCGCTCGTGATACTTTACTTCATTATAAAAACGGTGGCGGCGCCGGCGGCGCCCGTCGCCTGACGCTTATGCGGGGGATCTTTTATGCGGATCCCCCGTTTTTGTTCCGTTTTTATCTCAAAAAAAAGAGAAACGGTGCTTGTAAATACAAGCACATTATGGTATAATATCTTCGCAAAACTTGCAAAGCTTTGCTTTGCAGGTTTTCAAAAGCTTCGCTTTTGGGGCGGCTTTGCCGCCGGCTCGATATTGACGGCCTCGCAAAAATGCCCTTGCAAGCAAGCATTTTTGCTTCGTGGTATACTATTTTCGGCTGTACGAAACATAATATCGTAAAAATCAAATTTCCAAAGGAGATTTTTGAAAGATGGCAAACTACAATAAGAAGACTATCGAAGATATCGATGTCAAGGGTAAGCGCGTTCTCGCCCGCTGCGATTTCAACGTCCCGATGGACGGCGGCAGCATAACGGACGACAAGCGCATCGTCGGCGCGATGCCCACGATAAAGTATCTCTCCGAGCACGGTGCGAAGGTCATCCTCTGCTCGCATCTCGGCAGACCGCACAACGTTCTGAACGAGAAGATAAAGCTCGACAAGAAGGAAAAGAAAAAGGTCGACGAGCTCCCCGAGGCGGAGCGCGAGGCTGCGACCGCGGCTTATCTTGAAAAGGCGAAGGGCGACGTGAAGAAGCTCTCGCTCGCGCCCGTTGCCGCGCGCATCTCGGAATATCTCGGCGCGCCCGTCGTTATGGCTGCCGACGTTGTCGGTCCCGACGCGAAGGCGAAGGCCGCCGCCCTCAAGGACGGCGAGGTCATGCTCCTTGAAAACGTTCGCTTCCACGCGGAGGAAGAGAAGAACGATCCCGAGTTCGCGAAGGAGCTCGCTTCTATGGCGGACATCTATGTGAACGACGCGTTCGGAACGGCGCACAGGGCTCACGCCTCGACCGCAGGCGTTGCCGACTATCTCCCCGCAGTCTGCGGCTACCTCATTCAGAAAGAGATATCCGTAATGGGCAAGGCGCTCGAGGATCCTAAGCGCCCGTTCGTCGCGATACTCGGCGGCGCTAAGGTCTCCGACAAGATAGGCGTCATCAACAACCTGATCGAAAAGGTCGACACGCTCATCATCGGCGGCGGCATGGCGTACACGTTCTTCCGCGCTCTCGGTTCTCCCATCGGAAACTCCATCTGCGAGGACGACAAGGTCGAGCTCGCTCGCGAGCTCATGGACAAGGCGCGCGCTCACGGCGTCGAGTTCCTGCTCCCCGTTGACAACATAATCGGCCGCGAATACAAGGCGGACACCGTATCCATGCGCATCTACTCCGACTCGATCCCGGACGGCTGGATGGGACTTGACATCGGTCAGACGACGCAGGAGCTCTTCTCCAAGACGATTGCGGGCGCAGGCACCGTCGTCTGGAACGGCCCGATGGGCGTTTCCGAGTGGGACGCGTTCGCGTCCGGCACGGAGACTGTCGCCGAGGCTGTCGCAAACTCCGGCGCTATCTCCATCATCGGCGGCGGCGACTCCGCGGCGGCAATCGAAAAGCTCGGGTATGCCGACAAGATGACGCACATCTCGACCGGCGGCGGCGCAAGCCTCGAGTTCCTCGAGGGCAAGGAGCTCCCCGGCATCGCGTGCCTAAACGACAAGGACTGAGTCTGCCGAAAGCGCAAAATTTCATACTTTAAAAAGATTTAAGGGGGAGTGGGGGTGCTTTTCTTCAAAGGCACCCCCACAAAAAAGGAAATGAAAGATACAAGAAGGACCGTTATCGCGGGCAACTGGAAGATGAACAAGACGCCCTCCGAGGCAAAGGCGCTCGTCGCCGCAATCGCAGAGAAGGCGGCGGGCAAGGACGCCTGCGACGTCGTGCTCTGCGTGCCGTATGTGGACATACCGGCGGCAGTTGAGGCGGCGAAGGGCACAAACGTGAAGATCGGCGCCGAGAACGTACATTTCAAGGAGTCGGGCGCGTACACGGGCGAGATCTCGGCTCAGATGCTCGTCGAGTGCGGCGTGTCGCACGTCATCGTCGGCCACAGCGAGAGAAGGCAGTATTTCGGCGAGACGAACGAGACCGTCAACCTCCGCGCGAAGGCGGGGCTTGCAGCCGGGCTCAAGGTCATCATCTGCGTCGGCGAGGTGCTCGAGGAGCGCCAGGCGGGGATCACGGCGGAGATAGTTTCGATGCAGACGAAGCTCGCGCTCGCGGGCATCGAGAATCTGTCGAACGTCATAATCGCGTATGAGCCCGTATGGGCGATAGGCACGGGTCTGACGGCGACGCCCGAGCAGGCGGACGAGGTCTGCGGCATCATAAGGGGCGTTGTGGCAGGACTTTACGACGAGAAGACGGCGGAGGCGCTGACAATACAGTACGGCGGCTCGATGAACGACAAGAACGCGGCGGAGCTTCTGGCGAAGGTCAATGTCGACGGCGGTCTCATCGGCGGCGCGTCGCTCAAGGCGGACGCATTCGGCGCGATAATCGACGCGGCGCAGTAATGGGAAAATAAAAAAACATGGGGGAGACGAACTCCCCCATATTTTTATTATTTTCTAACGAACGACGTTGTTTTCGGCACAAAGCCCTCGAAAATGGCGCAGTCGCAGTCGCCGTGCTCCATAAGCGAGAGGAGCGTTTTTTCGTCGCGCACGGTCCAGCACGCGACGGGAAGCCGCAGGAGGCGCCTCCAAAGGCGCGGGGCAAGCCCGCCGATATGCTTGCAGTTGTAGGCGACGAAATCCGGTCTGCCGACGACGTTCAGCCAAAGATTTTCGAGCGCAAAGCGGGCAGCTGCCGGACCCTTTGAGGTTTTCTTCGAGAAAAACGCCTCGGCGAGCTGGCCGCGGAAGACGCGGGGCTCGTTTTTTTTGAACCAGCCGACGATGTAGGGATTGAAGGACTCGATGCAGTACGCGCCGCGGTATGAGGCGAGCATGGAGGAGACGGCGCGGCACAGCGGCTCGGGGTCGCATCGCGGCTCACATTTCAGCTCGATTATGAGGGGGACCTTGCCGGAGACGAGTGCTAACACCTCGGAAAAATGCGGTATCCTCTGCTCTCCGGAAAGGAGGCGCGCCGCCTCTATTTCGTCGGAGGTGCATTCCGTTATCTTTCCGTCGACGCCGCACATCCGCTTCATGCTGTCGTCATGCATGACGAAGAGCTCCCCGTCGGCGGAGATGTGCACGTCGAGCTCGATGCCGAAGCCGTGCCCGACGGCGAGGCGGAACGCGGCGAGCGAGTTTTCGGGGGCGTCGGGCGTTTCGTTTGAGAAGAGTCCGCGGTGCGCGTAATACCTTCCGAAGAAATCGGGAAGCGAGGGGTGGCTGCGGCGGCCGTTTATAAGGAAGAGATAAAGCAGGAAGAGCGCCGCTGCAACAAGTATTATCGCGGCGGCGGTGATGAGGGCGGCGGTCATATCAGTCTGGGTCGGCAAATGCCTCGAGCTTCGACCTCGGGCCCTCGGGCTTTGAGTCACCGTGACGGACAAAGCACATCGTGACGAACGCGAGCACGACGAAGACGGTGGAGTACGGGAAGAGGATGCCCATGCCGAAGCGGTCCATGAGGAAGCCGGAGAAAATGGGTGTCACGACCTGCGCCGCCATCGACGCGGTGTAGTAGAAGCCGGTGTATTTTCCGACGTCGCCCGACGAGGCGAGCTCGACTACCATCGGGAACGAGTTGACGTTTATCGTCGCCCAGCCGATGCCGGCGAGGATGAAGAAAACGTCCATGAGAACGGCGGAGGTCCCGCTCTTCATGAAGCCCGCGCCGAAGAACGCGACGGCGAGCGTCGCGACGCCGAAGAGGATCGTTTTCTTCCTGCCGACGCGGGAGGCGATCATGCCGACGGGTATGTAGGAGACGACTGCCGCGGCGTTCGCGAGCAGCAGTGTCGTCGAATACGAGACGCCGAGGACGTTTGTCGCGTACACGGAATATTTCGACGTGACGGCGTTATAGCCTATGAACCAAAGCGCGACGGAGGCGAGAATGAAGCAGAGTGAGACGAACTGTCCGCGCGACAGGCGGCCCGCGCCGCCGCGTTCCTCTACCTCGCGGTCGAGATGGTAAAGTTTTGTCTCCTCCTCCATCTCGGCTGCCCATTTGTTTTCGCGGACGGTGAAAAGAAAGACGATGAGCGCCGCCGCCATGATGCCGCAGATCGTTATGATATAGGCGGAAAAGTCGGTCTTTCCCGCCTCGCTCGTCTTAAAGACGGTGGCGAGCACGAGCACGATTATGCCGCCCGCCGTGCCCATAAGATTTATGACCGCGTTGCCCTTCGAGCGCAGAGGCTTTACGGTGACGTCGGGCATGAGCGCGACGGCGGGGGAGCGGAACGTCGCCATCGCGAGCAGCGAGACGAGCAGAAGGCAGATAAAGAGCGGGAGCGTATCGGCAAATCCGAGCGCGGAGAACGCGGCGATCGCGATGACGGTGCCGCCGAGGATGAACGGGGTGCGCCTGCCGAAGCGCGTTTTCATCCTGTCGGAAATATTGCCGAAAACGGGGAGAAGAAAGACGGCAAAGATGTTGTCGAGGGACATAATTATCCCGGAATTGCCCTGCGACATCCCGAATTTGTTCGTCAGGATGAGAGGAACTATGGTGTCGTAAGCCTGCCAGAACGCGGAGATGAGAAAGAACGCGAATCCGACGAGCACAGTACGCCTGTAATTGAGTTTCATACCGTTTTTTCCTTCCTTAATGAGTTTTTATTTTCTGCCTTTACGGCATAGAGACACGGGCAGCGTGCAAAATATATATAACTATATAACAACTGTATAACGCGCGCCTTTACGAAGCGTTGACCTCGATTTCAATGAATTTTACCCGAAGCGTCATATAACTGTCACATAACAAAATTATAATCTAAACACAAAGTAAAAACAAGGGCAAACGAAAAATAATTGCACCCGTTTTAAAAAGGTGCGGGAGAGGAGACAAATATATCATGGCTGACTACATTTACGACGAAAACGGAAACAGGCAGGAGAACGAAAACAGCGGCGCCGGCGCCGGAAACGCGGGCACGCCGGAAAATCAGAACGAAAATCAGTCAAGGCAGGATCAGGGTTACGGCTACTACGGGTATCCGGGGAATAATATGCAGAACGGATACGGCTACGGCGGCTACGGCTACGGCGTGCCGCCCATGCCTCCGAAGCCGCCGAAGAAGAAGCGCGGCACCGGGACCGTTATCGCGGTCGTCGCCATCGTAGTCGCGACGATACTGCTCGCGACGGCGGCGGGCGTCGGCGGATATATGCTGACGAAGAACACGGTCGCCGACGGCGAGGGCGCACATGAAACAGGTGATCCTGTAGACACGTCCGATGAGACGGATAATACTCCGATGACGGATATGCCGTCGACGGGCGTCGTCCTCTCGCCCGATTCACTCGGGACTAAGGACAAGGGCACGATAGCGGACGTCGTCAAAAAGGTTGCGGACTCCGTCGTCGAGATAACGACTGAATACGCGCAGCAGAACGGCTTCTACTACACATACGGCGCGGGCAGCGGCGTTATCATTGACGAAAACGGATATATCATAACGAACAACCACGTCATAAACGACGACAAATACGGCATAGCGAACACGATCCGCGTCAGACTTACGAACGGCGAATCGTATGAGGCAAAGCTCGTCGGCACGGACGCAGACTCCGACATCGCGGTGCTCAAAATAGAGGCGGATGGTCTGACCGCCGCCACCATAGGCACGAATTCGACGCTTGCGGTCGGCGAGGAGATCGTTATAATCGGCAACCCGCTCGGCTCGCTCGGCGGCTCCGTCACGAACGGCATCATAAGCGCGCTCGACCGCGAGATAACGGTAGAGAACGAGACGATGAACCTCATGCAGACGAACGCTGCCGTCAACCCCGGCAACTCCGGCGGCGGCATGTTCAACATGGCGGGTGAGCTCGTCGGTATCGTCAACGCGAAGTATTCGGACACCGATATCGAGGGCATAGGATTTGCGATCCCGATAGATGACGCCGTGTCTGTTGCAAACGAGATACTCGATCACGGCTACGTCCGCGGACGCGTTTCGCTCCACATAACAGTCGTTGAAATTTCCACATATCAGCAGATGATGCAGTACCGTGTGAACGCGCTCGGCCTCTACGTCTCGGATCCCGAGAAGGGATACAATGACGGCGCACTCCGCGTGGGCGACAGAATAGCGTCTGTCGACGGCGAGGAGATACTGACATTCGCCGAGCTTAAGACGGTGCTGAAGAAGCACAGCGTCGGCGACAAGCTCGACGCGGTCGTCATCCGCAACGGCAAGTCCGTGGACGTTGTTCTCGAATGCTTCGAGAAGACCGTCGCCGACGTGACATATGACAACGGAAAAAGCGGCTCCGCAAGCTGACGCGAGGTCTGAAAAACCGGAGATATGCGCGTCATGCGCGCATATCTCCGGTTTTATACTTGATTTTTTGCCGCGCGCGGAATTATAATGGAATTATAATAAGGCAGCTGAAACGAGGTTAAGGAATGTATAAGATACTTGTTGTCGACGACGAGGAGAGGATCCGCCGCATGATATGCAAGTACGCGGCGTTCGAGGGACACAAGACGGACGAGGCGGGCGACGGCATGCAGGCAATTGAGATGGCCCGCCGCGGGGGATACGATATACTTATAATAGATATAATGATGCCGGAGCTCGACGGCTTTTCCGCATGCCGCGAGATAAGAAAATTCTCCGATACGCCGATAATAATGCTTTCGGCGCGCGGGGAGGAGTATGACAAAATAAACGGGTTTGAGCTCGGAATTGACGACTACGTCGTCAAGCCGTTCTCGCCGAAGGAGCTCATGCTGCGGATAGACGCGATAATGAAGCGCGTCCGCCGCGGCTCGGGCTCGGCTCCGTCGTCCGACGAGGGGGATCCTCAAAAGCACGAGATATTCGAGCTTGACGGGCTTCGCGTCGACCTGACGGCGCGAATCGTGTACCGCGACGGCGAGAGGGTCGATATGTCGCCGAAGGAGTACGAGCTGTTCTTCTATATGCTCAAGAACCGCAACATCGCGCTCTCGCGCGAAAAGCTCATATCGGAGGTTTGGGGCTATGACTTTTACGGCGACGACAGAACGCTCGACACGCACATAAAGCTCCTGCGCCGCAGCCTAGGTCAGTATGCGTCCCACATAGTCACGCTTCGCGGCGTCGGGTACAGGTTCGATACTGAAAAATGACGGGCGGAGAAAAAAGGCGCGGAGGCGGCGTCAAGCGGAAGATAGTGATCTATCTTGTCGTTTTCGTCCTCTTCGTGCTCGGACTTTTATGGACGTTTCAGATACTGCTGCTCGACGGGATATACAGCGCCATCGTACAGAACACGCTGAAGTCGACGGGAGATACGCTCGTAAGGGCTATCGAGAACGCGAAGGATGAGGAGGATCTCACGGAGACGGCGCAGTATCTCGCGAAGGAAAACGAGATGTGCATCTCGGTTTTCAGATTCAACGGAGGCACGGGATATTCGATAGCAGACGTGCACATAAATTCAGACTGCGTGCTGCACACGCTCAACGCCGAGGGGCTTTTGAGATATTACGAGCAGGCGAAGAAGGCGGACGACGGAATAAAGATAACTAGGCTGACGCCGAAGAAGGGCGGCGGCGGTTTCGGCGCACATCCGAGCTCGTCGCTTCCCGATTCCGTCATTTACACGCGCGCGTTTGAGATGAAGGACGGGGCAGACGCCGTCATATTCATCAACTGCGCGATGACGCCCGTTTCGTCGACGGTGAGGACGCTTACGGTCATGCTGCTCTGGATATCGGTCATAACGCTGCTTCTCGCCGTGGCGCTCGCGTACTTCATCGCGTGGCGCGTCTCGGCGCCGATAGCGGACGTCAACCGCGAAGCGAAGAATCTGGCTCACAATTCCTACGACGGGAGCAAGGTGCGCCGCGGATACCGCGAGATCAACGAGCTTTCGGAAACGCTGACATACGCCGCGCGCGAGCTCTCGAAGGTCGACAGGATGCAGAAGGAGCTGATAGCCAACATCTCCCACGACCTGCGGACGCCGCTGACGCTCATCGAGGGATATACGGAGATGATGAGAGACATCCCGGGCGAGAATTCGCCCGAGAATATGCAGGTCGTAATAGACGAGACAAAGCGCCTGTCGACGCTCGTCTCCGATCTGCTCGAGGTGTCCCGCTTCCAGACGGGGAAGCAGACGATATATCCCGCCGTGTTCGACCTGAGCGAGGCACTCAGAGATACGGTCAGCCGCGTGATGAAGCTCTACGAGCCGGACGGGTATAAGGTCATACTCGAGGCGGAGGGGTGCATTTACGTCAACGCGGACAAGACGCGTATTTTGCAGGTGCTCTACAACCTGATCGGCAACGCGGCGAATTACACAGGCGACGACAAGACGGTCACCGTCAGGGAAAGCGTTCATGACGGCATCGTCCGAATATCCGTCACCGACACGGGAGAGGGAATATCGGAGGAGGACCTGCCGCTCATATGGGACAGGTACTACAAGGTCAAGGGCACGCACCGCCGCGGCGTCGGCGGCTCGGGCCTCGGGCTCTCGATAGTGAAGGAGATCCTGCTTTTGCACGGCGCGCGCTTCGGCGTGTCGAGCAAGCCGGGCTGCGGCAGCACGTTCTGGTTCGAGCTGCCCGTTGCAAAAGAAAAGAAGGACGCCGGCGTCGGCAATCAGGAATGAATACAGAAAACGGGGGCGGAACATCCGTCCCCGTTATATTTTTCCCTCGTAGGGAATAATAAAATGTAAGGCGGCGCCGTGATATCGCGGCGCACGGTCTTAGGCAATTTCAAAAAGTTACAGTTTGTTCACAATTACGATGTGAAAAAAGTCGTTTTTTGTGATACAATATTGATAACTTGGCAAATGAAACTTTTTTCCGAAAAATACCGCCTTGGCGGGAGAATATACTGTGAGGCAAAGATGGAGCGCGGATACGGGAGCGGATACGAAAGAGGACGGGCGGGCAGCGGAACATACCGCGGCCCCGAAAAATTCTGGCGGAGGATGCTGAGGCGGAACCGCGCGTTCATGCTCTGGTTCCCCGCAATGCTCATCTACGACGAGCTCGTATTCCATATCGCGACAGGCTCCGGCAAAGGGCTGGCGGGCGTTTTCTACACGCTCGTGTTCTCGCTCGCGGCGGGCTGCTTTCTGACGCTTATATCCACCATATTCATCAACAAAATCAACGTATATATCGTCACGACGCTCAACGTCATACTTACGTTTTTATACGGCGCGCACCTCGTATATCTGGCGCAGTTTCAGACGTTTTTCCGCTGGTCGACGATCGGACAGGCGGGCGAGGTGACGCAGTTCTGGCGCGAAGCTCTCATGCGCATATTGCTCAATATCGTGCCTATTCTGTTTCTGCTCGTGCCGCTCGTGTTCTACTGCGTATGGGGACGCGAGCTTGCGCCTGCGCTCGGCACGCCTCTGCGCGTCAAGGGCATTCTTCTCGCGCTCACGGTCATGTTCCATCTGACGGCGCTTGCGGGCATCATTACGGACGCCGATGCGGGCGAGGCATACAGGGGATATTTCAACCCCGCCGACGTGTCGTCATATTTCGGGCTTTTGACTGAGACGAGGCTCGACATCAAATACACCCTTTTCGGCGAGCCTGACGGAGATGACCCGGGCGGGCATGTCGGCGAGATCGTAGATCCCTTCGGAAAGGAGACGACAGGCGAGCCGCAGGGTACGGACGAGCCGACGCCTCCGGACGGCACCGGCACGGGCGGACCCGACGAAACGGACACACCCGAAACGGAGGTGCCCGCGCCGCCCAAGGAATACGGCGACAACGTGCTCGACATCGACTGGGAGTCCTTAATATCCTCCGCAAAGGATAAGAAGGTGAAGGAGGCGCACGAGTATTTCTCAACGGTGACGCCGACGAAGCAGAACGAATACACCGGGTATTTTGAAGGCAAGAACTTAATACAGCTGACGCTCGAGGGTTTTTCGAGCATCATAGTCGAGAAGCATCCGGAGCTGTTCCCGACGATGTATAAGATGATGCACGAGGGCTTCTACCTTGAGAATTATTACAATTCTCTCTGGGGCGGCAGCACCGCGACGGGAGAATATCTCTCGATGACGGGCCTGTTCCACAACAGCGCGCAGTGCCTCAAGATGAGCGGCGGAAAATACTGGCCGTTCACGCTCGGAAACGTGTTCACCGCGCTTGACTATACGGTCTACGCTTATCACAACAACTCGTACACATACTATTCACGCAACCTCTCCCACCCGAGCTTCGGATACAAAAACTGGCTCGCCGTCGGGAACGGACTTGACGACCTTTCAAAGGCATGGCCGCGCTCCGACCTTGAAATGGCGGAGAAGACGATAGACGACTATATAAACAACGCACCGTTCCACGCGTACTATATGACCGTCAGCGGTCACGCAAACTACACGTTCGCGGGCAACGCGATGGCGACAAGGCACCGCTCCGAGGTCGCAGAACTGCCTTACAGCGACAACGTGAAGTCGTATTACGCGTGCCAGCTCGAGGTCGAGTATATGCTCAAATACCTCGTCGAAAAGCTCGAGGAGGCAGGTCAGCTCGAGAACACCGTATTCGTCTTCAACGCGGACCATTACCCCTATGCGCTTTCGGATTCCGAGGCAGCCGAGCTTTACGGCTTGCCGGAGGATGGCGTGAGAGACAAGTTTGAGCTTTACAGAAACGGCGCCGCGATCTGGTGCGCGTCGATGAAGGAGCCCGTCGTCATCTCGAAGCCGTGCTCCGCGCTCGACCTCATACCGACGGTGCTCAATCTCTTCGGCGTCAAATACGATTCGAGGCTCCTTATGGGAGTGGACCTCAACTCCACGACCGACCCGATAGTGATACTGAACACCACGAACACGAGCTGGAACTGGATGAACCCCAACGGGACGTACAGCTCTAAAACGAAGAAATTCACACCCGCTGAAGGGGTAACGGTCGACGAGTCGCAGCTTGACCAGTATATCAAGCAGATGAATTCCGTCGTGTCACAGAAGAGAAAATATTCGCTCCGCATCCTTGAGACCGATTACTACAAGTACGTTTTCCCGTCGGGAATATCGTCGTATAAGTAAAAACGAATGAAAAAAATCACCTCGCGAAAAGCTCTTTCGCGAGGTGATTTTTTGCCGTCTTTTGCTTTAGTTGCCGCGGCCGCTGCCGGATCCGTTGTCGTTTCCGTTTCCGTCGGTACCTATGCCGAGCTCGGGGTCGACGTTGTTCCCGCCTCCGGCAACGCTGTCATTGCCGTCCATCATGCCGTCGTCGGTCATATCGCCGAAGGTGCTGTTGTCTCGGCCGGTGTCGCGGTCGTCGTCATCATTGCCTGTAACATTGTCGTTTCTGTCCGTCATGTCTCCCATGTCGTTTGTGCCGTCCGTGTCTCTGTGGCTTTCGTCGCCGTTTATGCCGTCCGTCGTCTTGCCGTTGTCGTCGCCGTGGATGCCGTCTTTGTCTCCGTCGGCGGTGTTCCTGCCGCAGGCGGAGAGGGGTATGATGCAGATGACGGCGATTATGAGCGCCGCCGCTCTGAGAATTATATTTTTCATATGCTTTGTTTCCTTTGAGTGTGTATTTCTACAAGCATATTTTTTGAGAGACGATGCCGCTTTATCCGAGACAAAAGTTTGAAAAATTTTAAAAAAATGAAAAACCGGGTCCGAAGCGAAACGTTTCGGGCCCGGTATCAATATACGCTTTTTTATCTTGAAACTCTGCCGCTGCCGTCGCCGGACGCGAGCGCCTCGACCTCTTTTTTCGTCACGCGGTTGTAGTCGCCGACGATCGTGTGCTTGAGGCAGCTTGCCGCGACTGCGAATTCGAGCGCCGCCTGCGGCTCCATCCCCGCGTGGTCCGCGTATATGAGCCCGCCGGAGAAGCTGTCGCCCCCGCCGACGCGGTCGACGATGTGGATCTCGTATTTTTTAGATTTGTAAAACTCGCCGCCGCGGTACATCATTGCCGACCAGTTGTTGACGTCCGCGTTCACGCTCTCGCGCAGCGTCACGGCGACGGTGGAGAAGCCGAAGCGCTCCGTCAGCCTGCGGCATACCTGACGGTAGCCCTCGTCGGATATAGTGCCGGTTTTGACGTCGGTGTCGTCGGCGCGGATGCCGAAGACCTTGTCGGCGTCCTCCTCGTTCGCTATGCATATGTCGACATATTTCATGAGGCGGGACATGACGCGGCCTGCTTCCTCCGTCGACCAGAGCTTTTTGCGGTAGTTGAGGTCGCAGGAGACGATGACGCCGCGCGCCTTCGCAGCGCGGCACGCGTCCTCGCAGATCGAGGCGCAAGCCGGGGAGAGTGCGGGAGTTATGCCCGTGAAGTGGAAGCGCTCGGCGCCGTCGAATATGAGGTCCCAGTCAAAGTCGGCGGCTTCCGCCTCCGATATCGACGAATGCGCGCGGTCGTAAATGACGCTCGAGGCGCGCTGAGACGCGCCGTGCTCGACGAAATATATTCCCATGCGCGCGCCGCCGCGCGCGATGTGAGACGTGCCGACGCCGAGTCCGCGCAGCTCCGCTATCGCGGCGTCCGCGACGGGATTTTCCGGCAGCTTCGTAACGAAATCCGCCTCCATCCCGTAGTTTGCGGCGGAAACGGCGACGTTTGCCTCGCCTCCGCCGTATACGGCGTCGTATGAGCGCGCCTGTGAGATGCGGAGGCGTCCGGGCGCCTCGAGCCTGAGCATAAGCTCACCGAATGTTACAAGTTTCCCCATAATTATCTATGTCCTCTTTGCGGTATCGTTCGGGTATATTATACATCTTAAAGCGCGCTGTTTCAAGGGCAAAAAGGCATATTGACATAACTTCGCGATAAAGTGAGGGATATGTGAACTTTGTGAAAACTATTGGGGAACTCGCTTGACAAATCGGGGCGGCGGCGGTAGTATAATTGTGCTGATACTGTTTATTATATCGGATTTTTGGATAAATACAAATCGGGAAAACGGAGGTTTTGTGTGCTCAGACTTGAAAATATAACGAAGGATTATACGGCGGGCGACGACGTCGTACACGCGCTGCGCGGGATCGATATAGAATTCAGAAAGAGCGAGTTCGTCGCGGTGCTCGGGCCCTCCGGCTGCGGCAAAACGACGCTTCTCAACATAATAGGAGGACTTGACAGGTACACGGACGGGAAGATGTCCGTTGCGGGCAGACCGACCGAGAACTTCCGCGATGCCGACTGGGACGCGTACCGCAACCACAGCATAGGCTTTGTGTTCCAGTCATACAACCTCATACCGCATCAGACGGTGCTTTCAAACGTCGAGCTCGCGCTGACGCTTTCGGGCGTATCGAAGTCGGAGCGCAGACGCCGCGCAAAGGCGGCGCTCGAGCGCGTCGGCCTCGGAGATCAGCTGACGAAAAAGCCGAACCAGATGTCGGGCGGGCAGATGCAGCGCGTCGCTATTGCGAGAGCTATTGTAAACGACCCGGAGATACTTCTTGCAGACGAGCCTACGGGCGCGCTCGACACGGAAAACAGCGTCGGCGTCATGGAGATACTGAAGGAGATATCGAAGGACCGCCTCATAATAATGGTCACTCACAATCCCGACCTTGCCGAGAACTACGCGACAAGGACGGTCCGTCTGCTCGACGGCAGGATCATTTCGGACAGCGACCCTTATGTCCCGTCCGAAAGCGAGGCGGAGACGCCGACCGAGGAAGAGAATAAAGAAAAGACGAAGCACACCTCGATGAGCTTCCTCACCGCGCTTTCACTTTCGTGCAACAACCTCCTTACAAAAAAGACAAGGACGTTTTTGACGGCGTTTGCGGGCAGCATAGGGATCATAGGAATAGCTCTCATACTCTCGCTCTCCGAGGGCATAAGCCGCTATATCAACCAGGTCCAGGAGGACACGCTGTCGTCGTATCCGATAGCGCTTCAGGCGGAGGCGGTCGACATCGGCAGCCTTTTCAGAAACGCGTCCGACAACAGTGACGACAGGAAGCCGCACACGGAAGAGGAGCTCGCAACTTACGTCTACGCGAACAACATGATGTACGACTTCATCAACTCCTTGAACTCGGTCGAGACGACGAAGAACAACCTCTCCGCGTTCAAGAACTACATCGAAACGACGAAGAATGAGAAGGGCGAGCTTCCTCTTGAAAAATACGCAAGCTCCGTAATGTACGAATACGACGTGCCGCTCAACATTTACGTTGAGGATAAGGACGGCAGCATCGTCAAGGCGGACGCGATGTCTATGATGCAGAGCATGATGCAGGGCGTCACGGGAGGAGATTCCGAGACGCTGTCGGGCCTCTTTTCGTCGGCATCCTCCATGTCGGCGTCGATGATGTCGGGCGTCAACGTGTGGGAGGAGCTCATGCCGCCCGATATGACGGACAAGAGCGGCGGGGAGAATGAAGAGCTTGTGAACCCGCTTCTCAAAGAGCAGTACGACCTGATATACGGCGACTGGCCGTCCGAATACAACGAGATCGTGCTCGTCGTCAACCAGAACAACCAGGTCAGCGATTTTGTGCTCTACTCCCTCGGGCTTCTGACGTCAAAGGAGATGTCCGACAGCTTTATAGCGATGGAGAAGGGCGAGGAGATACACAACGACAACGGTCCCTGGACGTTTGAGGAGATGTGCTCGCGCAAGCTGAGGCTCGTCATCTCCGCCGACATGTTCGCTCTCGACACGACGTCTGGCGGAAAGTATGTGGATCTCTCAAAGACCGAGCTCGGCGTAAAGACGCTGTTTGACCGCGGCATCGAGCTCAAGATATCGGGTATCGTCAGACCCAACCCGGACGCCGTTGCGGGCGCGATCTCGGGTTCGATAGGATATACGACGGCGCTTACGTCATATATCATAGACGAGACTGCGGACCGCGATATAATAAAGGCACAGCTTGAGGACCCCGAGACCGACGTTATAACTGGGCTCCCGTTCCCGTCCGAGGACGACGAGGAGCCTACGGCGGAGGAAATAAAGGCAGCCGTAGACGAATATCTCGGCACGCTCGGCAGCTCGCCGGCGGAGAAGGCGGCGATATACACCGCCGTCATGTCCGAGCCGACGGACGAGTATGTGAACGGCATGGTGGAGCAGTACATGGCGACGCTTGACAGGCCGCAGCTCGAGGAGATGATAAAGACCGAGTACCCGGAATACGCCGGAATGCTCGGCGACATATCGGACGAGACGCTGATGGAATACGTCAGGGCTTCCGCCGATAAGCGCGTGAGGGAGGAGTACGCCGCGGGCGTTGCGGAATCCCTTGCCGCGATGAGCGTCGATCAGCTTGCCGCCGCGCTCGACATGCTCGAGCTGACGGAGGCAAATTACGCGCTCATATTTGAAAAATATGTCCCCGCGCTCGTTTCCGAGTCGACATATGACGAAAACGTCGAGCTGCTCGGCATTGTCGACCGCGAGTCCCCGTCCGCGATATACATCTACGCCGCGACGTTCGCGGACAAGGATGAGATATCGAACGTCATCGAGGCTTACAACGATACGGTCGATGAGGAGGGCGACAAGATAACGTATACGGATTACGTTGCGCTGCTCATGTCGTCGATAACGACGATACTGAACGCGATAACGTATGTCCTGATCGCGTTCGTCGCGGTGTCGCTCGTCGTGTCGTCGATAATGATAGGAATAATCACATACATTTCGGTGCTCGAACGCACAAAGGAGATAGGAATACTCCGCTCGATAGGCGCGTCCAAGCGCGACGTCTCGCGCGTGTTCAATGCCGAAACGCTCATAGTCGGCTTTGCGTCCGGCATGATAGGCATCATCTCGACGCTCATTTTGTGCATACCGATAAACATCATAATCCGCGCGCTGACGAAGATAAACAACATAGGCGCCGTGCTCCCGTGGGGAGGCGCCGTCATCCTCGTCGTAATAAGCATGGGGCTGACTGTCATCGCAGGTCTTATCCCCTCGCGCATCGCGGCGAAGAAGGACCCCGTCGTGGCGCTGCGCACGGAATGACGGACGGAAGAAAGAAGAAATCATATGCGGGAGAGGGCTTTTCAAAAGTCCTCTCCCGCGCCGTTTCTTCAGAAGGCGTTGCCGAAGGAGCGGAGACCGTTTATGAGGCGCTTCAGCTCCGCGCAGTCGCTCTGCGGCGAGAGCGGAAGGCGCATTTCGGACGAGCAGAGGCCGAGATACGCGCAGGCTGCCTTCACGGGGATTGGGTTCGGCTCGGCGAAAAGCGCCCTCACAAGCGGGTGAAGCCGGCGCTGTATTATGCGCGCGCCGTCGATGTCGCCGGAGAAAAACAGGTCGCAGAGCGCCTCTGTCATTGCGGGGAATATGTTTGAGACGACGGAGACGACGCCGTGCCCGCCGAGTGAGAGAAGCGGGAGGGTTATCTCGTCGCAGCCGGAATACAGCGCGAGCGAGCCTGAATTTTCGGCGAGTATGTCGGCGGAGAGCCCCGCGTCTCCCGACGCCTCCTTGACGGCAACTATGTTGGAATGACCCGCAAGCTCTGAATAAAGGCGGGGCGTCATTCTGACGGAGGTCCTGCCCGGGACGTTATATATTATAACAGGCACGGGCGACGCCTCCGCTATCGCGAGAAAATGCGAGAGGATGCCGGCGTCCGTCGTTTTGTTGTAATAAGGCGTGACCGCCATGACGGCGTCCGCGCCCGCGTAATACGCCTCTTCCGCGAGCACGCAGGATTTGGCGGTATCGTTTGAGCCCACGCCGGCGATGACGGGGACGCGGCCCGACACCTTGTCGGCGGCGAAGGAGATGAGGTCGAGCGCCTCATCCTTCGAGAGCGTCGGCGCCTCGCCCGTCGTCCCGCAGACGACGAGCGCCGCGATGCCGCCGTCAAGCTGGCGTTCTATCATTTTTCCGAACGCGTCCTTGTCGGGGACGCCTTCGGAAAACGGCGTGACGAGCGCCGTCGCCGCGCCCCGGAACAAAAGCGGCTTGCCGGACGGGAGCCGTTCTTTGTATTTCATTATGTCGCAATTTCCTTTCTCTTTTATGCAAGGTTGAAAAAAAGCGCGCGGAGTGATATAATCTCCCTTGCGGGAGGCCCGCGCGCCGTTTTACTTTTTTATTTTATGCCGCGCGCGCCCGCGGCGACACCGCGCCGCCTCTGCCGGACGAGAAAAAAAGAACGCGACCCTCGACAAAAAGGATGCATATTGCAATGGATACGACTATAAAAAACGAGCTCCCGAAAACGGACCTTAAAAAAAGCGATTTTTATTACGAGCTGCCGGAAGAGCTGATAGCGCAGACGCCGACAGAGCCGAGGGACGCCTCGCGCCTTATGACGCTCGACAGGAAAACGGGCGAGGTCGGGCACCGAATATTCCGAGACATTGCGGAGCTGATACGCCCCGGCGACACGCTTGTCATAAACGACTCGAAGGTGATTCCCGCCCGCCTTTACGGCGAGCGCGCGGACGGCGGCACGGCAAAGGTCGAGGTGCTGCTTCTGAGGGCGATAAATGACGACGAGTGGGAGTGCCTTGTAAGACCGGGAAAGCGGGCGAGAGAGGGGCACATAATAGATTTCGGCGGCGTTATGAGGGGCGAGGTGACGGGCATCGTCGACGACGGATGCCGCACGATACGCTTTTCATACGACAGGGCGCGGTACGGGAGCATATACGCGGCGCTTGATGAGATAGGCGTTATGCCGCTGCCGCCTTATATAAAGGAGCGCCTGCGCGACCGCGGCAGATACCAGACGGTTTACGCGAAAAAGGAGGGCTCAGCGGCGGCGCCCACGGCGGGGCTCCATTTCACGCCGGAGCTGATGGCGAAAATAGAGGAGAAGGGCGCGAAATTCGTGCGCGTTATGCTCCACGTCGGGCTCGGGACGTTCCGTCCCGTCGCCGAGGACAGGGTCGACGAGCACGTCATGCATACGGAGTTCATAACAGTCACGGAGGGGGCGGCGAGAGAGATAAACGAGCGGCGCGCCGCCGGCGGAAGGACGATATGCGTCGGGACGACGTCCTGCCGCACGCTCGAGAGCGCGGCGGACGAGAACGGCGTGATACACGCCGTTTCGGGAGACACGGGAATATTCATATATCCGGGATACAAATTCCGCGCGACCGACGGGCTCATAACGAATTTTCATCTGCCCGAGAGCACGCTCATAATGCTCGTCTCCGCGTTTGCGGGGCGTGAGCATGTGCTCGCCGCCTACGAGACGGCGGTGAGAGAAAAATATCGCTTCTTCTCGTTCGGAGACGCCATGTTCGTGATATGAAAAAACCCCTTGACAATATGGGATTTATCACATATAATATTGTTGAGGTTAAAATCCGGCACATCGAGGAGAATATAAAGTGCAGGAATTTGAAATCGTATTTTATGATAAACCGGACGGGAGCGAGCCTGTAAAGGAATTTCTTTCATCCGTGGATACAAAAATGCGGGCGCGTATTTTGAGGACGATCGACCTGTTGGCGCAAAACGGAACGGAACTTCGAATGCCGTATTCGGAACATCTTGTGGGCGGGATATTTGAGCTTCGCATCAAGAGCGGTTCGGATATATCGCGGGTGCTGTATTTCTTCGTAATCGGCCGAAAGATCGTTCTGACCAACGGATTTATCAAGAAGACGGCGAAAACGCCGAAAAGCGAGATCGAAACGGCCCAAAAATACCGCAGTGAATATCTAAGCAGGGAGGCAAAATAAGATGACAAATTACAAGGATTACTTGAACGAACAGCTTCAGAATGAAGACTTCAAAAAGGAGTGGGATGCCCTTGACCCGGAGTTTGCCATAATTCAGGCAATGCTCGACGCGAGAAAAAGCGCCGGAATGACGCAAAAGGAACTGGCAGAGAAGACCGGAATCGCGCAGGGAGACATCAGCAGACTGGAGACCGGAAACGCCAATCCTTCTCTGAAAACTCTGCAAAGGCTTGCCGAAGGAATGGGTATGCGCTTGAAACTGGAATTTGTTCCGACCGCAAGATAACAATGCGCGGAGGTTGCTTTATATGAGTCAGACAGATTATTTATCGGAGAAAGAGACAGAGGCGCTGCGGGAAAAGCTCGGCCGTCTGATGTCAGAGGGCGGATTTGAGATAACATAGATAAACGGCGAGCCGATCTATCATTCAGGCAAGAAGTATGTAAGAATAATATGCGACGGGCGTATGGCGGTTTTTGAGCTTTCAGCAAAATAAATTGACAGCCGCGTGAAGGCGGGATATAATAATATACAGGAAAGTGTCGTAGGAAGAAATTTAAATGAAAATTGTTTACTCGAAAGCGGCAATAAAATTTCTTGCCAGGCTTGATCGCAAATCTGCCGAAAGGATACGGCTTGCAATTGAGGGCCTGACCAAAGCTCCTCCGGTGGGCGATATCAAAGTTATGCAGGGGTTTACAGACGGAAGAAAACGGCTGCGGGTAGGTTCTTGGAGGGTCATATACAGAATTGAGTCGGCGGAAATGATTGAAGTGCTGCTTGTTATCGATATCGGAAACCGCGGCGACATTTACAAGTGAGGAGGAATTTTATGTCTACTGTGGCAATGAATATTGCGAAAATGATAGATATGCTTCCCGAAAACGACCAACTCTTTGCGGAGGAGTTTGTCAGGAAGCTGGTGCTTGCGTGGGACCCTGATTTTACAAAAGCAACGCCTGATGAGATTGCGAGCATGAAAGAAGCGGAAGAGAGCGGATTTGTTCCCGAAGACGAGATCGACTGGAACAACCTCGAAAAGTATGCGGACTGAAGATCGGCGCGGAGGTTGCATTATATGAGTCAGACAGATTATTTATCGGAAAAAGAGACATAGGCGCTGCGGGAAAAGCTCGGCCGTCTGATGTCAGAGGGCGGATTTGAGATAACATAGATAAACGGCGAGCCTGTCTATCATT
>CANQYV010000026.1 GCA_947628165.1 uncultured Clostridia bacterium | reverse complement strand
CAGGGTTCATTCACTTACTTCTGCATAGAAGAATCGGCACCCTTTCGGGTGCCGATTCTTCTATGCGGGAAACGGGAGCTTGAAAGCACATGGCTCGGTTCCCTCGCCTTGTGCGCAAGAGCGCATTTGCGGCATATATTCGCTTTTTATACCCCCGCTCTTGCAGGGTTCATTCACTTACTTCTGCATAGAAGAATCGGCACCCTTTCGGGTGCCGATTCTTCTATGCGGGAAACGGGACTTGAACCCGTACGGTGTGAACCACACGCCCCTCAAACGTGCGCGTCTGCCAGTTCCGCCACTCCCGCAGATGTGAGCGCGCTGAGTACGCCTAAATCGGTGTGTCTCCGTCGCGCTATATTATTATACTCATTTCTTTTTCGGTTGTCAATACCAAATTTCAAAAAAATCTTCTTTTTCTCGAATGAAAAAAATAATGCCCCGAAATGCCCGCAATTGCTTGAAAGTATCCTGACGGTAGAGACGCGTGGCGCGGCGGTAGAGAGCCTGAGCCGACGTGTCTACCCCCTTTTGTTGACTCCACCGCCCCTTCGTGATAAAATCATAAAAACGGTCGGAGATGAGTTTTCGGGGAAAATGCCCCTTCGGGAAAACATCATGCCGTCCGCTTCATATCGGAGGTAATCATGCCATTTGCCATATTCACTGACTGCGGAGCAAATCTTCCCGGCAGTCTCATAGAGCCGAACGAAATCCACGTCATTCCGTGCACCTACACCGTCGACGGCGAGTCTGTCGACTACGACGGCGTACTTGAACATTTCGACTGCAAAAAATTTTATGACATGCTTCGCGCCGGAAAGGTCGTGAAAACGGCGCTTTTCAACACGGAGACGTTTATAGACGCGTTTACGCCGACATTGCAGTCCGGGCTTGACGTCATATACATCGGACTTTCGAGCGGCATCAGCGGTACATATCATGCCTCCACTCTCGCGGCAGCGGAGCTTGCGGAGCGCTTTCCCGAAAGAAAGATCCGTACGGTCGATTCGCGCGGCGCTGGGCTCGGCATCGGCGCGCTCGTCTGCGTTGCCGCCGATCTCAGGCGCGAAGGGCTCACGACAGATGAGGCGGCAGACAGGCTCGAATACGCCGTCGATCATCTATGCCAGTATTTCACCGTCGACGACCTCATGTTTCTTCGCCGTACAGGCAGAATAAACACACCTATGGCAGCGATAGGAACGCTGCTCGGCATAAAACCGCTCCTTTGGGGAAACGAAAACGGTCAGATCGTCGACATCGGCAAATTCCGCGGACGCCGCCGCGCAATTGACGCTATTGTCGCAAAATATGCCGAAAAGGTGCGAAATGCGGAGATCCAGCGCGTCTTTATCTCGCACGGCGACTGCATCGAGGACGCCGAAGAGCTCGCACGCCGCGTCCGCGAAACGGCGGAGCCGAAAGAGCTTATCATATGCCCGCATGAGCCGATGACTGGCTCTCACGTCGGACCCGGGATGCTCGCCCTCTTCTTCTTTGGGTTTGAAAGATAAAAAATCGTGCCGTCTGTCGCGTATGTTTGCGGCAGACGGCATTTTTTATTCGGAAAGAACTCCGCCCCCGTCCTTCATGACGAAGATCAGATCAAGAAGCTCGCGCCTGTAAGGAACGAAAACTCCGTCCGAGATCATTTGAAAAATCTCATCTTTCGACGCCGTCTTTGCCGCCGCTACCTCATCATAAAGGAGCGTCAGCGCGCCTGCGTCGACGTCGCGCGTCACGGTATACAGATCATCGATGCGCCCGCGCCCGTATACGCTCAGCGCAAACGTCAGCTCATCGGTGGCAAACGAAAGTCCTATCTCCTCGCGCGCCTCGCGCACGGCAGCCTCACGGCTTCCCTCTCCCGAGACGACGGCTCCGCTCACAGAGACATCCCACAGCCCCGGCAGCCTCTTTTTCCACGGCTGCCTCTTTTGTATCAGCATGCGTCCGGCGCTGTCGAATATGCATAGGTGGGTTATGAGCCGACATATACCGTCGGGCGTTTTCGCCGAACGCGGCAGTGGGCTGCCGATGCGTATTCTGTCCTTTGTGTATAAATCCGTCATCTCGACGGCGTTTTTCGTTTCGTCAAACATAAAGATATCAATACGCGTTCTCGTTTTCCTTGATAACGACGCTTCCGAGACGGGCGTAGTTTCCCGCCGCGTCCGTCGTCCAGCACTCGAGCACACTCAGAGCGTCGTCGTAGTGGGAAACGGTGCCGAGGGCGATAATATCGTAATTATGGATGCTCGCCTCGTATTTGAACGCCTTTTCCGACAGAGCGCTCACCTTGACCATTACGCCGAGCTCCGCCAGATCCTGCTGGACCGCCTGCGCTATGGCAATGTCGGAGGCGCTGTCGGTCGTGAGATACGATACGGCGAAGCGGTGCCCGTTGTCTATAACGCCGTCTCCGTCGGCGTCGAGACCGAGATCCTTTATTATCTTTTTCGCCTCTTCAAGGTTTGTTTCATAATCAGAGGAAAAATACCCGCATTCGGCGGCGTTCGGGTATGTGTGCTCCGGCGAATTGCGCCTGAATACGCCGCCGTTGCCCGCCGTGCCGTCGGGAACGACGGACGTCGCTGCTTTCTCTCCGTTCCGCAGAACGCTGCCGATTATATATCCCCTGTCTATCGAAAGCGACATTGCGCGCCGCAGGCTCGCGGCGTCCTCCGCGTGCATGCCGGAAAACGCCGAGCAGTTGAAATTGTGTGCGAGAAAATATACGCCGTTTACGCCGTCGGTATGGTAATCCGCGCTCGACGCAAGCGTGTCGTGGAGATCCGGCGGAACGGTCCCGAGATAATCGAGCCCGCCCGCGACGTATGATTCATATGCAGACGCCGTATCGAGATCGTTTCCGAACGCAGCCTCGAACGTATCGACTGTCATTCCCGAAGCGTTGTAGAAATACGGATTCTGCTTGAATACATATTTTCCGTCCGCGATGCCGGAAAAGGTGTACGCGCCGGAAACGACGTAATTTGCCCTTACCGTCCACGCGTCGGGGTCAATGACGTTTTCGTATATGTCCATATACCCTTCCGCAGATTCGACGCAGTCCTCGTTTACGGGATAAAACGCCGGGAACGCGCAGAGCTCGGTAAAATATCTGCACGGCTCGCGGAGCTGCACCGTGAGAACGGTGTCGGTCTCGTCAGCGGTCACCATCAGCTTTTTGTCCTCTTCACCGACAGCTATCATATCGAACAGATACTTATACGGGCTGTGCGTCGACGTTTCGGACACTCGGCGCCACGAGAAAACAAAGTCGGACGCTCCGAGCACGCTGCCGTCCGACCAGCGGAGCTCCGGCTTCAGCCGGAACGTGTATATAAGACCGTCCTCGGAGACATCGTAACTCTCCACGAGCGCGGGAACGACGTTCCCCGACGCATCGTGAGCAAAAAGCCCCGTGAAAGTATTCTCGACAACGGTCAGTGCAGACGCGGTCGAAGCAAGCGCGGGGTCAAAGCTGTCGGGCTGCTCTCCGAGAAATGCGGAGACGGTCGTTTTACCGGGGTTTGCGTACATAAAGTACTTGGCGCCGTAATGCGTTGAATATACGCCGGTCAGCTCCGGCTTTGAAAGATACGCGTCGCTGTAATTGTAAAGAGGCGTGACGCACTCGGTCGCCATCAGCATATCCTCCGCCCGATGGAGCATCTGCTCGCGAACTGCCGCGTCCTGCTCGGACTTTGCCGAGGCTATGAGCTCATCGTATTCGAGCCAGTCTATACCGTCAATGCCGCGGACACGGTCGCCGCAGCCGCAGAACGACGAGACGAAAAAAAGTATTGAAAGAAGCAGCGCGGCGCCTCTTATGATCTTTTTCATCCTTTTATCCGTTCCCTCCTGTCTGTCAGAATCTCATGATGTCAATACCGCCGCGGAAAAATGCCGCGTCAGTCGCCGACATCGGCGTCGGCAATGTACTCCGAGAGCTTGTCGCGGAAATACGAGAGCACCGCGCGCCGCGTCACGATACCGACAAAGCAGCCCCTGTCGTCCGTTATCGGGACAAATGTGCACTCCGTTATCCTTGAATAAAGCTCGATTGGCGAAACATCTATCGTCACGGCGGGATTTCTCGTCGTGTTGATTATCGCCGAAATGCCGACTTCCTCAAGCCGTCTCATATCGGGGAACCCGTTCTCCACCATATACCAAAGGTAGTCGCCCTCGCTCACGGTACCGACGCAGATGCCTTCCTTCGATATCACGGGAACCGTCGTATATCCGTGACTGCGCATCTTTTCGAGCCCCTGCCGCATAGAATCGTCGGCGTGGACATATGCCACATTTATTTTCGGTATCATAATTTTAATAATATTCATTCATTCACACCGTTTTCGTACCGAACGCCTGAAACCGGATATAGACCGTCCCGCACGGCGCGGGCGCATCTTCCGTTTTTACATGGCGTCGGTTTTTTGCGGGACTTCCCCGCCCTCTTAGTTTATCACGAGCGGGCCGTTTTGTCAAGGACGGGAGCGCCGCCGGAACTGTGACTGCGGCACGCCGTGCTTCCGCGAAAAACGGGGTTGCACGGCGGAAAAAAATATGGTAAACTGATATCGTAAGCGGGGCACACCCGCAAAAAAATAAAAAAGTACGGTAAAGAAAAATGCTTGCAAAAAGACCGCCTCTCGGCTGGAACTCATGGAACACGTTCGGCGAAAACATCGACGAAGACCTCATCCGCGAGACTGCGAACGCGATAGTCTCAACGGGACTGCGCGACGCCGGATACGAATACATAGTCATAGACGACTGCTGGTCACTTCGCCGCCGCGGACCCGACGGCAGAATAGTCCCCGACCCGAAAAAATTCCCGTCCGGGATAAAGGCCCTCTCCGATTATATCCATTCGCTCGGGCTTAAATTCGGCATGTACTCCGACGCGGGGACAAAGACGTGCGCCGGCTACCCCGGCAGCTTCGAGCACGAATTCGAGGACGCGGAGACGTTCGCGTCATGGGGCGTCGACTATCTCAAATACGACTTCTGCAACAAACCGAGGCTCCAGGACGGACCCATCCTCTACAACAGGATGTCGATGGCGCTCAAATCGACGGGGCGCGACATACTTCTCTCCGCCTGCAACTGGGGCTCCGACAACGTCGAGAGATGGATACGCTCCTCGGGCGCCGACATGTACCGCTCGACGGGAGACATTTTCGACAAGTTTGACCATGTGAGGAATATCGCGCGCAGCCAGATGGACAAGATAGCGTACAGCGCGCCCGGCTGCTATAACGACATGGATATGCTCATCTGCGGCATGTACGGCAACGGCAACGTCGCCGGCGGTCACGGCGGAGGCTGCTCGGATCTCGAATACCGCACGCACTTCGCGCTTTGGTGCCTCTATCAGTCGCCGCTCATGATAGGGTGCGACGTCAGGCACATGAGCGACGAGACGCTCTCCCTGCTCACGAACCGCGAGCTGCTCGCGATAGATCAAGACGAGGACGCGCGTCCGCCCATGTTCTTCTATGGAAACAGCGAGTCGAACGTCGTCGGAATGTTCAAGCACCTCGCGGGCGGCGAATACGCGTTTGCGTTCGTCAATTATTCCGACCATCGCGCGGGACTTTCCTGCGAGCTTTTCGACATAGGTCTCTCTTCCCGCGCGGGCTTCGGCTTTGAGCTCCGCGACATATTCACGGGCGAGGTCTCGGGCCCGTACTGCGATTACTTCAACGTTCACGGACTCGAGCCGCACGAGATACGCGTTTACCGCGCGCGCCTCGTCCGCATGTGATCCGCATGTGAACGAGATGCAAGGCTCGGAATTAAAAAACGCCTGCAAAAAATGCGGGAAGCGGCTTTCAAACGACGAAGTCGGGATATATAAGAAAATGGTGAACCGCGGCGCCGTCGAATGCCTGTGCATAGACTGCCTTTCGAAGGAGCTCGACATTCCGACGGACGAGCTTTACGAGCTTATCGAGCACTTCCGCCGCATGGGCTGCACGCTGTTTTGCTGAAAAAACGTTTCCGATGTCCGAAAACAGCCTTACCGAATAAATAAGGATGGTATGACCGATGACTTATGTCATGCGGCAATACCATCCTTCTCTTTTGTCGTTTCTACGGTTTTTATCAAGTGCCCCGGAAGCCGGCGCGGAAACGCCTTTTCCTACGCCTTTTCCCGCTCGAAATAGTATTTCGTGTTGTGCAGCCTGACGCTCTCGACGAGCCCTAAAAGCAGCCATGTGTTAAGCATCGAGGAGCCGCCGTAGCTCATGAACGGCATCGTTATCCCGACGACGGGCAGCATCGCAAGACACATGCCCATGTTCTCCGTCGTCTGCGCTATCATTATTGCGACGACTCCCGCGCACATGAATGTCCCCGTATCCTTGCGCGAGGAGCGCGCGACGAAGATCACGCGTACGATGAGGACCGTCATCAGCGTAAGATATACGAGCGCGCCGAAAAATCCGAACTTCTCCGCCGTTATCGAGAAGAAAAAGTCCGTCGTCGCGACAGGTATTTTCAGATATTCGCTGCCGCCGTTGATACCCGCTCCCCAAAAGCCGCCCGCAGATATCGCGGCGCGGCTCATCAGAGGCTGATATCCCTTTCCGGATGGGTCTATCATCGGGTCGAAGCCGACGAGGATCCTCTCCTGCTGATATGCGCCGAGGTGCGGCCAAATATAAGGCATCGCGATGACAGCAGCGCCTATCGCCCCGACAAAGTACCAAAGAGACAGCCCTGCGGAATAAAACATCGCGGCGAATATGCACATGAACACAAGCGCCGAGCCTAAGTCGTCGATAAATATCACCATGCCGATGATGATGAGCGCATGGAGCCCGACGGAAATTATGCTCTTCGGGTGATTGACCTTTTCCTTCACAATGTCGATGTGCTTCGCGAGCGACATTATGAACAGCAGCTTGACCGTTTCGGACGGCTGCCAGTAAATAACGCCGAGATCTATCCACAGCCGCGGCTGGCTCGGGTCGTGCATCGGGTTCGTGCCTATCAGCTTTACGAGCATGAGCAGAGCCACTGACACGAGCATTATCGGTATCCACAGCCGCGATATTATTGCGTCGTAATCGAAAAGCGACATTATGACGACGCAGACAAGGCCGAGCAGCGCCGACGCCGTCTGGATAAGAAACATCCTCGACCCGCCCGCATACTGATCCTTGATACCGTACAGCGTCAGGACGGACAGCGCCGTCATGCCTGCGGCACAGAAAAGGATCACAAAATCGAGCTTGAGCAGCTTTTCCTTAACTGATGTAGAAAAAACCTTCATCTTTCTTTGCCGTCATCAATATGCGACGGCGAAGTATACCATATGACGGGCGGGTTTGCCGCAGCATACGCATTTGTCGGAGTGATACTCCTGTTCAAACGGAATGCAGCGTGATGTGACGCCCGTCTCTTCCTTTATTTTTTCTTCACATTCGGGGTCGCCGCACCACATCAGCTTGAAGAAGCCGTCTCCCTTTTCGGCGCGGATCGCCTTGACCTCATCGAGCGTCGTGCAGGCAAATGTCCTCGCCTCGCGGTTCGCGAGCGCGCGGGCGTAAAGTCCCGCACGGACCTCCTCGAGCTTATCCTTGACGGCGGTCTCGATATTTTCGAGTGAAACCGTCGTCTTTTCTCTGTTGTGACGCGTCACAATGACGCACTGCCCCGCCTCGATATCGCGCGGTCCGAGCTCGATCCTAACCGGGACGCCCTTCATCTCGTACTCGGCATATTTCCAGCCGGGCGAATTCTCGCTGTCGTCGAGCTTGACGCGGACGGTGTCCGCAAGCCTTGCACGCAGAGCCTCCGCCGCCTCAAGTACGCCTTCCTTATGCTGCGCGACAGGCACGATGACCGCCTGCACGGGCGCTACCGCGGGCGGCAGTACAAGTCCGTTGTCGTCCCCGTGCGTCATGATGATGCCGCCTATCATACGCGTCGTCACGCCCCACGATGTCTGATACGGATAGACGAGCTTGTTCTCCCTGTCAGTGTACTTTATATCGAACGCGCGCGCAAAGCCGTCGCCGAAATAGTGCGACGTGCCCGCCTGAAGCGACTTTCCGTCGTGCATCAGCGCCTCTATGGCGTACGTCGCCTCGGCACCCGCGAACTTGTCACTGTCCGTCTTTCTGCCTCTGACGACGGGGATCGCAAGATCATGCTCGTGGAAGTCCGCGTAGATGCTGAGCATCCGCTCCGTCTCCGCTATCGCCTCCTCGGGCGTCGCGTGCATCGTGTGCCCCTCCTGCCACAAAAATTCGCGGCTGCGCAGGAACGGGCGCGTCGTCTTTTCCCATCTGACGACGGAGCACCACTGATTATAGAGCTTCGGCAGGTCGCGGTAGCTCTTGATTATATTTGCATAATGCTCGCAAAAGAGCGTCTCGGACGTCGGGCGCACGCAAAGCCTTTCTGCAAGCGGCTCGGAGCCGCCGTGCGTCACCCACGCGACCTCAGGTGCGAAGCCCTCGACGTGGTCCTTTTCCTTCTGAAGTAGCGACTCGGGTATGAACATCGGCATATAGACATTCTCGTGCCCCGTCGCCTTGAATTTCGCGTCGAGTATCTTCTGTATGTTTTCCCAAATGGCGTAACCGTAAGGACGGATTATCATGCAGCCGCGGACGCTCGAATAGTCGATGAGCTCCGCCTTCATGCATATGTCCGTGTACCAGCGGGCAAAGTCCTCCTCCATCGAAGTTACGGCGGACACCATTTTTTTTTCGTTGCCCATGTTCCTTTATGACCCCCAATCAAGGCTGATTTTTTCAGTAATTTTCAATAGATTATATCACAGATGCGGCGGCGTGTCAACACGCGGCAGGCGCCGTCCGCGCACCCAAAACCGCTTTTTTCGCCTTTTTTCGCTCTCTTTGCTTTACACACTTGATTTTAGTCTGCGGTTTGTGGTATACTGTCTTTGTATACTGAATTTTTGCAAAGGTCCTGCTGTCATGGCGGAAAAAAAGCGCTTTATAGACGACTTCGAGGAATACGAAGTAACTGAAGAACATCATCCGTCCCGAGCCGGCACCGTGGTCCGCATAATCTTCTATATCATGATCCTTCTCGTGAACTGCGCCATCATATTCCGCGTCTGCATGGCGGAGGACCCGAAGGCAGTAAAAAACCTTAAACTGACGGACGCGCTGCGCGCCGCGTATGCCGAAAAGGGCGACGAGCTTGAAATATACACGCAGTCCGTATACGATATGTATACTCAGGACGGCGTCTATTACGCGACGGGGCTCTTCTTCTGCCCGTCGGCAGGCGAGCTTCAGGTATCCGTCAGATATAATGTACGCACCGCGGACACAGCCATCACAGGCACACCCGAAGGGAACATGCTCGCTGAAGCTCTCTTCGAGGCGGGGCGGTTCGGAGTACCATCCTTATCCGCCGAGGTAATAAAGCGTCAGGTCGCCTCGACCGTCACATATTCCGAGGGCGAGATGAGAAACGGCGATTTCTTCGCCTTCCGCCTGACAGACGACGAGGGGCGCACATACACCCCAAACGACGCGGAACGGCTGACGCGCATTCTTTATGTATACCACAAGCTGACGTTTGATGGGCTGCCCGAGGACAACGTCGACTACTATCTTGAGATATATCCCTCCTACGGCGGCACGCCCGACTATTCGACGGTGCTCGGCAGGATGAGGGTATACAGCACGGAGCGCAGCCGTGAGGAATATTCCCTCTCCGGCAGTGAAAAGAAAGGGCTGTCATGAGCGACTCGGAATTTGACTACACGCACAGGGCGGCGCGGACAAACAAAACTGACATCGTCTTTTCCGTCGTCTGCTATATTTCCGCCGCTTTTCTTTACCTCTACCCCATCTTTGTCAAAGGCGTCAGGTTCGTCCCGATACTCCAGTTTCTCGCGCTCGTCTGCCTCGTTGCGGGCATCTATATAAACCAGCGCTACACATGGGTTTATTACGTCTACGGAGTGATACCGTCGGAAAACAAAAACAGCGGAGAGGTGACGGGCGTCTCGCTTGTCGTATACCGCATTCAGGGCAAGCGCAAAACAACGCTTGCAAAGGCAGATCTCTGCGGGATAAAGGCTCTTATCCCCTGCACTCACAAGGACCCGCACAAGGCGGAGGTGTCGGGATACGGCGCCGCGTCGCGGTATGATTTCCGGGCGACGATGTGCCCCGCGGAATACTGCCGCATCGTGCTCGAGGCGGACGGCGGGCTTGCCGTCATTTCCTTTGAGCCGGACAAAACATTATATTCATTATTAAGCAAATACCTCGACGAAAAAGGAGCAGAAAGATGAAAATAGCCATACTCGGGATGGGAAATATAGGCGGGGGCGTCGCGGACGAGCTCATCCGCGACAAAGCCGAAATAACCGCGGCAAGCGGTCAGCCCGTCGATATAAAGTACATCCTCGACCTGAGGGATTTTCCCGGTCATCCGCTCGAGAACAAGGTCGTCCATTCGATAGATACCATCATAAACGACCCGGAGGTCGAGCTTGTCGCCGAGACTATGGGCGGCTCCCATCCGGCGCGCGAATACACCCTGGCGGCGCTTTGCGCCGGGAAGCACGTCGTCACCTCAAACAAGGAGGTCGTATCCAATTTCGGAGACGAGTTTCTCGCGGAGGCGGAGGCGCACGGCGTTTTCTATCTCTTTGAGGCTTCGGTCGGCGGCGGCATCCCCCTCATCCGTCCGATAACGGACTCCCTTGCGTCAGAACAGATCAACGCCGTAAACGGCATCGTGAACGGAACAACGAACTATATTCTTACAAAAGTGTCCGAGGGCGTCCCGTTTGAGGACGCGCTCGCGGAAGCGCAGCGCCTGGGGTACGCAGAGCGCGACCCGTCCGCGGACGTCGACGCAATAGACTCGCAGAGAAAGATAACGATCCTCGCAGCGCTCGCATCGGGCAAGCTGCATGACCCGTCGCGCGTGCGCGCCGAGTCTATACGCGGCGTCACACCCGACACAATATCGCTTGCGTCCGAGTTCGGCGGCACGATAAAGCTCATCGCTCACGCCGCCCCGACCGAGGACGGTATGGTCGACATATTCGCCGCGCCCTGCTTCGTTCCGCATTCCTCGCCTCTCGCATACATCTCCGACGTCTACAACGGCATCCTTCTCGACTGCTCGCGCTCCGGGACGCTTATGTTCTTCGGGCAGGGCGCCGGAAAATATCCGACCGCCGGCAGCATTATCGCCGACATCGTTGCCGTCGCGTCAGGCACGGCGCGCCGCTGCCGCCCGTTCAAAAAGGACGGGGATGACCTGCTTCTCCCCTACACAGAGCACGTCTGCCGCCACTTCGTCACCGTCCCGACCGTTTTTTCCGCCGAAGTCACAAAGTTCTCCGAGCCCGAATTCTGCGTCACGGGCGGCGACACGACCGCGTTTATCCTCCCGCCGTGCAGGCACGGCGATGTCGAACGCCTCACAAAGGAAAATTCACAGATATCCGTTTACCGCATAATATAAAAGCAGGTGTTCCTGCCGACAAAGGCCGGAGCTCCCCCGCCGCTGTCGCCGGGCGTCAGCGGTACGATATCGGAAAACTGCGACCGCCCCGGCAAAAACCGGGGCGGTATGAATTTTTAGGACTGAGCAAAAAACAGGCACTCCAAAATGAAATGAAAAGCGAGAAATATATTATAGACGCCGTGCTGATACGCCCGGCGCGTCAAAAGGACGTGCCAGGCTTCGTTCCCGTCAGTATTCTCGGATACGGAATGCGCGGCGCGCTTCCGATGCTGCTCCGCGTCATTCTCGACTGCGGGAGCTTTGCCTCATCTGCCGAGGTGTCCGAGATAGAGCTTACGGTGACGGTCCCGTCCGGCGACGCGGAGCGCGTGATGAATGCGCTCGCGGCTCACATCAGCCGTGAGCCCAAAGCTCTTCTCTCTCGTAACAAAGAATAGTGTCCTCGAGCCAATACGAGAACTCCGTCGACGGCGGGTACGCATCTTCGAGCGACTTAAATTTGCGGTAAAGACCGCGCCCGTCTCCGACATCGTGCCAAATGTCGGCAAAGATGAAATCAAACCCCCCGGCGGGCGCGCGCCTCTCCGCAAACTCCACGGCGTCGCCTATAATGAGCTCCACCTTTTCCGGATGTGAAAACTGCGGGAGTATCACGGTGCGGAACAGCTCCGCCGCTTCTTCCGACCGCTCGACGACAGTCACTGAGGCGACGTTTTCCTTTTCGGAACACATATAAGCGAAGTACCCGAGACCGAGTCCGTATGTAAGCACGCGCCCGTGTGCGCGCCTGACGGCGGGCAGCGTCGTCACGGTCTCGTTCGGCATGAGCGTCATCCATTCCCTGCCGCCTTCGAGTACGGCGGGATATGAAAAGCTCTTCATGAAAAATCCAAGCTGCGGTATGAGCTCGCCCCTTTCGGTAACGACAAAATCGCGGCAAACAAACGCCTCGCACGGCGAAAGACATCCGTTTGAAAGCTCCCATTTTCCGAGCTTTTTTTCTTTTATCTTTATATTTTTATAGTATGCGTCCGCCTCAAACTCCGCGGTGTCGAGCTCATGCACCATAGGGATGAAATAATTCCTGAAAAGCGCCTTGTCGGCTCCCGCCGCGTCGAGCCCGCAGATAACGGCAAGGATCTCCGCAAAAGCGCGCTCGCGGCTGAAGCCGCATTCTTCCGAAAGCTCGATGACGGTCTCCGGCTTTACGGCGTCGGGCGAGAGGTTGAGGTAAAGCGAGACGAGCTCGGCGGTCTTTGAATTGTACTCCCTTATATGCTGCCTCGGGATTATAAGCTTCGGCGCGTCAGCCACGGCAGGCATCCTTATACGAGAGCGCCGCGCCTATGACAGTCGCGAAGCGCGAATGCTCCGGTATCATGAAGTTTATGTCGAAATAATCTGACAGCGCCTTGAAAATAGAGCGCGCGGGAGCAGCCTTTGTGAGGTTGCCGGTGAGCACGATATCGGAAACGCCGAAGCTGCGCGACGCGAATATCGCCATCATCGCGACGGTTTCATATACCATATTGAAAAGACCGAGCGCGATATCGCCGTTCGTCGCAAAGCTGCTGAGCTTGCCGAAATTCGACGCCGTCAGTCTTGACGAAACGCCGGCAAGATCCTTTCGCGTCATGTCTCCGACGAAAAGGTCTATGTTCTCGATGTTTCCCTCTTTTGCGAGCGCCTCTATGTCCTCGATGCTGTCGGTCCCGAGCAGCTTTTTTGAAAGGCCGAGAAGCGTACCGCCGCCCACGCCCGTGCCGCCGAGATACTGCGGCGCATGTCCGCGCTCGGAATATACTAGCGCCGTGCCCGTGCCGAGGCTTGCGACGACGGCGCGGTCAAGACCCGAAAGATAGAGCCCGCCGAGACCTATGCATTCAAATTCGCCCGAATGCATGCACGGCAGCGAATATATCGGCTTTTCGAGAAAGGACGAGCCTACCCCCGTCACCATGACGCATTCTATGTCCGAAAGCGTAAGTCCGTTTTCGTCCGTGAATTTGCCGAACGCTCCGTAAAGCGATGTCAGAGGGTCCGTCGCGCGGACGAACAGCGGCTTTATTATTGTTTCTTCGTTCATGTTTTCGGCATCGCGGAAGCCCACGATCTTAGTTGTGCTGCCGCCGACGTCGATCCCTATAATTGCTCTCATGTTAACTCCCTGTAACCAAAAAGGTCTTCTTTATGATAACATACAGTTGAAAAAAAAGCAAGACAGTGGTATACTTATATCATATTCAGAAAGAAGTGAGGCAAAAGCGTCTGCATGGACAACCTCGGAACGAAAAAACTTTTTATCTTTGACCTCGACGGGACTGTTTATATCGGCGGCAAGGCGTTTGACTTCGCCGTAAGGTTCATAGACAGGCTTCGCCGCTCGGGCAGACGGGTGCTCTTCTTCACAAACAACGCCTCGCACAGCTCTCAGTTCTATTTCACGAAGCTGTCGGCGCTCGGCTTTGAGCCGAGGCGCGAGGAGATAATGACAGCCGGCGACGTTACGGCAGAATTCATCCTTCGTCACAGACCCGGCGCGTCTGTATATCTGCTCGGCACGGGTGAGCTCCGCCGCGACTGGCGCGCGAGAGGCATCCGCCTTTTGACTGACGACAATATCACGGACGGCGAACGCGCCGACATCGTCGTTTCGAGCTTCGACACCGAGCTCACATACGAAAGACTGACGCATGCGGCAAGGCTGATACGCCTCGGCGCCGAGTATATATGCACTCATCCCGACCGCGTGTGCCCTACCGAGGACGGCTTTATCCCCGACAGCGGCGCCATCGCGGCGGCGCTCACCGCGGCGACCGGGGTTGTCCCGAGGTTTTTCGGAAAGCCCGGCGCGGAGACGGTCGACATGATACTTGAGGTAACGCACCTTATGCCCGACGAATGCTGTGTATTCGGCGACAGGCTTTATACCGACATTGCCCTCGGAAGAAAGAGCGGGATACTCTCCTGCCTTGTCCTGACGGGCGAGACGACAAAGGAGGACGCCTCGTCTGCCGAGCCGGATTGCCGCCCCGATCTGATCTTTCCGTCGCTCGCAGAGGCTGACGCGGCGGTCTTCGGTCAAAGCTGAAATTCCGAATTTTTTAAGGCAATAATCAATATAAAGAACCAAAGATAAAGGAGAACCGTATGGACCGTCCGAACGTTGAACGAACCGTAATCTACACCCTTATCATCATCCTTTCCGTCGCGCTTATCGCAGGCTCGATAGCATTGATACTTCAGCTTACGCGCGACCCCGACACGGGAGACGGAAAAAAATCCACCGCCGAGCAGACGGACGAAAAAACGGAGCCGCCGACGGCCACGGAGCCGCCCGAGACGACGGGAAAAGCGCCCGAAACCGGCGACACGGGCGCACCGGAGACGACAGCTCCGCCCGTGACGCAACCGCCCGTGACTGAGCCTTCCGTCAACGTGACTGTATACGACACGCCGAGAAAGATGTACGCCACCTCAAACGTGAACGCGCGCGAGAGCTATTCAACGACGAGTGTTATCCTCGGGATGTTCTACAAAAGCGAAGAGGTCACGGTGACAGGTGAGACCGACAACGGCTGGTATCAGGTCAAATTCAACAACCACACCGCATACATCCGCTCCGATCTTCTCACAGACGACGCGGACAAGACAAAGGTATCGATAACGACATACACAGCCGCAAAGACGATGTACGCGTCGTCCAACGTCAACGTCCGCGAGAGCTACACGACAAACTCCAAGAGCATAGAGCTTATACCGATGGGGACCGAAGTGAGCGTCACGGGCGAGACCGACAACGGCTGGTATCAGGTCTCATATAACGGCGCTGTGGCGTATATAAAATCAGAGTATCTGTCAAATACAAAGCCTTCGACGCCCGTGACTGACGCCGCCGGATAAAAAGAGGATTTTTCCCCGCCCCGAAGAACAAAAGGATAAAACCTGCGCACGCTGCAAATATCAGCGCACAAAAACGCACATAAACCGACCCGCACCGCTACGGCGGCGCGGGTCCTTGCTTTTTTCATGAGACGGTGGGTCGACTTTAAAATCGCCGCATTTATTTTTTTATTAACTGCACACCTTAGAAAAAAGCACGCCGGCGGGAGTTGCCCGCCGGCGTAATGATTTTATATATGACCTATACTGAAATCGCCGTCCGATTATTTCGCAGCATACCAGAGCTCAAGCTCGCTGATGTTGCAGTACTTTTCGGTAGCGCCGACATAACGGTAGTAAGTGAACTCCGCTTCCTCTTCGAGTGTGACAGTGTAGAACTTGTCGGCAACGCAGACCGTGTCTGTCGGGATCGTGTAGAGGTCGGTCCAGTTCTCGCCGTCATTGGAGCCCTGGAGTATACCGCCTGCCATACGGTCAAGGTTAGCGGAACGAGCGCAGTAACGGAAATGCGAAACCTTTGTGGGAGCGTCGAACTTGACTCCGACATAGCCCGTTGCAAACGAGCCGTCACCGGGGATGCCGACGTTGACGCTGTTCACCTTGGTGGCAAGAGGCGTATCGAGTTTTTCGTCGCAGTCGTAGAACGTAGCTCTGTCCATATCGAAAGCGTTCGTCGCAACATTCGCCGCGTTGTCGCCCCACGTCCCCTTACCGTCGTGGATGACCTGTTCGGGCTTAACTTCATAGAACTGAGCGTTCTCCGCAGGTGCGCCGAGACCCGCCTGTGCTATGGACGCCGGGATGACCGTTCCGTTGTAGTCATAGTAATCATTGACCATCTCGGGGTTGTAGAGATCGAGTATCGTGTTGCCGGCAACGAATATCGTTATCGTATCAACATTGATGTTGACACCGATCGTCGTCCATTTTTTGAGGTCGAGCGTAAGCGGAACGGTGAACTGCGCGTTCTCCTTCTTGCCGTCTGTCACCTTGTAGCAGGTAGCCTTCGTGTTGCCCTGCTCGCCGAGAGAAAGAACAAAATAGTTCTTATCGTCAGTCACGGCGAAGTAGATATCGGCCTGAGCGTTCTCATCGGCGAGAAGCACCTTCATGCCGTACTGATAGTAGTTCCAGATCTTGTCGCCTGTGATAAGTACGGTGCCGTCCGCAACCGATAGAGCCTTGTTCTTTTCGGGCTTAAGCGGGTCTGCGACTATCTCGGGCGTCACGGCGTCCGCAGATGCAAGACCCGTAAATGCGGGAACTTCAGGTTCGCCCTCAAAGCCGTTCGTCGGAATAAGCTCCATATTGGACGGACCGCGGTCGTTGACCTTGATGTCATCAAAATAGACCGTGCCGCCGACGGCGCCGACGCCTACCTTGCCGATGAATTTGCAGTCGGCATTCGGCTGATACACCTTATCGGGAGCCTTTGTCTCTTCATCCTTCTTTTCAGTCTCTGGATTTTTACCCGTATCGTCGGGCTTGTTCTCGCTCGACTCGTTGCCTGCGGGCGTGTTGCCTCCGGGACCTGGCTTTTTTGAATTATCGCATGCTATGAGCGATGTGATCATAACGGCGACGATAAGAAAAGCGAGTATTCTTTTTACCATAGTAATTTTCCTCCGAATAATATGGTAGTCTTATTATTTACATTCTACCACATTATTTTCGTCTTGTCAACGCCGCTGTGGTCACATCGCGCAAAAAATTATCTTTTTACCGCGTCGTCTTTACAATAAATCGCCTGTTTCAGTCTCTCGCGGCGGCAAGCGCCAGAGCAGAAAGGCAGCCGCATATGATGCCGCCCTGTAAGAGCGGAATCGAGCCGTTTCCAATGGCGCCGGCAATAACGGCTACAGCCGTGACCGCCGCTATCGCAAACGCGGGACGGACCGTTTCCATCGTTTCTTCACTTGTCAGCCGGAGGATAAAGCGGCAGACAGCGACGAGCCATGCCGGAGCTTTCTTTGCCTCACGCCTTCTTCCTCTATTGTATCCGAGCGCCCCTGCGCTGCCGTATCCCGACGAACCGTATCCTCTCATGCCGTGCAGGCTTCCCGTGTTATTCATTGCACCCTCTTAATATTTTTACCGTTTTAGGTTTTGTTTTTCTTTATCATATCACCGTTTTCGGTATTTGTCAACCGATTTTTATAATTTTTTTGAAATTATTTTTCCAAAAAGGGGTTTACATCGTTCGGCTGCTGTGATATAATGTAAGCGTAGGCACACATTTATTCATATCATAAGGAGCGTCACGATACCGAAATGAACGAAACGTGGCTCACAAGAATAAAGCAGAAAAAACGCGCTTCCGGCATGACTAACGAGGAGCTGTCCGCCGTCTCAGGCATACCGCTCGGCACGCTTAACAAAATACTTTCCGGCGTCTCCGACGACCCGAAGCTCTCAACGCTGACGGCGTTTGCGGACGTATTTGATATTTCCCTCGACTACATCGCGTTCGGAGAGGACAGCGGCGTCCGACCGAGCCGCGAGGAGGCGTCACATCTTTACAGACTCCGCAAACTCGACGCACACGGGAAAAAGCTCGTCCGCGCCGTACTCGACATGGAATACGAGCGCGTCGTCGATGCCGCCGCGCAGGCTGACGTCCGCGTCCCCGCCAAGTCAAAAATTCTCACGTCCGGCAGATATTCTTTCTCCGCTGACAGATTCGCGGGAAGGAACGGCGCGTTCGAAGCAATCTCCATTCCGATCTACGACCTCCCCGCCTCCGCCGGCCGCGGCGCGCTGCTCGACGGCAGCAGCTCCGATTTCATAACGATAACTTCGGGCGGAGAGGCAAAAGGCGCGGACTTCGCGCTCCGCGTCAGCGGCGACAGCATGGAGCCCCGCTATATCGACGGGGACATCATACTCGTGCACGAGCAGACGTCCGTCGAGGAGGGCGAGCTCGGGATATTCGTCTGCACGGACGGGACGACGCAGGAGGGCTACTTCAAGCGCTTCGGCGGCGACCGTCTCATTTCCCTCAATCCGAAATACGACGATATCCCGCTTGACGGCTTTGCCTCCGTCATATGCCGAGGCCGCGTCATAGGAAGGCTCCCCCGCCGCTCGTAAGGTTACGGCATGCTGCAATACCTCGACAGCCTCACCCTTCCGACTGAGGAAGACGAGGCAGGATACATTCTTGACACCGGCAACCCGCACATGAACATGACGGACTACGACCCCGACAACGTTTATCCCTTCGGCATTTTCGGGGCGCGGGTGACGGGAAAGCTGCGCTTTTCAAACATAACCGTTTTATGCGGGAGCAACGGTTCGGGCAAATCGACGCTTTTGAACGTAATTGCCGAGGCGCTCGGGCTCGAGCGCGTCTCGAAGTTCAACAAAACGCACCATTTCGCCTCTTACGTTTCGATGTGCGGCGCAAATCTCACTTACGGAAAAAAGCTGCCCTCGGGCTCCGCCGTTATCACGAGCGACGATGTTTTTGACGCGTTTCTGTCCCGCCGCCGGAAAAATGACGGCATAGGCAAACGGCGAGACGAGCTTTCGGAAGAATATTTCGCGCTGCGTTACCGTGAGCAAAACGTCACGCTCCGTTCGCTCTCAAGTGAAGACGAGGCTCGGTTCAGACGAAAAAACGCCGCAAACAGAAAAACGCCCTCCCGCTTTATTGCTGGAGAGCTCGGAGAGCTTGAGTCGCGCGGCAAATCAAACGGGCAGGAGGCGTTCCGGTATTTTATTGACAGAATGGCCTCCCCCGCCCTTTATCTCATAGACGAGCCGGAAAACAGCCTCTCGCCAAGGCGGCAGCTCGATCTTTCGCGTTATATCGAAAGCTCCGCGAGGGGCTTTGACTGCCAGTTCGTCATAGCGACACATTCACCGTTTTTCGCCGCCATAAACGGCGCGCTCGTCTACGACCTTGACGCGGAACACGTCTCCGCAGCAAAATGGACAGAGCTTGACGGCATGCGGACATACGCCCGTTTTTTCAGCGAGCACATGAGCGAATTTTAAGCCGCCGCACAAATCAGAAATTGTGCGGCGGCATTATTGTTTTCATGCGCCCGCAGGCTCTTTTTTAATATCGCGTGAGTCTATATTCAGCACGAGGCCCGCGCGCGTCAGCGCGTATATGACGGGCGGCACAAGCGCAAGCTGTATCACGATTGCGGGAATCACGGAGGTGACGGCGCCCGACAAGAACGCCGCAAATCCGAAAGAGCCGGAAGTGACGCCCGCCATAATGAGCCTTGCCGCGCCCCAGACGAGGCGTCCCGTAACCATTGCAACAATGAGGTCGAGATATATGTACGGCAGCTTTTTGGGCAGGAACTTGTAAAGGAGCCCGGACACGAGCCCGTATGTCGCGAGCTCAAACGCCATTCCGATTGCAGACGGGAACAAGGTCGGCATCCCCACTATGAGTGAGCGCAGAATAGGCGCCGCGGCGCCGACTACAAGGCCCCATTGCCACCCGCACACAAATCCGCAGAGCATGACGGGGATGTGCATCGGGCACAGCATTGTCCCAAGCTGCTGATTGTTCGCCGTAAGATACGGCAGAACGTACGCTATCGCAAGAAACATCGCAGAAAAAGTCAGCTTTTTTACACTTTTCATTATTTTTCCTCCCTTAGAAGCAAAAAAGCGCGCCCGCGCTTACCGCGCGTGCGCGCCTTCATGGCGCACATCTAAGTGCCGTTTTTATTTTTTTACCGTGCTTCTGCACGTCGGCGGCGCTGATGCGCCGTTCCGTGCGGCATTCTTGCCGCTTTTTTTATATTTTACACCGTATTCCGCCTGTTGTCAAGCCCTGACGAGCTTTAAAAGCTCATCTTTTGCAAGCTCGATGAGTTTTCCCATCGAAGCTTCTCCCACGCCAACGACAATGTTGTCGCAGCCCGAAAACGGAATAAGTATGCGCACGGCGCGGCTCCCGCCGACGGCGGACGCCATCGCGGGTGTGACCTCTCCGAGCAGCGAGTCAGGTATAGCAACTCCGAGCGGGCCCATTATTACGTCGGCGCTGCGACAAGCGACAACGACTGCATTCTCTCCCGTCGCGGCACTGTCCGCCCCCGCCTTAAGCATAGCGGCGGTCGCGGACGTATTCGTGCCGACAGCGGTAACGCGCGCTCCCGGCGCCGCCTCCTTAGCCGCGGCGACAAGCTGCCTTCCGACCCCGCCCCCCTGCGCGTCGATTATAAGTATATTCATAAAATACCTCCGTTTTGCTTTGGTGGATCTATGTTCCTGCCGGTTTTGATACAAGCAAAAACCTTCTTTATCGGTTTAGCCTTCTTCAAGCAGACGGCAGTGTAATTCATACAATGCTGTTTTATTTGAATCCCAAGTCAGGCGCGACATAGCGTCATCAAAACTCAGCCATTCGCAACCGGTGTGTTCATCCGATAACTTTATGTCGCGAACACATTCAAAAGAGAAGTGATATTCGGGAAGTACATAAGTATTCTTTGGCCAATATTTCCGATGCCGTTCCGAAATAACATTCGCAGGAACATAAGCCATGGATGTCAGCTTTATAATACTGTTTGTTTTAATTCCCGTTTCTTCTGAAATTTCTCTGACCGCCGCCTCTGTCGGCGTTTCATCATCTTCACCGCCGCCTGCAATAAACTGCCACTGGTCCAAATCCGAGCGATGAAAAACGCAAAACTGCGGCTCTGCCGGCGCAATTTTTCTGAAAGGAATTGCCAATATCTGAAAAGGTGCTCTCATGCTCTTAAACCTCCGCAAATCGCGAAAAACAACCTCTTTTTATATAGTCTCCTGCGAATAATGCAAAATCAAAAGCGCTCGGAATGTGATGTCGCAGAATTTTCGCGTCTCTGTTTTCCAATCGACCTCGAGCTGCTGTCCTCCATATGTGCTGAAGCCTTTCAATTGATTCTCCGCAATCGGCGCTTTGCAGATCCCTTCGTCGTCAACGAAGCTCAAAAGAAGCTCCGCTTCCCTTTGAAGTTGTTCAAGATAAGGCGAAAGCCCGCACCGACATAACCATTCCACTCTGTCAAAATACGTATAGTGTACCCCGTTTTCTTCATAACCAAGCTGATACCCTTCTTTTAAACAGCCGATCGTTCCAAGCACATAGCCGACCCAAGAATCTCCGCCGACCTGCTTTTCGGGGCGGTCTGTCCGCATCAGTTTTCTGAAAGATTCGGCGAGCATCCGAATATTTTCTTCTGTTTTCCATGAATTTGTGTGCGCGAGGATATCGAAATGATAGTAGCAGGGCCATTTTTCATAATCGTTAAATACGCGCTTCTCCTTCCCGCCGCTCTTTCTCACTCTCGTTATGTCAAGCGCGGAATCCACCTCAAGCACGCGCCTGAACGAGTCAAGCGCCAACTGTATCTGCGGTTTTATATCTATCACGTCATCGTAACCGGCGCGGGCAATGCAGGCGCAGCGGATGATATTCTGACCGTTTGCGGCATAGCGGAACTCGTCAAAATATTTACCCTTTGTGCGATAGCAAAGGTCTGTAAGCTCTGTCGTTACAAATGCCTCCATGGCCCTTTTCAAGACAGGCGTGTCCTTATAAACAAGTTTTTCGCCTAAATATTTTGTTCCTACCTCTTGATTTTCAAAGGGACCCGCGTTTTTGTTCGGTCCGTGGAAGCCGTTGCCGAGCCAACCATTTTCCTTTTGGCAAGCAATGATAGATTTTATGATCGGCTCTTCCAAAATTTTTGCCTGCAATTCATCTTTTTCGGCGGCAGGGACTTTCTCATGCATGACCTCCGTCCTGACACGGTACCGAATCGACGGATTTGCATTTGCGAGTAAAAAATCGATCATTTTTTCTTTCATACGCTTACCATTCTTTTAAAAAAAATTGTGTGTCTTATCATTCGGGGGCGCTCGTTCATTAAGTGCCCCCGCATTTTTTGTGTCCGCGCGTCAGAACATTGAAAGCTGGTTCGACTCGTCTATTTTGTCGAGGACGCCGTTTCTTTTGAGAGTATCTATGACGGACTTCGACACCTTCGCGCTTTCGCGGAGTTCCTCTATCGAGAACACTTCCCCGCCGAAGCTGGCGCGCGCCTCCGCGAGGCTCTCGGCAGCGCCTGCACCGACGCCGGAAAGACACATGAACGGGACGCGTATCTTCCCGTCCTCGGGCAGAAACGCCGTTGCGTCCGACTTGTATATGTCGACAGGCAGGAACTTGTAACCGCGCATAAAGTACTCGTTCACTATCTGGAGCGCCGCAAGCTGCGTCTCCTCCTTCTGCGTGGCGTCGGCTCCCCTGTCCGTATACTCCTCGATCTGGGCTCTGACGGCGGCGGGGCCCCTCAGCACGAGCTCACCGTCAAAGCCGTCCGGCGCCGCGGTGAAATACGCGGCGTAAAACTCGACGGGGTAGTTTATCTTATACCAGCCGAGCCGTATCGCGGACATGACGTATGCGGCGGCGTGCGCCTTCGGGAACATGTACTTTATCTTCTTGCACGACGCTATGTACCATTCGGGAACGCCGACCTTCAGCATCTCCGTCTCAAATTCGGCGGACACGCCCTTTCCCTTTCTGACCTTCTCCATTATGTTGAAGGAGAGCGACGGGTCGAGGCCGTACCTTATCAGGCGGAGCATTATATCGTCGCGGCATCCGATGACGGAACGTATGTCGCAGGTGCCGTCCTTTATGAGCTCCTGCGCGTTTCCGAGCCAGACGCCCGTCCCGTGCGACAGCCCCGATATCTGCAAAAGGTCGCCGAACGTCTGCGGCTTGCAGTCCGTCAGCATCTGCATGACAAAGCGCGTGCCGAGCTCAGGCAGGCCGAACGTCCCCGGCTCGTCGTGCTCTTTGTTGAGCCCGAGAGCGCGGCTTGAGGTCATGAGGCTGTAAACGTCGCGGTCGTTCATCGGAACGTCCATGACGCTCGTGCCCGTGTACTTTTCAAGCATCTTGTACTTCGTCGGGATATCGTGACCGAGCTCGTCGAGCTTCAGTATAGTGTCGTGCAGATAAGAGAACGCAAAGTGCGTCGTTATAATGTTCGAGTCGGCATCGTCCGCAGGATGCTGGACGGGTGTGAAATCGTAAACGTCGTATTCGCTCGGAACGACTATTATCCCGCCCGGATGCTGCCCCGTGCTCCGCTTTATGCCGGAGCAGCGCACGCAGTACCTCTCGACGTCCGCCCTTGTCATCCTCGCGCCCTTGTCCTCAAGATACTTCATCACAAAGCCGTATGCAGTCTTTGACGCGACAGTGCCGAGCGTCCCCGCGCGGAACACGTTTTCCGCGCCGAAAAGCTCCTCTGTGTATTTATGCACCTTTCCCTGCACGTCGCCCGAGAAGTTGAGGTCGATATCGGGAGATTTCTCTCCGTAGAAGCCGAGGAACGTCTCGAACGGGATATCGTGCCCGTCGACTATCATCTTCGTGCCGCAGCAGGGGCAGTTTTTGTCCGGCATATCGAAGCCGGAGGAATATTCGTCCTTGTGAAATTCGCTGTAACGGCATTCCGGGCACCTGTAATGCGGCGGAAGCGGGTTCACCTCCGATATGCCCGAGAACGACGCAACGATAGAGCTCCCGACGGAACCGCGCGAACCGACAAGGTAGCCGAGGCTCTCGGAATACGACACAAGCTTCTGCGCAATAATATAAAGCACCGCATACCCGTTCTTGATTATTGAGCCGAGCTCGCGTTCGAGGCGCTCTGTGACGATCTCGGGTATCTTTCCGTCGTGGCAGTACCAGTCGTTGGCGCGCTGCCAGCAGAGGGACTTGAGCTCGTCCTCCGCGCCGTCTATTTTCGGCGTATACGTCCCCTTCGGGATAGGTCTTACGTCCTCTATCATATCTGCTATGAGGTTCGTATTTTCAACGACGACCTCGTAAGCCGTTTCTTCTCCGAGATATGAGAACTCCTCGAGCATTTCGTCAGTTGTACGCATATAGAGCCGCGTATCGCGGTCGGCGTCCTGAAACTTCATGCCCTTCTGGAGTATCTTGCGGTATATCTCGTCCTCCTCGTCGAGAAAGTGCGCGTCGCACGTCGCGACGACGGGACGTCCCGTTTTCTTCCCGAGCTCTACGATCTTTCTGTTTATGTCGCGCAGCTCGTCTTCCCCGCCGACGCGTCCTCCGCCGATCAGGAATGTATTGTTCGTGAGCGGCTGTATCTCAAGATAATCGTAAAATTCCGCGATACGCTCGAGCTCCGCCTCAGGCTTTGAGTCGAGTATGGCGCGATAGAGCTCCCCCGCCTCGCAGGCGGAACCGATGATGAGCCCGTCGCGATGCTCGTTTAAGACGCTCTTCGGTATGCGCGGATGCTTGCGGAAATACTGCAAGTAGCTGTCCGAGATAAGGCGGTACAGATTTTTAAGCCCCGTCTGATTTTTGACGAGTATTATCTGATGATATGTCGGCAGCGTGAGCGGGTCAGCATGCTCGCTCATCTGACGAACCATGTCCGAGACGTCGCCGACGCCGTCCTCAACGAGGCGGTCCGTCATTTTCCTGAAAAGGAGCGCCGTCACCCGCGCGTCCTCAAACGCGCGGTGGTGCTCAAATCCACCGAGCCCGTAGTACTCAACGAGCGTGTCGAGCTTGTGGTTTTTGAGATCGGTGTTGACGTAGCGGGACATTGCGAGCGTGTCTATGTACGCGTTGTCGAACGGCAGACGCAGGCGCGACGAGGCGGCGCGGATGAAGCCCGTGTCAAAGCTGGCGTTGTGCGCCACAAGCGGCCTTCCGGCGCAGAACGCGAAAAATTTCGGCAGCACCTCATCTATCGGCGGCGCGCCCTTCACCGTTTCGTCCGAAATGCCCGTCAGCTCCGTAATGTTTTTCGGTATCGGGCGGCGCGGATCGACGTATTCCGAGAACGTCTCCGACACCTCGCCGCCGCGCATGAGGACTGCGCCTATCTCTATTATCTCGTCGGTGACGGAGGAAAGGCCCGTCGTTTCTATGTCGAACACAACGAACTCGTCGTCAAAGCCGAGGCCGTCTATATCGCCCCAAACGGCGCGCGCCTCGTCGTCTACGAAATATGCCTCCATTCCGTAGATCACCTTGAAATCGTTGTCGCCGGCCTTTCTCATCGCGTCAAGCTCGAGCATCGCGTCCGGGAACGCCTGCGCGTTTCCGTGATCCGTGATAGCGACTGCCGGGTGCCCCCAGCATTTCGCGCGGCGCAGCGCCTCCTTCGGCACGATTAGCGCGTCCATCTGCGACATCGTCGTGTGAAGGTGGAGCTCGACGCGCTTCTTCTCCGCCTTGTCCTGCCTTATGACGCGCGATACCTTCGCCGCGGAGTGAAGCCTGATGTTGTACTCGATCTTCGGCAGCGGATCAAACCTGTCGTCGTCGGGCTGCGCCGACTGCTTTTTCTTGAACGCCCCCGTATCGTCGGCGCGCACGCTGCCCTCGATCAGCACGCACGTCCCGACCTTGAGCTTGCCGAGCAGCGCCTCGCCCTCCTCCTTAGGCTTCGTCGTCCTTATGAACGCGGACAGCTTGTTGTCCGTGATGCCTATCGTAATATTGAGCTTGTCGTATGTGCGCGTCTCCTTTGAGTTGACCTCGAATATCTCGCCCGCGACCGTGATGTGCGCGGTCTCGTGGTCGAGCGCCGAGAGCGGGGAGAGTGAGGCTGTGTCTATGAGGTCGCCGCATATTCCCGACGGCTCCGAAACGTCGAGCGTCAGCCCGCCGTATACGATATATCCCGTCTCCGCGTCACGGGAGATAATGTCGTCACCGCCCGTGAGCGGTGTGGAATACGCCTTCGCCATCTCCGCCTCGTTCGCGGCGGATACCTCGGCGGCGCGTTCGGTCTCGCGGCGCGCCGCCTCGTATTCCGCGAGAAGATAAGCGTCGCGCTCGCGTCTGTGAGCTTCCGAGACCTCGGCGTAATCGTCCCTCTGCGCTATTTTTATCTTTTTTTCGATCGAAAATTCGCTCTTGATTATGGATGAGACAAGCTCCGCCGTGCTCGCGTCGCGGAGAAGGTCGAGCCCGCTCTGCGTGAACGGTATCTCGACAAGAAGTGTGCCGTCGTCCTCCTCGGTGACGGTGTAATCGTTGAAAAAGCCGTTTGTAACGGCGCCGATGTTGACGGCCTCGGCAAATATCTCGGGCAGGTACGACGTATTGAAAAGCTCCGGCGGATACGACGGCAAAAGCCGCATCGCCGAGAGCTCGTATGCCTCGCGTATGCCGTTTTCTATCCTGTAAAGCTCCCTTTTTTTAATGAGCTCGGGAAAGCTCGCGCGCACCTCTATTATGCGGCGCTCGCGGTCGACCTTGACCGTGTAATCCGTGACGGACAGAAGTATGCTTTTTGACAGCTCGTCCGGGATGTAACGTGAAAATTTCTCTAAAATACTTACCATTCCGCTTTATTATAACCGTTTCTTTGCTTTATTTCATTTCTCGTTTTGTCCCGTCCTTCGGCGCGTCAGCCCTTCCCCTTCGCAAGCGCCTCCGTCTCGCGGAGCAGCACCGACACGGCCTCATTCTCGCGGAGCTTGCCGACTATCTCGCCGTGACGGAAAAGAACGGCTTCTCCCTTTCCTCCCGCGATGCCGACGTCCGCGTCCTTAGCCTCGCCTGGCCCGTTGACGGCGCATCCCATAACGGCGACCTTCAGCTTTTTGCCGTGCGTGTCTATTTTCATAAGCTCGGGCTCGAGCACGTCGAGGATTCCCAAAAGATCTATCTGCGTTCTCCCGCACGTCGGGCATGAGACGAGCTCTATCCCCTCGTCGTAAAGACCGCAGGCGCGGAGAATGTCGCGTCCGGTCGGCACCTCGTCGCGAGGCGGCGCCGAAAGTGTGACGCGTATCGTGTCGCCTATGCCGTCGCAAAGCAGTGCGCCTATGCCGACGGCGTTTTTGAGCGTCCCCATCCGCACGGTCCCCGCCTCCGTCACGCCGAGATGTATCGGGCAGTCACAGCCGGCGGCGATAAGGCGCGTCGCGTCTATCATCGTTTTCACGTTCGACGATTTTACGGAAACGACGATATCGAAAAAGTCGTGCTTATGAAGTGCGTCTATGTATGAAAGTGCGGACTCCGCGAGCGCCTCGGGCGTCGCGCCGCCGTATTTTTCGACGAACTTTTTCTCGGCGGAGCCGCCGTTCACGCCGACGCGCATTGCCGTGCCGTATTTCGCGCACGCGTCAGCAACGCGCAAAAGATTGTCGATGCCGCCGAGGTTCCCGGGATTGACGCGCACCTTGTCGGCTCCCCTCTCCGCCGCGGCGAGCGCGAGCTTATAGTCAAAATGTATATCGGCGACGAGAGGCACATCGACCCCGCGCGCTTTGATATATTCAAAAACACCGACGCAGTCGCGGTCGGGCACCGCAATGCGGACGATGTCACAGCCGACGGAGACGAGCTCATCCGTCTGCGCCGCGACGGCGGCAAAATCATGGCTGTCCGCGTTCGTCATTGACTGGACGCTGACGGGCGCGCCGCCTCCTATTGTTACCTTACCCACCCTGACGGCGCGGGTCTTTCGTCTTATTATAACGCTCATTTAATTTTTACCTCAGTGGAACAGATTTGCGATATCCTTGAACGTCACGAGTACCATTATCCCGAGAAGTATAACGATGCCTGCAAAGTGTATCTTCGCCTCAAGCTCCGGGTCTATCTTTTTGCCCCGGATGAGCTCGACTATCATGAAGAGCAGCCGCCCGCCGTCAAGTGCCGGTATCGGCAAAAGATTCACGATGCCAAGGTTGAGCGATAAGACGACGGCGATATAAACGAGGTCTGAAAATCCGCTCTTCGCCGCCTCGTCGAGCACCTGTGTGACGCCGACAGGTCCGCTCACCGCCTCGACGCCGTATCTTCCGGTGACAAGGTCGAACAGGGACTCCCATATCATCTCGACAGTCAGCTCCGAGCGGAAAAACGCATGCTTCACGACCGTCGAAAACGTCCTGTGCTCGGAATAGACGTAGAAATCGAGCGAGCCGAACGCAATCCCCTCATCCGACGCAAGCGGAAACTTTACGTCAGCAAGTGTTATCTCTGTGCCGTCGCGCTCGACGGTCACGTCAACCGGCTCGATGCCGCGGCGCATAATCTCATACGCGAGCTCGTTTGCCGTATGGACGCGTTCACCGTCAATGGCGACGATCCTGTCCTCCTCGCGCAGTCCCGACGCCTTTGAAAGCGCCGTCTCCCCGTTCTCGCCCTCCGTGAACTGATATATGACTGTGCTGCCGAGCGAACCGGAGAAAATAACGAGCGCCGTCATGAGGATTATTCCGATAGTTATGTTTGAAAGCGAGCCCGCCGCCGTTATTATAAAGCGCTGCCACAAGGGCTTTGCCGATAGGGCGTTCGGATCGTCTGACTCCTCGTCCTCGCCCGCCATCGCCGTAAAGCCTCCGAAGGGAAAGAGCCTGAGCGAATACCGCGTGCCGGATTTTTTTCCGACCCACGAGAATATCTTCGGTCCCATCCCTATGGCAAACTCCGTCACCGTCACATGGCAAAGGCGCGCCGTTATGAAGTGCCCCATCTCATGTATGAAGATGAGCAGTCCGAAGACAAATATTGCTATTATAATCGAAAAAATGTTCACCGTCAGTGAGCCTCCTTTATTATGCGGTCACGCCCGGCTGTCTATAAGCTCCGCCGCGCGCAGCCTCGCCTCGGCGTCCGCGGAAACGATCTCCTCGAACGAAGTCTGCCCGGGGTGTCCCACGAGCTCCGCCGTCTCCTTTACGATATCGAATATGTCTGTAAAGCCGAGCTTTCCGGAAAGAAATGCGCCGACGGCGACCTCGTCCGCCGCGGACATCGCCGCGGGATACGTTCCGCCCCTGCGCGCCGCCTCAAACGCGAAGGCAAGCAGCGGGAATGCGTCCGTGTCGGGCACACCGAACGTCAGCTTCGAGAGCGTTTTCCAGTCGACCTCTCCGGCGCATCCGGTCATGCGCTCGGGATACGTCATGGCGTACTGTATCGCCGTTCTCATGTCAGGCACGCCGAGTTCGGCTATTATCGCGTTGTCGCGGAACTGCACCATCGAATGGATTATGCTCTCGCGGTGGATGACGACCTCTATCATATCGGCGGGCACCGAAAACAGCCGCATCGCCTCTATGACCTCAAAGCCCTTGTTCATGAGCGTCGCACTGTCGACCGTTATCTTCGGGCCCATGTCCCATGTCGGATGAGAGAGCGCCATCTTTGGCGTTATCCCCTCGAGCTCGGAACGCTTTTTGCCGTAGAACGGGCCGCCGGAAGCCGTAAGAATGAGCTTTGAAACGTCGTCTCTTCTGCCGCCCGAAAGGCTCTGAAATATCGCGCTGTGCTCGCTGTCGACGGGGATAAGCTCGGCGCCGCCCTCTTTTATTTTTGATAGGAGGTGCTCGCCCGCGGCAACGATCGCCTCCTTGTTCGCCATGCATATCCG
>CANQYV010000025.1 GCA_947628165.1 uncultured Clostridia bacterium | reverse complement strand
GATGCCGTCAAGGAGGGCGGGGGAGGTGACCATCATCGTCGGTCTGAACGGGTGGGCCTGATATATCATCCCGCCGTATTCGTGCACCGCGCGGGAGAGCGCGTCTATCCCGCCTCTCAGCTGCCGCGGGTCTCCGAGGTCGGCGAGAAACTCACGCGTGAGACCGTAGACGAGATAATCGCTGTTGTTTTCGTGGAAAAAGCGTATCTCGGCGCCGAGCAGGATATTGATCTTTCCCTCGGCCGCCTTGACAAAGTGTTCGTATGCGCTCATAAAGTAGTCGAGTCTTTTGCGCCATGTGCCATCTTCAAGCTCGCGTGGAAAAGTCCAGGGATTTATATGCTCCGTCGAGACGATGGCGGTGTATCCGGCGGCAAGATATTTTTCGATTATTTCTTCGTGCGTCGCGTGCGCGCATGTGCTGACGTGACGGCTGTGGCAGTGAAGCTCGGTTTTGAACATATCCATAAACAAAAATGCATTTTCATACATGTATTTATTTATGATTATAGACATAAAAGGAGATATTGTCAACCCTGAAAGTATAGAATTATGAAAAAAACTGCACAAATATGCCGCCGCAGAGCGGAATTGTCTGCGGCGGCGTGCATAAAATTTGCGAATAAAATGAAACTTTGATTTAAAAATCCGTCATTTTTCGGGATGCACGGACGAGACTCTGCTCACTATGCGCTTGATGATGTCCTTGCAGAGCTCAAGGTCGCGGACGGAGGCAAATTCAAAGCGCGAGTGCGCGTTGACGCCGCCGGTCGGCAGATTCGGGCACGGCAGCCCCATGAATGTGAGGCGGGCGCCGTCCGTACCGCCGCGTATCGGCGAGGAGTGCGGCTCTATCCCGAGGTCACGCATTGAATCGAGCGCGAGGTTTATTATGTGCTCGTTCTCAGGCAGGGAAAGGATCTCCGCCATGTTGCGGTAGGAGTCCGTGATGACGCATTCAACGCCGCCTCCGTATTCCTCGCCGAGCTTTGCCGCAGCCTCTCTGAAAAGTGCCTTGCGGCGCTCTATTCCGTCCCTGTCGAAGTCGCGAAGAATATAGGATAGCTCCGCGTGCTCAACGGTCGCCGAAACCGAGCAGAGATGGAAGAAGCCCTCTCTGCCGGATGTCTTCTCAGGCACCTCGTCGGGCGGCAGGAGGGAGACGAAGCGCGCTGCCATCATGGCTGCGTTCTTCATTTTGTCCTTGGCTCCGCCGGGATGTATCGAGACGCCGTTTATCGTCAGCTTTGCCGCCGCGGCGTTGAAGCATTCGTATTCGAGCTCGTCGGGCAGTCCGCCGTCGACGGTATACGCGAAATCTGCGCCGAAGTCGGGTACGTCGAAAAAGTCCGCTCCGCGCCCTATCTCCTCGTCCGGCGTGAAGCCGAGCATTATCCTCCCGTGCGGCTCGCCGGAGTTTTTTATCTCCTCTACGGCGGTTATTATCTCGGCAATGCCAGCCTTGTCGTCGCAGCCGAGAAGCGTTGTCCCGTCCGACATCACGAGGCACTGACCCTTGAATTTGTCAAGGATAGGATAGTCGTCTCGCCTCATAAGGATCATTTCTTCTTCGTTCAGCATAATGTCGCCGCCCGAATAAATGACTATCTGCGGGGTTATATTCTCGCCGGGGCATGCGTCCGACGTATCCATGTGCGCGATAAAGCCGACGGTCGGCGCCTCGACCCCGTCCATCGCGGGCAGACAGGCGTAGACGTATCCGTGTTCGTCGAGCCTGACGTCCGAAAGGCCGAGGGCGCAGAGCTCGTCTTTTATGTGCTTTGCAAGCTCAAGCTGGCAGGACGTGCTCGGGGTCGTATCCGAGAGCTTGTCGGAGGTCGTCGGGAAGGCGACGTAGCTTAAAAACCGTTCGTAAACGTTCACGAAATCGCCTCCAGTTCTGCCTTTGCGCGCTTGAGGTCGTCGATAATATGAAGTCCCTGCGGGCACTTTGATTCGCACGCGCCGCATTCAAGGCAGACGTCGGGCTTGGTTTCGGGCTTCATGTGCTTGAAATCGCGGGCGGTATGCGGGTTTTCGTATCTCGCGTACTGGTTCCAGATCGAGAACACGCGCGGTATGTCTACGCCGCCGGGGCACGGCATGCAGTAGCGGCATCCGGTGCACCCGTTTCTGACGCGCGAATGTATTATGCGCTTTGTCTCGGCGACGGCGGCAAAGCCCGCCTCGTCAAGCGGCTTGAAGTTCTCGAACGTTGCGAGATTGTCCTCGAGCTGGAAATCCTCGTTCATGCCGCTGAGGATCACCTTTACGGCATCATGCGAGCCGACCCAGCGCATCGCCCATGAGGCGGCGCTTGCGTCGGGATCTATCGCGCGAAGAGGCGCCATCGCGTCGTCGGGGAGCTTTGCGAGCGTGCCGCCCTTAAGCGGCTCCATTACGATGAGCGGTATGCCGAGCTTTTGGCAGAGCTCGACGCCCTTTGTCGTCGCCTGGTCGTTGTCGTCCATGTAATTGTACTGTATCTGGCAGAAGTCCCAGTCGTCGCGCGAGGTCAGGATGTGCTCGAACGCATCGTAATTGTCGTGGAAGGAAAAGCCGAAGTGGCGTATTTTCCCTTCGTCACGCCACTTTGCGCAGAGGTCGGGTATCCCGAGAGCCGATATCTTGTCGTATATGCCGCGGTTCATCGCGTGAAGGAGATAGAAATCGACATACTCCATGCCGAGGCGTTCGAGCTGCTCGGCGAACAGGCGCTCGGCGTCGCTTTTGTCCTTGATATCCCAGCAGGGGAGCTTCGTCGCGACATAGTAGCTGTCGCGGGGATATTTCGCCATCGCCTCGCCGAGGATCTTTTCGCTTTCGCCGTTAAGATATACATACGCCGTGTCAAAGTAATTGACGCCGGCTTTGTAAGCGCGGTCGAGAAGCGCGTATGCCTTCGGGCGGTCTATTTTGCCCTCTTCATCGTTTTTGAACCTCATGCATCCGAATCCGAGCAGAGAAGTCTGTTTGCCGAGGCGTGTCATTTTGCGGTACTCCATTTTCTTCTCCTTTTTGATATATGTTTTTTATTTATGACCGCGGCGGCCGCCGCGGCAGCGAAAACTATTGTGATATCGAGAGACGAGCCGCAGCCGCCGGTCGTCCCCGCGGGTCCCGGCGCCGAGTCGGCAGGCTCGGTCTCAGGCGCTTTTATTTCAGCACGGATCGGGTCTGACGTCATCGTCACCGTTTCGGATGAGAAGACACGCCCGGAGGCGTTAGGACAAAATGCGTTGTTTTTCCCGTCCGCACGGCAGAAATATATCTTTCCGTCGGCGGGGACCGTTATCGACGGCGTTCCGCTCTCGTATGATTCATACTTCGTCGGATCGCTTTCGTCGAGGATGAACCAGTCGCAGGAAATATCGTCCCCGCCGCCGGAAGATGCCGTCATCGTCACATCTCCATCCTCTCCGAACTCGGTTTTGACGCTGAGAGACAGCATATAACCGTCGCCCCAGAGCCTTCCGAACCAATCGTCATATCTGCCTTTTACGGATTTTATATAGCGCTGCGCCTTGCCGTCGAGCGGGGCGGCATACCAGCGTGCGGAGCTCATCGCGAATGAGGCTGACGCTGTCTTTACCGTGTCTTCTGTATCGGTGAAAACCTTGTCAAGCGCCGCTTTCATGCGCTCGTTTTCCGTTCGCATGATCTCCATGAAGCCGCCGTGCTGCCACATCATTTCAGCCCACGCATACTGCTGCGGAACAAAATATGTAAAGCCGCACCACGTTCCGAAAAATGTGCCGTCACCTTCATACGCTTCGGCGGGCGTCTCGAAATCCCATACGGGACCGAACGTCAGCTTGTCGTGCCGCTTGCCGTCCGCGTTTTTATAAATATATGTGCTCGTTCTGAAAAATTCAAAATTACCGTAAAACGCGTAAACGAGCGTCATGTCCGCAAGGCTCGTCATGTCAGCGTATTCGGAATAGTGATGCCCCTCGTCATTGTATCCTGTTTCCGAAAAGAGCGCGTTTTCAAAGTTCTGAACGAGGGAGGCTATGTATTTTACCATCTCCCGCGAGCAGAACTCCGGCGTCTTTATGCTGAAGTAGACGCCGTTTTTCGTCACAAATCCGCAGCCCTCGTACATGTCGCACATGACCTCGAGCACATATCCGCCCGTGATATCGGTGTCTTTGTCCCTCGGTGTTGTGCCTTTGTTGTAACTGTATTCCCGAATGCCGAGCGCTATCGCTTCATCGTCCGCGCCCCCGCGGCCTCTGACGGTCTCGAGCGGACCCTCTCCCGTGACCTGCTCGTCAAGGTCGGCGACGTCGATCGCGCCGCCGTCGTTCATGCGCTCGCAAAGTATGTAAACGCCGCGATAGTCTCCGTTGACGTAAAGGTCGACGTATTCGCCCGAAATGCCAAACGAGCGGCCGGCGGTGAGACCTGTGAACGTGGAGAATGCCATGAGCTGAGAGAGCCCCGTGCTGTCCCTTGACGCGTCGTACATGCGCGGCGAAAGAAGGACCCATTTCTTTATTTTGCCGGCTCCGTCTATAAGCTCCGCCTTTTCCCCGAGCTTGATATTGTAGGAATTTTTGAACGACGTATCGATTGAAGGAATAAAAGATGTGTATCCGTGCCCCTTGAATTTTTCGAGGATCCCGTCATATATGGTCTTGCCGTCGGTATTCGTCATAAGGAGCGTGCCGGGTTCCTCGTGCGTTTTGTCGGCGCATACCGCGGAAAAAGCCTCGTTGCCGCCGTCGAGGCCGATGAATACGGAAGGAATGCTGCTGCCTGTCATCACGCGGAGAATGACCGTGCCGCCCCTGTATCGAACGCCGACAGCGCCGTTTTCGGCATTCAAAACGAACGTATCCCCGTCGGTGTAGTCTTTGGCGTCGTATTCGACGGCGCCTCTGCCTGTGAACAAAACGGTCAGTTTTGATGTGTCAACAGATGAGGGAAGGTAAAAAACATAGGAGTTGTTGTTTTCCGCGCGCGCGTCGACGGTATACGACGCGCCGCCGTCACCTTTTATTATGACATGAAAGGGGACGCCGCTGTCATATGCCGACACCGATGACGAAAGAAACAGCATCGCGGACGCGGCGGCAGCGAACAGAAGAAGTTTTATAAAAGGCATCCGAAATCGGTTTTTCTTCAAAACAGCACCTCCTTTTTTGCGGAGAAAACGGTTGATTTTTAAGGCTTCGGGCGATATAATCTATTGTGTGGAAAATTATGATCGGAGGATCCCGTGGAAAAAATAGCGTTCATCAGCTCGGATCTCAAGGATAAATTCGGGATACCGCGCCAAAGCGGGATTTTGACCGAGTCTTTGGCAAGGGTGATATTTACGCCCGAATACAGGAGGGAAGAGGCGGTCCGAGGACTCGACGGCTTCTCTCACATATGGCTGATTTGGGAATTCTCCGAAACGAAGCGGGAGACGTGGCGCCCGACGGTGCGTCCGCCGCGTCTCGGCGGGAACAGGCGCGTCGGCGTCTTTGCGACGCGCTCGCCGTACAGACCTAACCCGATAGGGCTTTCTTCAGTAAGGCTCTTGCGGATCGAGCGCGGTGTGAAGGACGGACCCGTGCTCGTCGTGTCGGGCGCCGACCTGCTCGACGGAACGCCCATATACGACATAAAGCCGTATTTGCCCGAGTTTGACGTCCACACCGACGCCGTCGGCGGCTTCACGGAGGGAATACCGGAAAAGCGCCTTATCGTAGATGCGGATGACGGGGTTTTGTCTTCCGTGCAGGCTGACAAAAGAGAGGAGCTTACGCGGCTGCTTTCATGCGACCCGCGCCCCTCGTATCACGACGACCCGGAGCGCGTTTACGGTTTTGATTTCGCGGGCTTCGAGGTGAAGTTCCGAGTGGAAAATGACGTGCTGACCGTGCTGTCGGCGGCTAAGAAGGAGATTTAATCGTCGGTTTCGTCGTTGTCGTCGTTGTCGTCTTTGTCGTCTTTGTCGTCGTTATCCGAGGCTTCATCCGCCGTGTCGGCTGCCGCCTCGGTTATCGTGCCGTCAGCCTCCGGGGCACCTTTATCGGGAGTGTGCTTCTTTGAGTTCAGATAGTGCGCGACAAACGAGACTGCGGCATATATAGCCGTGCAGAAAACATAGTTGACCGCAAGGTGCGCCCCGAACGTGAATGCGGGAACATGGGGCAGGATGAGGCACGCGCCGATGCTCGCGCCATCGGTAAAGCCTTTGCCGAGCAAGGCGGCGGCAATATGGACCGGTATCAGGAATACGGCGTAAACGACCGTTTCTTTTACAGTGAATGCGGCAAAATAGCGCGGGGACAGCTCCTCTTTGTCAGGTACTTTGATCTTTGCGGCGAAGCTGTAAATGAAGGCGAAGAATATGACCGTCGGCACGGTGCCCAAAAGCACGGTGCGGAAAGCTCCGCCGGATTCTGCCGGCATCGTGAGTGAGAGAAAGAATGCTGCAAGCGCGCCGGCAGCGGCGGCGAACAGTATCAAAAACAGCTTTACGGTGAAGAATTTCGGAAATCCGACTTTTTCCTTGCTCATAGTGCGACCCCGCGGCAAAAATCGTTTTTATCGTTTGTGTATATTATAACAAAAAGAAAGCGGGACTTCAACCTTAATTATATATAAAACATAAATTTGTCTTTTTATTGTGACAAAATGTTTTCCGACGAAGATTTTTATGGTATAATGTTTATGCGATGTTATCGGTACGCAAGACGAAAAAAGAATATTATTGAGCACGGACACATCCTTCAGGGGGAAAACGTACATGAACGCTTGTATCAACGGAGAACTTAGTCTTATCGGCATGAAGGGATGCGAGGCTTTCACCGCAGAGGTGGATGCCTGGATAACCGAATGGCGCGGGAAGGACATTAAAGACCATCCCGGGTATATTGTCAGGACCGACTGCCCGAGATTCGGCTCGGGCGAGGGGAAGGGCTTGATTTACGAGTCCCTGCGTGGGCACGACGTATATATTATCGCCGATATGTTCAATTACGGCGTCACCTATAAGATGTACGGCGTGGAGTCGAGGATGAGCCCCGACGACCATTTCCAGGACCTGAAGCGCATTATCGGGGCGATTGGAGGCAAGGCGCACCGTGTGTCCGTGATCATGCCGATGCTCTACGAGGGCAGACAGCACAAGCGCACCTCGCGTGAGTCGCTCGACTGCGCGATGGCGCTGAACGAGCTCGTCAGCATCGGCGTCTCAAACATAATCACGTTCGACGCGCACGACCCGCGCGTTCAGAACGCGATACCTCTTTCCGGCTTTGAGGATGTACATCCCAACTATCAGATGATAAAAGCTCTTGTCCGCGAGTTCCCCGACATTTCGCTTTCGGCTGACGATATCATGCTCGTTTCTCCCGATGAGGGAGCAATGTCGCGCAGCATCTATTACAGCTCGGTGCTCGGCATAGACCTCGGCATGTTCTATAAGCGTCGCGACTTTACGCGCATCGTCAACGGCAGGAACCCCATCCTTGCGCACGAATATCTCGGACGCGACATACGCGGCATGGACGTTATAGTCGTTGAGGACATGATAGCCTCCGGCGACTCGATGATAGACGTCTGCAAGCAGCTCAAGGAAAAGGGAGCCGCCCATGTTTACGTTTTCTGCACGTTCGGTCTTTTCTGCAACGGACTTGCCGAATTCGACAAAGCGTATGCCGAGGGCATTTTCACGCGCATATTCACGACGAACCTCATTTACAGGACCGAGGAGCTCCTCTCCCGCCCGTGGTATTCGGAGGTAAATATGTGCAAGTACGTCGCGAGCATCATTGACGTGCTCAATCAGGACGAAACGATAAGCGGACTTCTTGACCCCGCCGCAAAAATACACGCCTGCGTCGACAAGCACAACGCGCGCCTCGCAGAAAAGTCCGAGCGCCAGATGAAAATAGCGCAGGACTGAGTACATCAGCAAGGACGAAAGGCAGAAAACAAATAAATGACTGAGATAAAAAAGCTCATCTCAAGCGCGTGCTCGGACGCGATAAAGGTCATTAACCCTGACGTGTCTGTCACGCCTGAGACGATAGAGTCTTATCTTGAATACCCGCCCGACCGCACGATGGGGGACATAGCGCTCATAGCGCTCCCGTGCTTCCGCAGCTCGCGCGAAAAGCGGAAGCACGGGAGCGCTATACCCGCCCGACCGCACGATGGGGGACATAGCGCTCCCGTGCTTCCGCTTTTCGCGCGAGCTGCGGCAGGCCCCGCCGAAGATCGCATCGGCGATAGCGGAAAATATTATGGGGCTGGAGGGTTCGGCGACATGTTCCGTCGTCGGCGGATACCTCAATTTCCGCATATCGGAGGAATATCTCGGCGGAAAGCTCCTTTCCGAGATACTAGAGCGCGGAGAGGACTACGGCGGGAGCGACGAGGGAAAGGGAAAAACGGTCGTTCTCGATTATTCCTCCCCGAACGTCGCAAAGCCGTTCCATATCGGGCATCTCGGCTCGACGGTGATCGGTCACTCGCTCAAAAAACTCCATGAGTTTTACGGATATAAGTGCGTAGGCGTCAACCATCTCGGCGACTGGGGGACCCAGTTCGGCAAGATGATAGTCGCTTACCGCAAATGGGGCGACAGGGAGACCGTCGAGCGCGAGGGCGCGGACGGGCTCGTCGCGCTTTACGTCCGCTTCCACAACGAGGCGGAAAATGACCCGTCGCTCGAGGACGAGGCGAGGGTGGAATTCCACAAGATGGAGCAGGGAGACGAGGAAGACCTCGCGCTCCGCAAGTGGTTCATCGAGCTCAGCTTCAGGGAATACGACGTAATTTATAAAAAGCTCGGCATCGAGTTTGACAGCTACGCGGGCGAGAGCTTTTATACCGACAAGATGGACGAACAGGTCGAAAAGCTCCGCGAATGCGGTCTTTTGAAGGTCGACAACGGTGCATCCATCGTAGACCTTTCCGAATACGGTATGCCGCCGTGCCTTATCCTGCGTTCCGACGGCTCGACGCTTTATCCCACGCGCGACATTGCCGCCGCGGTTTACCGCGCGAGGACGTACGATTTTGATAAATGCATATATGTCACTGCCGCGGCGCAGAGCCTCCACTTTGCTCAATGGTTCCGCGTCGTCGACCTGATGGGATATCCGTGGGCCGACAGGCTCGTCCACGTTCCCTACGGCATGGTGAGCATAGGCGGCGAAAAGCTCGCGACGAGAACGGGCAACGTCATTCTCTTAAAGGATCTTCTGAGCACCGCCGTCGACAAGGTGTCGGATATTATCACCGTCAAAAATCCGTCCCTCTCCGGCAAAGAGAAGGACGAGATATCGGAGGCGGTCGGCGTCGGAGCCGTCATCTTCCACTATCTTTTGAACAACCGTCTGCGCGACATGAGCTTCTCTATGGAGGACGCGCTGAATTTCGACGGCAACACGGGGCCCTACGCCATGTACTCATACGCGCGGACGTGCAGCATAAAGCGCCGCGCCGAGGCGGACGGCATCGAGCCTTTGTGCGGGACAGTCTCGACCGAGGAGGAACGGCAGCTGCTTTTGACGCTGTCGCGCTTCGGTGAGGTCGTAAAAGAGGCGGTCGATGAGTATGAGCCCTCGCTTGTGACGAGGTACATCCTCGACCTCTGCGCCGATTTCAACCGTTTCTATCACGACTGCAAGATACTGAACGCGGAAGACGATGAAACGAAGAGGATGCGTCTTGCCGAGACGCTTGCGGTCAACGCCGTGCTCGGACGCGCGCTCTCGCTCATATGCATCAAAAAGACCGAAAAGATCTGAGCATTTTAAATAAATTCGGAGGTTGTCATGTCAGGACACAGCAAATGGAAAAACATAATGCATAAGAAGGAGAAGACCGACGCGCAGCGCGCGAAGATCTTCACCAAAATAGGGAAAGAGATCGCCATTGCGGTGCGCGAGGGCGGCGCCGACCCTGCGTCGAACGGAAAGCTCCGCGACCTCATCGCCAAAGCAAAGGCGAACAACGTGCCGAACGACAATATCGAGCGCACGCTGAAGAAGGCGTCCGGCGAGGACGGCACCGTTTATGAGGAAGTGACATACGAGGGCTACGGTCCGTCAGGCGTCGCCGTCATCGTCGAAACGGCAACTGACAACCGCAACCGCACGGCGTCCGACGTGCGCCACTATTTCGACAAATACGGCGGAAACATGGGCACGAACGGGTGCGTGAGCTACATGTTCCAGAGCCGCGGCCTCATCGTCGTCGCAAAGGAAAAGGAGCCCGACGCGAAGGCTCCGCGCGGCACAAAGCCGACGCCTGTCAGCGAAGACGAGCTGATGGAGGCAGCGCTCGAGGCGGGCGCGACCGATTTCTCGGCTGAGGACGAATGCTTTGAGATATCGACGGAGGAGAACGACCTCACGGTAGTCCGCGAAACGCTCGAGGAAAAGGGCTACCCGATAATCTCCGCCGACAGGGAAATGGTCCCGACGAGCTATGTCACGCTGACAAACGAGGACGACATAAAGAACATGAACCTCCTGCTCGAGATGCTCGAGGACAACGACGACGTCTCCGAGGTCTGGCACAACTGGGAAAACGAAGACGAGTGATGCTGTAAAAAATACCCGCGCCGACTGCGCGGGTATTTTTGTTGGGCGGATCACGGAAAGTGCACAAGATGTGCCGTGATCCCTGAAAAATGCTTAGGCTTTATTACGCCCCTGCCGACATTTTTGACATCTGGCGCTGCGCCATGACGAGGCCGTAATAGATGCCGCCGCGGCGCATGAGCTCGTCGTGCGTTCCGACCTCGGCGACCGTCCCTTTGTCAAGAACGATGAGCTTTGTCGCGTTTCGCAGGGTAGACAAGCGGTGCGCTATCGCGAGCGTCGTGCGGTTTTTTGAGAGAATTTGGAGCGCGTCCTGTATCTGCTTTTCCGTTTCGGTGTCGAGCGAGGCTGTCGCCTCGTCGAGAATGAGTATGCGCGGGTCGTGAAGGAGCGCGCGCGCTATCGCTATCCGCTGGCGCTCGCCGCCCGAGAGCGTGTGTCCGCGTTCGCCGACGCGCGTGTTGTACGCGTCCGGCATTTTCATGATGAACGAATGTGCGCCTGCGAGCTTTGCCGCGGCAAGCACCTCGTCGCGCGTAGCATCCGGCTTTGCATATGCGATATTGTCGTATACCGTGCCCGAGAACAGAAACGTTTCCTGAAGCACGACGCCGATTTGGGAGCGAAGGGAAGACTGCGAGATATCGCGTATATCGACGCCGTCAATAGTTATCGAGCCGTCGTCAACGTCATAGAGCCGCATCACAAGGTTGATGAGCGTCGATTTGCCGACGCCGGAGCGCCCGACGATGCCGACAAAATCTCCGGGTTCGACAGTCAGGTTGATGCCGTGAAGCACGTTGTTGCCGCTGTCATATCCGAATGAGACGTCGTGAAACTCGATTTTGCCCTCTATCTTCATGTCGACGGCGTCTTTTTTGTCGGCGACGTCTACATCCTCGTCGATTATATCGAATATCTTAACTATGCTCGTCATCGTCCGCTCATAGCGGCGCGGGAAGTTAGAGAGCCAGCGCAGAGGCCCGTATATGATCGAGACATACGTCGTGAAGAGCTGCATATCGCCGAGCGTCATCTCGTGCGAAAGTATCTTCGTGCCGACATAGTAGAGGAGGAAGAACTCGCCGAGCCCCATGAGAAAGCTCATCAGAGGCGAGAATTTGGCGAAGAAAGATTCCGCCCGTATCTGCGCCTCGCACTCGTTCTTTGTCGCCTCGTCGTATCTTTCCATTTCGCGGCGCTCGGAGCCGTATGCCTTGACGACGCGAATGCCGCTGAATATATCGTGGAGGATCGTGTTCGCACGCGAATTCATGACCCACTGACGGTGGAACACGCGGTGCATGAACTTATGAAACGCGCGGTTCGCGAAGATGACGATCGGCACGGGAATGAGGATGAGGACGGCGAGCCGCCAGTCATAAGCGATTATTATGACGGAAACGGCGAGGAAAATCAGCATCTGCTCGAAGAAACCGCCGATATCGTTCATTATGAAGTTCTGGAGCTGGTTTGTGTCGTCCGTCACACGGTTCATGAGCTCGCCCGCCGTGCGCTTTGAGATCTTCGATACGGAGAGGCGCTGTATTTTGTCAAATACCATGCTGCGGAGCGAGACCATCATGCGCGTTCCCGCCTCGATAAGCGTTACGCCTCTGACAATGCCGATAAGGCGCGTCAGAATATTGACTCCGAGCAGAGAAAGTATCACGCCGATAAAGCCGATTATGAAATCAGCCGATGCCGAGCGCTCAAACGCGCCCTCCGCCTGGATATAGTTGTCTATAAGCAGCTTGTTCAGATATGCGGGCAGAAGCTGCACGCCTGCCGAGATAAAATAGAGCAATACAGACGCGAGGATAAAATAGCGGTACGGCTTTGCTATCTCCCATACGCGCTTGATGTATCCCTTTTTCGCGGTGCAATGCGGGCAGACGTGGGAGTCCGGCGGATATCTTCTGCCGCAGTTTGGGCACTTTACATCCGTTTCCTCTTCGTAAGCGTAGCTGTATGTACTGCGCTCCATGCGGCGGTTAAGCTGCCATATAATTGAAGAGATGAGGTCCCTCTGCGCCATCGTTGCGCGGCACAAAAGCCTGTGGACCCCGTTCGTGACGCATTCGGCGAAGACGCAGCCGACGCCGTTTGAGAAGATATACTCGTCGATGTCCGCGCTTTTGAGCCTCAGCATAAGGACGTCTTTTTCATAAACATAGACGTCGGAGGTCGTCACGGCGACAAAACCGTCGGTTTTAACGTCGCCCTCGGGGGCAAGATCAAACGGGAAGGCGACGATAACGTCTTCCGGTGAGACTCCGGGATTTATCGTGCAAAGCCTGTTTCGGAGCATTATTCTGTCTTTCACGGCGTACCTCCTTTCTTTTGTGCTGATGGTGGCTTATAAGTAGAGCTCGATTTTTTTGTAGCTCTTGCGGTCAAGCTCGTCTGTGTTCCTTATCTCGTATCTGTTCGAGTCGTTGTCGGTGATGAAAACGTGCTCGGGCGTCACTTTCAGTATCGAGCGGAACGTATCGCGCACCGTGAACGACATCCTGTTTCCGTCCTCGGCTATCGTCTCCCAATAGGAGTATCCGTAGCGCTCCTTTACCGAAAGGATCTTTTTTATGACCGGGGCAAAGTATTTGCGGTCGAGCTCGCGGCGCAGCATCTCCGACGTTTCGGGGTCGAAGTCGTTGATATCGGAAATGATGCCGATCTCGACGCTGTCGCGGTCGAGCACGGAAATATATTCGTATAGATGCTCATAGGGGAAGGAGCGGTGAAGATAAATCCTCTCGTAGTACTTCTCGCCGCCTAAGGGCTCCCCGTCAAATCCCACGCTCTCCGGCAGCGTGACGCGTAGGGAGAGAAAGTCGCCATCGCGACGGAATGAAGCGTTGTCCTTCGTTATGTACGTTATCGATACGACGTCTGAAAGCGCCGTCGTTTTTAACTCTGTCATAACTCCGTGTTGCCTTTCCTTTCCCGGGTACTATTCCTGTATCCCGATATTTCGCAGAGCCTCGAGCTGCATTTTGTAGAGTCCGTAGTATATGCCTTTCTTTCGTATCAGCTCCGCGTGAGTGCCGTATTCCGGCATTTTCCCGTTTTCGATGACGATAAGGTGGTCGGCGTCGCGCAGGGTCGACAGCCGGTGCGCGATCATTATCGTCGTGCGCCCCTTTATGAGCTGCTCGAGCGCCGTCTGTATCTGCCGCTCGGTCTGCGTATCCATGGCGGCAGTCGCCTCGTCCATTATAAGTATGCGCGGGTTAAGGAGTATGGCGCGCGCAATCGAGATGCGCTGCCTTTCGCCGCCGGACAGATCCTTATAGCCGAAGCCTATCATCGTGTCGTATGCGTCGGGCAGCTTCACGATGAAATCATGCGCGCCGGCGAGCTTTGCCGCCGTCATGACCTCAAGGTCCGTCGCGTCCGGCTTCGCATAGCGTATATTCTCCTTGATGGTGCCCATGAAAAGGTAAGTCTCCTGCGAGACTATCGCTATATTCTGCCGGAGCTCGGAGAACGGTATGTCGCGGACGTTTACGCCGTCTATCAGAATTTCCCCGGAAATGACGTCATATAGGCGGATCAAGAGATTTGCAAGCGTAGACTTTCCGGCGCCCGTGTGCCCGACGATGCCTATCATCTTCCCGGGCTCTATGTCAAAGCTGATGCCGTCTATTATTTTGCGGTTCTTCTCGTATGAGAACTCGATATTGCGGAACTCGACGTGTCCCTTTGCCTCGCCTATGGAGACGGGATGCTCGCTCTCGACGACGTCCGGTATCGCGTCCATTATCTCCGACAGGCGGTTCATGGAGTTGAGGCTGTCAGTCATGACATAGACGACGTCGATGAAAAATCCCATCGGGCTGTATATCATGTTCATATAAGCGATGAATGTCATGAGAATGCCGTAATTGAACGAGCCGTCGGTATTCCTTATGACCATCCATCCGCCGACGCCGAGAACGATTATATTGCTTAGGAACAAAAGAAAGTTTACGAGAGGGAACGCCGTTGTGTTGTATACCGAGGCCCGCTTGTCCGCCTCGGCGACGCGCCTGTTCCTGCCCTCGAATCTCGCGCTCTCCTCGTCCTCTTTAGAGAACGCTTTCACGACGCGGATGCCGGTCAGCACGTCGGACAAGAGCGAGCTCATCGATCTTGACGCCGAAAACCGCTTGGCGTGGTACTTATCCATCTTGTCAAACATCTTTTTCATGAAGAATGCCACAAGAGGGACCGTGACAAACGAGATAAGCGTCAGTCTCCAGTTGAATTTCAGCATGATGATGAACACGCCGATTATCTGAAAGATATTGACGAGGAAATAGGGGACAGTGTAGCAGAAGAAATGATATATATTGTTCGCGTCGCGGTTGACCTGCGTCATCAGGCCGCCTGTCTGCCTGTTCGTGAAGTAGCTTATGGACAGGCGCTCTATCGACTTGAATATCTCCTTTTTCAGGTCGTATGTGACCTTCGCGGCGACGACGGAGGTGACGTAGCTGTTTATCATCGTGACGAACATGGATATAAGGCGCGTAGCGAAGATGATGCCTATGACAAGGAGTATTTTGCCCGCAAATCTGCCGCTTTCGGAGAGGACTTCGTTATAGTAGAACCCGCTCGATATGTATGGCGAGAGGACCGCAAGGCCGCTCGTTAAAAACAGCGTCAGCAGAATGAGGAAGAGATAGAGCTTATAGCGCCAGAAAAACCCGGAGAATCGCTTCAGAATATGGACCTTGTCCATGCAGCGCGGGCAGATTTTCCGCTCGGGGTCCGCGTACCGCTTGCCGCATTTGGGGCAGAAGAGCTCCTCTTTTTTATCGTCATCCTCGTATGTTTGCGAATCTTCGGCTCCCTCTGTGCCGTCTATGCGCGCGTTCAGCTGGCGAATGAGCTTATACGCCTCGGATTTGAAGGTGTTCGTGAGATTGGCGATAAAGACCGTGTAGGGCAGAGAGCCTTCTTTCGCGCGAATGCGCGCGACGATGCGCGCGGAGGACAGCATCTCCTCAACCGAAAAATGCTCTATTTCGGAAAGGTCGAAATGCTCGTATGAGAGCACGTCAAACCCGCGGCGCTGCACGGCCCGCTCTTTGTGCGTGCCGCTTTTTCTGACCGCGGTCATCGAGCCGCCGAGAATTATAAGGTCGTCCCCGGTCGCGAAAATGTAGTTGTCGCAGGGCACACAGTCGCGGTCAAGGTCGGTCTTTGCCGCAATTATCACGTCGCCGCGGGCGATGCCTTTTTTCATGAGCGCGTCGTATACGGCGGAGGGGATGTCAAACAGCTCCGTTGTGTTTTCCGTCATTTGCGGTACCGTCCTTTCCGAAAATATAAGCTGCCGCCTGCCGCAGCTTTTTTCATTATAATGTTGGGAAGAATAAAAGTCAAGTTAATTTTCTGTGTTTGAAAAGTGCGAAAACGACGGCTTATTCATATTTAGTTCATATTTGAGCGCAGACGCAGGACGCAAAAAATATACGCAATAATAAAAGAATTCTCTTGACAATCTCATGACTGCGTGATATAATCTCATTAAAGCAAAAATATTGTGTCATTTGCGTGAAGAAAATCGATAATAATTGCATTTCCGAGCGCCGTATGATACAATATAAAATCAGAGGATTCATACGTTCGGCAGGGAGGAAAGAATGGATATCAGAGAAGCGGCGGCCGCCGCCCGAAAGATCAAAGAGAATATCGAATGCGTCATATTCGGAAAAGATACCGAGATAAAATATATCGTCTCGGCGCTTTTTGCCGGCGGACACGTTTTGCTCGACGATATCCCCGGCACGGGGAAAACGACGCTCGCAAAGGCGCTCGCCCGTTCGATATCGGCCGATTTCAAGCGCGTTCAGTTCACACCCGATCTGCTGCCGTCGGATATAACGGGCATAAACTTCTTCTCGCAGAAGGAAAATGAATTCATTTTCAGAAAAGGCCCGGTGTTCACAAACATTCTTCTTGCCGACGAGATAAACAGAACGACGCCGAGGACGCAGTCGGCGCTTCTCGAGTGCATGGGAGAGGGGCAGACGACCGTCGACGGTGTCACATACAGGCTGAAGCCCCCGTTCTTTGTTATAGCGACTCAGAACCCGATAGAGTCTCAGGGGACGTTCCCTCTGCCGGAAGCGCAGACGGACAGATTTTTGATGAAGCTCTCACTCGGATATCCCGAAAAGAAGGCTGAGCTTTCGGTCCTCGACGAATACGCCGAGAACTCGCCGCTCGACAGCCTCGAGGCCGTTTGCACGGGAGAAGACGTCGTCGCGGCGCAGAACACGGTGCGCGCCGTCAAGGTGAGCGCCCGAATAAGGCAGTATATAGTCGATATCGTGTCAATGACGAGGGAGTCCGAGCGCGTCAGGCTCGGCGTCAGCCCGCGCGGCTCTTTGGCTCTCATGCGCGCCGCTCAGGCGTGGGCGGTTTTTGACGGGAGGGATTTTGTGCTTCCCGACGACGTGAAGGCCGTGGCCGTCCCCGTGCTCGCCCACAGGATAATATCGCGCTCGCAGGGCACTATACGGCTTACGGAATCAAACGCCAATATCATCGAATATATCATCGACGCCGTGCCCGTTCCCGTTGCATAGAGGGGAGCCGATATGCTGTTTTTGGCGCTTCTCATATCCGTTATCGCGATATATTTTCTTCAGTCGAGCTTCTTTGAGAAGCATTCGTTTGACGATATAGACTATAACGTCAAGGTCAGCACCGAGGAGACGTTTGAAGACGAGGACATCTTCATATACGAGGAGATATCGAACGGAAAGACGCTGCCTATGCCTTACGCAAGGGTAGACACGTCTTTGCCCGACGGGCTCTCGTTCCGCATAACGGAATTCCGCGGCGGTGCGGCGGTCGATACGCTGCGCCCGCATGTGGAGAGCATATTCGTGCTCAAGAGCCGCGAAAAGATACGCCGCCGCTGGCGTGTCAACTGCGGGCGGCGCGGAGTTTATACCGTAGGCTCGGCTGTCGTCGTGGCAAACGACCTTTTCGGGATGAACCCGATGTCAAAGGGATTTCGCTGTGAGGCGCGGCATGACAATACGGTAGTCGTGCTGCCGAAGCCGATAGACCTTGACGAGCATTTCACCTCGTCGTTTTATCACAGCGGCGACGTAATAACAAATCACGGTCTTCTGACCGACCCGCTCATGATAGCGGGAGCTAGGGACTACACTCAGTTTGACCCGATGAACAGGATAAACTGGAAGCAGACGGCGGTCCACGGGAAGCTGATGGTCAACCGCGAGGAATACACGCGCCGCCACCGCTTCGACCTTCTGCTGAACATGAACTCGCGCGATATAGAAAAGGACGCGGTCCACCCGAGCGATCCCGGGAGCGTTGAGCTCGCGATAACTGTCTGCGCCTCGATACTCGACCGAGTCTCGGGCGAGAACATACCCGTCAGGCTTATAGCGAACACTCCGCCGGACGCTATATCTGACGATTACAGAGCGGACACGGAAGGGCTGGGACGCGACATCCTCTTTACTCCGGCATTTGAGGGCAAGCGCGACATGATATCGGCGCTGAGACTGCTTGCCGCCGTAAAAATGGAAATGTCGTGCCCGATAGAAAGGATGCTCGACTATGTGCTCGAGCACAGCGCAGCGTTTGCGGAGTCCGGCAACCTGATAGTTGTGTCGGCGTACATCAGCGAAAGGATGATAGTTTTTCACGACGCGATGAGGCGGCGCGGAGTAAACGTTATTTTCTACGTCACGACGACTAACCGCAACGCCGACGCGATCCCGCCAAACGTTGAGGTCTATTTTAAGACACATTCCGACTGATCTCGCAAAAAAGCAAAAGAAAAATCATATAATCTAAGATAAGGAGGCGCGGCATGGAAAAAACGGCTGTCAAAAAGAAGTACAACAAATTATATAAGCTGCTTGCGGTCACAGCCGTGAACGCCGTGATCTCCGCCGCGGCATATATCCTGTTTTACCGGCTGTTCGGCACGCTTGCGTTTATCCCGGGGCTGCTCCTAGCCGTTATGTGCGCTGTCGGTTACGGGATGCAGGCGATATACGGCAGGCTGACGTCGCGCCGCCGCGACCCGAGGCGCGGATATGATGACGAGTTCGGCTATGAGGGGCACGAGCGGGCGTTCGCTCCTTTGCGAGCGGCGGGTCCTTTGACAATAGCGGCGCTTTTGTCGGTCTTTTCATATGGGTTGTACAACAGCTTTCTGATATCGTATTCGGGACTCGGAAACGATTTCTTCTATTCCGAATACTCGATATATCCGCTTATTTTCTGCGCCGCGACGTTTATCGGCTTGGCGTCGGGGATCATTCTGTGGTTTTATCCCGCGCACAGGGTCATTTCTCTGCGAACGATGCTGACGTTTCTCGTCGTTCTGCTTATCATTTTCTTCGGCGCAGTTATGTTCGGCGTGCCGTCTTCTTTAATTACGGCATACCTCTTTATTTTCACATTATGCGCCTTTACGGTGATGAACCAGACTCACATCCAGCGCGGGTTGTCCGATACGCTGACGGCGATATCCCCGTCCGGGAGAGTCTACAATCTGCTCCTTATTGCGGTTACAGTCGTGTGCGCGCTGCTTTTCGTGTTTCTCGCCTCGGTGATACTTACAGGGCTGAAATATATAGTTCTTCTTATCGGCAGCGTTATTTTTTCGGGCGCGGAAAGGCAGAGCGCGGGCGAATTTTCGGATTATACCGTAGAGGACGTCAACCGAGAATACGGGCGGTTTTTCATATCGAACCAGCCTTTCGGCGAGAAGATTTTGTTCGCGTTGTTCATCATTCTATTCGTCGCGGCGCTCGTGCTTTTCCTGACGCGCGGGGCAGAGATGACGCAGCGCATTCTGAAGAAGGTGCGCGAGTGGATAGTCGAGCTGTTCATGTTCTTCACCGATATAGGCGGCTTCAAGTCGTCGCGGTACGGAACGGAGATCGATTTTTCAAATTACAGAGACGAGGAGATAAAGCTCGAGCACGCGGTGATACGCGAGTATAACGGCGGGGAGGGAAGCAGGCGGAGCTACCGCGAGTTCATATCAAAGCTGAATTCGCTCCCGTCCGCCTCAGAGCAGATACGCTTTGCATACGCGGCGCTGATGGCTTCATACCGGGAGCGAGGCTTTGGAAACAGGCTCTCAAACACGCCGCGCGAGGCAAAAGAAAAAATAAGCGCACGCACAAGTGCGCCCGCGCTTGACGATGCGGTCCGCGCGATCGAGACCGTCGACTACGCGGAGCGCGAGCTGCCGGACGACGAATGTCACCGGGTGATAAGCTCGATTTGCGGGATCATAGAAACGCAGTGGCAAGACTGATACGGGAGGAGAGGTAAAGGTGAGAGGAATTGATATACCGACCCCGATAATAATATTGTGCTTCATATTCGGGGCATGGCCGATCGGCGTCGTTTTCGCAATACTGAAGGCGATGAACAGCGACTATAAGAAGCAGCAGTCGAATAAAAACAGCTTCAACGGCGGAACAAATACAAACGGCGCGCAGGGCGGAAGCTTCGGCCCTGACGCAGGCACGCCGCGGGCGACTAATTACAGGACCCCGGGCGATACAAATGCCGAAGGTCCCAACGGGACGACGTATCACTACAGTTATGTGAAAAACAAGACGGCGGCGCCGCCTCCGTTTACATCTGTCCCGCAGGGGACGCCTCCGCCGTTCAAGCCGAACCCACAGCAGAATAACGCCCCGCAGTATACGCGGCCATACGGCTCGGGCGTCAAGACCTCAGGCACCGTCACGCTTTTTACGATAGCGACGATAATATCTCTCATTATCAGCGTTATTCTGTTTTTTGGCGCCGTCGGCAGTCTCCCGGTCGAGTTTAATTTAGGCGCGTTTACGACAGCAGGTATATCGTCGAGCATAACCGCGGTACTTTACCTTTTCAGGCAGTTTTATAAGTCCCGCGATTACAGGGTGATGACGTACATCTCGATGCTGAGGGGCGAGCGGTTTTGTGCCGTATCAAAGCTCGCAGACGTTGCGGACGTTTCGACGAAGCGCGTTATAAAAGACCTGCAGTTCATGATTTCAAAGGGACTGCTCCCGCCCGAAACGGTAGTTGACCGCGGGCTCGGATACGTCATCATGTATAAGGACGCGCGCGCGGCGGCGGAGGCGGAAGCCGGGATAAGGCGTCCCGCGCCCGAGAAGCCGAAAACGGCGGAAGAAATAAAGGAAGAGATGTCGGAGCATGAGAAAATACTCCGCCGCATAAGGGAACTGAACGACGATATCGACGACGTCACCGTCTCGGCGAAAATCGACCAGATAGAGGCGCTGACGCGCAAAATATTTGCCCTTGTCGATGAAAAGCCCGAGATGGAGGCACAGCTCGGCTCGTTCCTCTCGTATTATCTTCCGACGACGCTCAAGCTCCTGAATTCATATGCGTATTTCGAGGAGCAGGGCGTGCGCGGCGAGAATATCGACACGGGTATGAGGAATATAGAAGAAACGCTCGATATGCTAATTGACGGATACAAAACGCAGCTTGACAAGCTCTTCGAGTCCGATACGCTCGACGTTGCGACGGATATAAACGTGCTCGAGCAGATGATGAAGGCAGAGGGCTTTACGCAGAACAACGATTTTACGGAAGGCGGCACCGCGACAGCAACGGCAAAGGCTCCGGAAGCGGAAAAGAAAGAAGAATGATATGTACGAATACAGAGACGGCAAAATACTGACAGACCGCCTGCTGCTTCGTCCGTTTACGCTCGACGATGCGGACGAGGTGGCGAGAATGTGCGGAACCGGCGAGATACAGAAAAGCGTGCTTTCAATGCCGTATCCGTATACCAGAGAGGATGCGGCAGCGTGGATATCTAAGCACGATGAGCGGCGCCGAGCGAGAAGCTGTTATGACTTTGCCGTGACCGACAGGGAAACAGGCACACTGTACGGCGCGATATCGCTTGTGCTTCATGTTAAAGACTCTCCCACGGCGGAGCTTGGTTACTGGATAGGCAAGGAATACCGGAACCGAGGCTATGCGACAGAGGCGGCGCGTGCGATTATAGAATACGCTTTTTCGGAGCTGATGCTTCATCGCGTTTATGCCGGACACTTCGGTTCAAATATCCCCTCGGGCTGCGTTATGCAAAAGGCAGGTATGAAGCGCGAGGGTGTGCTGCGCGACCATTTTTTTAAAAACGGGCGGTATGAGGACGAGGTCATATACGGCATCGTCAGCATGGATTACGATACATACGGATGATGAAAAAGGCGCTTGTAATAGGTTGTTCCGGCTCGGGGAAAAGCACATTTGCGCGGAAGCTCCGCGATGTCACCGGGATCCCGCTTTATTACCTTGACATGATCTGGCATAAACCCGATAAAACGAACGTGACGCGGGAAGAATTTGACGCGCGCCTAGCGGAGATCCTCGCACGGGACGAGTGGATAATAGACGGAAACTACAGTCGCACGCTCGAGGCAAGACTGCGGGCGTGCGATACGGTTTTCTTATTTGACCTGCCGACCGAGGCGTGTCTCGACGGCGTTCGCCGCCGCATCGGGACGAAAAGAGAGGATATGCCGTGGGTCGAGGAAGAATTTGATTCTGAGTTTTACGAATGGATAGAGAACTTCAACCGCGACAGGCTCCCGCGCATATATGAGCTGCTCGGAATGAGCGGCGAGGGAAAGGACATAATTGTTTTCCATACGCGTGAGGAAGCGGACGCGTGGATAGAAAACGCGTGCGGCAAGAGGGGGTCAGGGACATAACATTTGACACGAAGGTATCAGCGATAATAATGCATAAAAAAAGTCCGCGCAAAAAAACGCGGACTTCGTTTATTTATAAATGCGGTCATTATTTCATCAGAGTTTTTGAAAGATAGGGGTGCGGGAGAAGGAAACTTTTTTCAAAAAGTTTCCTTCCCCCGCATTAAAAATCTAAAACCTTATACCGGATGAACCTTGAGCTCTTTGTCGGCGTGGTCGGCGTCGAGGTGGTACTTCGCCGCCTTGCGCGCCTCGAAGAACTTTGTTGCGACCTGACCGAACAGCGCATAGGAGAGGACGTCCTCGTCCTGCTCGATGTACTGCGGGATCTCGGCGCGGAGCTTGTCAAGCTCGGGCTCGAGGTCGTCTGCGGGACGGTAGGTCTTCGGCTCGACGTCGCCGATGATGGAGCGGCGGAATTCGGGATCAATGGGCGCCGGCGTTCTGCCGTAATCGCCCTTGAGGATGCCCTTGAATTCGTTCGTGCACATCTTGTAGCGCTCGCCTGTCAGGACGTTCATGACAGCCTGCGTGCCGACGATCTGAGAGGTCGGCGTGACGAGCGGGATATAACCGGCGTCGGCGCGAACGCGCGGGACCTCTTCGAGAACGTCGTTCAGAAGCTCGGACTTGCCGGCGTTCTTGAGCTGCGATATGAGGTTCGAGTACATGCCGCCCGGGATCTGATAGAGCAGCGTGTTGACGTTGACCTTTAAGACCTTCGGATCCATGAGCCCGGAGGCGAGGTATTTTTCACGCAGAGGCGTAAAGTAGCGGTTTATCTTGTCAAGCTGATTGAGGTCGAGACCCGTGTCGTACTCGGTGCCCGCGAGCGCCGCGACGATAGGCTCCGTCGGCGGCTGGGATGTGCCCATTGCCATCGGGGAGATCGCGCAGTCAACGATGTCAACGCCGGCTTCAACTGCCTTGAGCACCGTCATCGACGCCATGCCGGACGTGTAGTGCGTGTGAAGCTCAACGGGGAGAGAGCATTTTTCCTTTATCGCCTTGACGAGCGAGTACGCGTCGTAGGGAAGGAGAAGGCCAGCCATGTCCTTGATGCAGATGGAGTCTGCGCCCATCTCTTCGAGTTCCTTCGCGTAATTGGCGAAGTACTCGTTGTTGTGGACCGGGCTCGTCGTGTAGCTTATCGCCGCCTGAACGTGGCCGCCTTCCTTCTTCGTCGCGTTTATCGCGGTTTTAAGGTTGCGGGAGTCGTTCAGAGCGTCGAATATGCGGATGATATCGATGCCGTTTGAGATCGACTTCTGAACGAAGTATTCGACAACGTCGTCGGCATAATGACGGTAGCCGAGAATGTTCTGTCCGCGGAAGAGCATCTGGAGCTTTGTGTTCTTTACCTCCGCCCTTATTTTGCGAAGTCTGTCCCACGGGTCCTCGTTGAGGAAGCGGAGGCACGCGTCAAATGTGGCGCCGCCCCAGGCTTCGAGCGCATTGTATCCGACCTTGTCCATCTCGGACAGGATAGGCAGCATTTCTTCCGTCGTCATGCGCGTCGCTATAAGGGATTGATGCGAGTCGCGCAGGACCGTTTCGGTTATCTTTACCTTTGCCATATATAATTTATCCTTTCTGAGAATTAAGCAGCGAACAGCGAGAGCAGAACGCCCGCGGCGACGGCGGAGCCGATAACGCCGGCGACGTTAGGTCCCATTGCGTGCATGAGCAGGAAGTTGGAGGGATCCTCCTTCTGTCCGACAGTCTGAGAAACGCGTGCCGCCATAGGAACAGCGGAAACGCCCGCGGAGCCTATGAGAGGATTGATCTTGCCGCGCGTGATGAAGCAGAGCAGCTTTCCTGTCAGAAGACCTCCCATCGTCGAGAAGCAGAACGCCGCAAGACCGAGCGCGATGATGCCGAGCGTTGTAGGAGAGAGGAAGTTCGCCGCGTTTGCCGTTGCACCGACGGAGACGCCGAGGAAGATCGTGCAGATGTTGATGAGCTCGTTCTGAGCCGTCTTCGAGAGGCGGTCTGTTACGCCGGTGACTTTAAACAGGTTGCCGAGCATAAGGAAGCCTATGAGCGGCGCCGCATCCGGCACGACCATCGTGACGACGAGCGTGACGACGATAGGGAAGACGACGAGCTCTACCTTTGAGACGGGACGGAGCGTTGACATCTTGATGGCGCGCTCCTTCTTTGTCGTCAGAAGCTTCATAAACGGCGGCTGGATGAACGGTATCAGCGCCATATAGCTGTACGCCGCGATGGCGATGGCTCCGAGCAGATGCGGCGCAAGCGTCTTTGTGACGAGTATCGCCGTAGGCCCGTCGGCGCCGCCTATGATGCCGATAGAGGCCGCTGCCGCAGGGGCAAACCCGAGGAAGAGCGCTCCGAAGAACGCGATGAACACGCCGAGCTGCGCGCCCGCGCCCATCATAAGGGAGATGGGGTTAGAGATAAGAGGGGAGAAATCTGTCATTGCTCCGACGCCCATGAATATGAGCGACGGATAAATGCCGAGCTTGACTCCGAGATAGAGTATATCCACAAGTCCGCCCTCATTTACGACTTCCTTCAGCGTTTCAACGAGAGTGTGATTCGGATCGTCGTTGATGAAGAAGTCCATGTGGATGAGGTCCGCGCCCGGCAGATTGGCGAGCAGCATCCCGAATGCGATAGGCACAAGGAGAAGCGGCTCAAACTGCTTGACGACGCCGAGATAGAAGAGCACGCCGATTATGACATACATGATGAGAGTTTTATAAAACTCAGGATCGGCGATAAGCTGAGAAAATCCCGTCGTCTCTATGAAATCTTTAAAAAATTCCAAACCGGTGACACTCCTTCGCAATAAATTTTCGGAAAAGAATCATTTGTCTTTTAAAAATTTACGAAAGAGCAACGAGGAGGTCGCCTGTCGAAACGGACGCGCCGCTCGAAACGCTTACCGCGGAAACCGTGCCGTCCTGCGGGGCGAGGATCTCGTTTTCCATCTTCATAGCTTCGAGGACGCAGAGGTTGTCGCCCTTCTTGACCGTGTCGCCGACCTTGACGTTTACCTTGAGTATGTTGCCGGGCATCGGGGCCTTGACCTCGACCGAGCCTGCCGGAGCCGCTGCGGGGGCAGCCTTAGGCGCGGGGGCGGGAGCTGCTGCCGGAGCCGGTGCTGCGGGAGCTGCCGGTACGGCTGCGGGAGCGGACGCCGTTGCGCCGGCTTCCTCTACCGTTACTTCATAAACTGTTCCGTTTACTGTTACGTTATACTTTTTCATGGTGAAAGATGTCCTTTCCGAAAATTATTTGGATTTGTTCCACGGGGCGGCGTGCTCCGCGCGTCTGAATGATACTACTCTGAATCCGGAGGCGAACTCTTCGTCGCCCTCGGTGTACGCGGCAATAGCCGCGGTTATTGCCGCGACAAGGGCGCCGTTGTCCTCCGCTTTGGGGGAGGGGGGAGCGCTTACGGGCGCGGGCGCTTTTACGGGCGAGGGAGCCGCTTTCTTCGGCTCGGGCTTCTTTTCGCGGTAGAATATAACGCGGAAGAGGAGCAGCACGACCCAAAGTATCGCGAGAACGGCGAAAACGGTCGCAAGTCCGAGGCCGAGCACCTGAAAGCCGAGCGAGAGCTTCTCGGACGTGCTCGTCAATTCCTGCATTCCCGCCGCGTTCGCGTCAAGGAAAATTCCGCTGTAAAACATTTATGCTCCTTTCATCAGAGCGGGGAAACCGTGTGACGTCTGCCGGGCTCGCCCGCGTTTTTCATCGAAAGCATTTCAAGCGCAGACGCTATCCTTGCGCGGAGCTCCGCCGCGGGTATAACGTCGTCTATTTCGCCTCTGTACGCGGCCTCGACCGCGGAGCCGAACGTGTTGTCCCACTCGGAAACGAGCTCCGCGCGGCGCGCCGCCGGGTCACTTGAACCTGCGAATTTCTCATCCCAGAGAAGCGCGACTGCCGCCTCGCCGTCAAGCGCGCCGATCTTTGCGGTCGAGAGCGCGAGCGCTACGTCAGCGCCGACGGACTTGCTGCCGAGCACCGTGAACGCGGCGCCGTAAGCGCGGCCCGTCACGACCGTTACCTTCGGGCAGGAAGCGGATGCGTATGCTCCGGCAAGCCTGCCGAGCTCGGAGGCGAAGCTCACTGCCTCGGATGCTTCATTCGGAAGTCCCTTTGTGTCAACGAGTGTGACGACGGGAATGTTGAAGCTGTCGGCAAAGCTGACGGCGCGGGCGGCTTTCTTTGCGGCGGCGGCAGTGAGTGCGCCTCCGTTTGCCGCGGGATCGGTAGCGATGACGAGCGCCGCCGTGCCTCCGATATTGGTGAGCGCGGTCAGAAGCTCGGGCGCATACTTGGGTGTCAGTTCAAAGCATACGCCGCCGTCGGCAACGGCGCCGACGACGCTTGCCGCCGAGTAGTTGCCGTTCTCGATAAAGGATACGTCGACCGTTCCGACGGGCGGGCAGTCCGTGCGGACGGTGCCCTCGCAGTTGTTGTCGGGAAGGTAGGAGAGGAGCGCCTTTGCACGCGTTATCGCCGTGATCTCGTCTGCGGCGTAAACTGCGGCGGTGTTTTCCTCTTTGTTTTCGGCGTTGACGTAGAGCTGTCCTTCCGCCTCGGAAACAATAACGAAGTCAAACATAGACGCGATCGCCGCCGAGGTGCCGACGCAGGAGCCTGCGACTATCGCTATCTGCGGGACAACGCCGGAAGCGGCGCTGACGGCGGACATCACGCGGCCGTATCCCGCGAGCGCAGACACGCCCTCGAGGACGTATGCGCCGCAGCTGTCGAATATGCCGACGACGGGTGCGCCGTTCTTTATCGCCATGTCGTAGAGCGCGGAGATCTTCTTCGCGTGAGCCTCGCCGACGGCGCCCTTTGAACGGTAGAAGTCCTCGGCAAAGGCAAATACGAGCCTGCCGCAGACTGAGCCGTAGCCGGTGATGACGCCCTCGAAATCGTCGGCGTCAACAGCGTCGGCATCAAATTCCGTCGGGCGGCGCTTTATGAACGCACCGGTCTCGACGAACGTGCCCGCGTCGAAGAGCGCGGAGATGCGCGCCCGCGCCGTCAGGTGCTTTCCCGAAAGAGAAGACGCTTCTGATTTCGCGTCAAGCTCTGTGAGAAAGTCTTTGATCGCGGCGGTCGACTTGTGCTTCACTCTCTTGAGCGCTTCAAGGACCGCCTCGAAATCTTTTTTCTGCATAGAAAGACCTCCGGTCATTTTTATAGATAAATGCGGCACGGACAAACGGTTTTGCCCCCTGTTGCCCCATTTTAACCCATTATATTTAATTATACTGAATTTGCGTAATTTTTCAAGTGCTTTTTTGAAGGTTTCGCGTGCGGGACGGAAAATTCGTCATTCTTCATAACGGATTATTGTGCCAACCGCACAAAATACGGTGTTTTTTCGGATTTTGAGGATACGGGATAAGGCGGCCCCATATGTTGTGGTTTTGAAAAAGCAAGAAAGGGAACTCTTTGAAAAAGCTCCCTTTCACTGATCGATTCAGTTTATATTCATCGTCCGCTGCTTTGCGCGTGCAGCCTCATATGCGCCTCTGTAATCATCCGTTTTCGTGCAGCACATCTCGAGGTCCTCGTATATCATATATGCAAGCGCGCGTTCGGTCTTGTCCGTTATCTTCTGTGCGGCTATGTGCAGTATTTCCGCGGCGGAGGCATAATCCGCGGCGGATATCTCGGCACGGGCGGCGACATGAAGTCCGTAGAGAGTGCTGCGGCGCAGCTCCTCAACATCGCGGCAGAACGAGGCGTTTGCAAGCAGAAACATATAGAAGTTTGCCGCCATCGCGTGATATGACGGCAGCGTCGCCGAGGACAGCTCGTCAAGGTCGGTGTCGAACGTGTCACCGAGCATGCGCAAAAGCGACATGACGATATTGTAAACGGTGTCCGTTATGTCCGAGGACTGCTCGCAGTTTTCCTTTGCCTGAAGAAGCGACTCCTTCGCCCGTTTGTATCTCATGCCGAGCAGGTCTGTGACCGCGATATTGAGATAGCACAGCGCAAGGATGCTTCCCGAATCTGACGCGGGGAGGGAAGAGGCGACGGAGATGCATTTTTCGTATTCGCCCTCGTTATAGAGCGCCGATATGGTGTTTTCGACCTCGCTCTGCGGCTTCTCCGACTCGTCGAAAAAGTAAGCGGGGGAGACCTCGAGCCTGTCCGCGAGATACAAAAGCGAGCCTATCGACGGGAGTGCCGCGCCGTTTTCTATTCGGGAGAGCATGTTCCGTGTTATCTCGTCTCCGGCGAGCTCACGCTGCGTCATGCCGCGCCCGATGCGGAGCGAGCGGATCTTTTTGCCAATGTTCAATTTACGCCTCGGTGTCGGTATTGTCGACCTCGTCGACGGCGAGACCCGCCTCCGCCTCTTCGAGCATTTCGTTCAGCTTGCAGATAAGGGAGGTGAGCTCCGTGCGGAGCTTTGACGTTGTGTCCGTAAGCGTAGTTCTCACCTTTTCGTCCGCCTGCCTGACGATGCCGAGCGCCTCCGCGTTCGCATTCATCAGTATTTCGCCGACCTTTTGGCTTATCTCGTCGTACCTGCGGGATTTTTCGGCAAGCTCGGCGTCATAGACCGCCTCGGGAGCGGGCGGCGTCACCGCAGGCGTTTCGCTGACTGTTTTTTCGGTCTCCTGACGCTTTGACCGTGAAAGCTCCGCTTCGAGGATTTCGATTTTCTTTTCGTAATCGCGCCGCGTTTTCAGATATGAACGGTTCAGGTCGGCGATATATTCGTCTACTTCGTGTCTGTTATATCCGCTGAATGCGCGGCTGAAAACGTTTATAGCCATTAAAAAGACCTCCGTTTCCGATGCGGTAAATCTTATTTACACCCGAATATAATATATCACTGTTTCCGACAAAATGCAAGCGCGTTTTACCGTGCTTTGCGGACGGATTCGTTATTTAGGTTTTCAACTATAAATTTTTCCCCTGTTTTTTTACCGACCGCAGGACTTTTTTCGGTCGGTTTGACGTTTTATTTTTTCTGCGGTTGAAAAAAATGTTTTTGCGTGATATAATTACATATTATAATATTGATATTCACAAAAGGAGGGCGCTTCATAATGCCTGTTGATTATAAATACCTTTCCGAGCTGTTGTTTCCGGATGTCACGATGACAGAAGAAGAGCTCGAGGCGAAATATCCTCCGCGAAATCTTCCCGAGGGCGCGAAGGTGACGCGGTTTGCCCCGAGCCCCACGGGTTTTGTTCACTTCGGCGGACTTTTCCCGTCTGTTGTCGCGGAACGGCTGGCGCATCAGTCCGGAGGAATTGTCTACCTTCGCATTGAAGATACGGACTCGCGCCGTGAGGTCGAGGGCGCCGCGGCAGCGCTCGTCAGAACGCTTTCTCACTACGGCATTAGCTTTGACGAGGGCGTGACTGCCGACGGCGAGGCGGGCGACTACGGTCCTTACAAGCAGTCCAAGAGGGCGGACATATATCATGTATACGCAAAGAGGCTAGTTGCGGAGGGCAGGGCATATCCCGTTTTCTCGACGGATGAGGAACTCGAAGAAATAA
>CANQYV010000024.1 GCA_947628165.1 uncultured Clostridia bacterium | reverse complement strand
TTTGGAGTATGTCGCGAACGCGGGAGTTCGCGGCGCGCATTTTCCGCCTTATGTCGGCGAGCTCGCCGCTCGCCTCATCGGCTATCATGTCCTCGGAGATGACGGCGCGGCTTATCTTTTCTTCGAGCCTGCGCTCGGGGATGAGACGGCCGAATATCTCGTGTAGCGTCGTCTCCGCGTCTCCTCTCCCCTCGTTTTGATAGCTGCCAAGCCTTCTCGAGGTGCGGAGCACATTCGCGCATGCCAAAAGCTCGCGCTGCGTCAGAACTGCGCTCTTTTTTGCCCTCTCGACGGCGTCTCCGATGTCGGTAACGCCTCCGAACGGCGGCGTCCCCTTTACGCCGAGCATCGCCTTCGCGTCAGTCGTCCTGCGCTGACGGCGCAAAACGACGACGGGGTCTGACGACGGCAGAAGCGCGCGGGCGCGCGCCTTTGCCCCGTCTGTGACAGCGCAGTCGGCAAGCATCTCCGTTATCTTATTATATTCAAGAATTTTAAGCGATCTGTCGATATATTCCATTTCTTTCATTTCTGCAGCTTTTCAAACTGCCTGTAATAGTCGAGCGTCGCAAAACCGCGCCCCAGATGATGCAGAAGGTATCTCTCCGAGACGGCGGCAAATTCCGCGGTCTCGGCGTCCGTCAGCTTCGGGGCGAGCAGCTTTGCGATATCGCACCCGAGCGTATGTCTCATTATTCCGAGCGTCGCCGGCGATACGGGAGAAAACGGCCTTGTCCACTCCCCGCTGTATTCGACGGTCTCGTCCTCGGGGCGGCGGCGCGTCATGCAGTCAGGGCATAAGAGCTCGCCGCCGAGTATGTCGAGATAGTAAGCCGGCGCCTCGTCGGTGCCGCAGGAGGCGCAGCCGGAAACGTCCGGCGAAAATCCGCACACGGCGGCGCACCTCATCTCAAACGAAGCCTTTATCTGCCGCACCGGCTTTTTGTTCTGCGACAGCGCGTAAAGCGTGTTCAGCGTCAGCCGCAAAAGCGGCACGTCCGCGCTGTCCTCGACCGAGCACGCCTCCGCCACCTCGCAGACGTATGCCGCGAGGGCAAGCGTCAGAAGGTCGCCGCGCAGCCCGAAAAACGCCTCCGTCAGGTCGGAATCGGAGATATAGTATATTCCCGAGCGCGCCTTTGAAAGTATGAACGTCGCGTAGCAGTAAGGCTGCGTCGTCACCATGTTCTTGTTTTTCAGCGAGCGGACGCCCTTGCCGAGGACCGTCATCTTCCCGTGCTCCGCCGTCAGCAGCGTCAAAAGCTTGTCGGCCTCGCCCTTCGCGCATTCGCGCAGCACGAGGCCCGTGACCGTCTGCTTGTCCATTTACTTCAGCGTCTTTATGTCGTAACCGAAGCTGCGCAGGTATCCTTCCCTGTCGCGCCACCCTTCCTTGACCTTGACCCAAAGCTCAAGATAGACCTTCACGCCGAAGAACCGTTCGAGGTCCTCGCGCGCGTATGTCCCGATCTTTTTCAGCATCTCGCCGTTTTTGCCGATGATGATGCGCTTGTGGGACTCTTTTTCGCAGTAAATGTCGACTCTTATACGGATGAGGGTGTCCTCATCGTGCCATTCCTCGACGGAAACGACCGTCCCGTGCGGTATCTCGCGCGACAGAAGCCTCAGCATCTTTTCGCGGATGACCTCGGAGGCGTAGAGCCGCTCGGACTGGTCTGTCACCTCGTCTCCGGGGAAATACCAGTCCTCCTCCCGCAAGAACGCCGCCGCCTCGTCGAGCACGTCGTCGACGCCGCGCCCCTTGAGCGCGCACGTCGGAACGACGGCGGAAAAATCGTACATCCCCGCGTATGCCGTTATCGTCTCGGCGAGCTTTTCAGGTGTGGAAAGATCCGTCTTGTTTAGCACGAGTATCGCCGGGGTGTTGCCGGCTCGCAGGCGCTCGATGACGCCCGTCTCGATATTGCCGGGCGCGTGGTCTGCGTCTGCTATCAGAATGACGGCGTCGCAGTCGCCGATAGACGTCTCGGCGCTCTTTACCATGTAATCGCCGAGCTTCGTCCTCGGCTTGTGGATGCCGGGCGTGTCGAGAAAGACGAACTGATCCTCCCCGCGCGTAAGTATGCCCGTTATCCTGTTCCTCGTCGTCTGAGGCTTGCTTGAAACTATCGCGACCTTTTCGCCGAGCATGGCGTTCATCAGCGTCGATTTGCCGACGTTTGGTCTGCCTACTATCGATATAAATGCGGTCCTTTTCATTGTTTGTCTCCGGTGTCGTTGTCTTTTTCGGCGTCAGCGCTTCTGTCCTCGTTGACGGCAAGCCCGAGGCGGGACATGACCTCCCGCTGCTTTTCGCGCATAACAAGCTCGTCCTCCTCGCCCGTGACGTGGTCGTATCCGAGCAGATGGAGCGTCGAGTGCACGGTCAGAAACGCGAGCTCGCGCTCAAAGCTGTGCCCGTAGACGAGCGCCTGATTTTCCGCGCGCTCGACGGAAATGACGATATCCCCGAGCGGAACGTACCCCTCCTCGGGATATTTCTCCCCGGGCGCGAACTGCGGAAACGAGAGCACGTCAGTCGCGCTGTCGATGCCGCGGTGCTCGCGGTTTATCTCGCGGATCGCCTCACTGTCCGTCAAGACTACGGAGACCTCCGCCGGGCGGTCAAATCCCTCGAGGTCGAGCGTTTCGGCTATCGCGCGGCGAATGAGCCTTTCGTGGCGCCACCTGATGAGCTTTACATCCTGGTCGTTTTCCGTCAGAACACGGAGCTTTCTCTTCATTTCGTGTCTCTCCTCGCCCGGTAGGATCTGCCCGCCTCCGCCGCGTGCGCCCTGCGCTCGCGGTCGTATTTGTCATATGCGACTATTATCTTCTGTACGAGCTTGTGACGGACGACGTCGCGCTCCGTGAAGCGGTGTATCGCTATATCGTCGATGCCGTCGAGTATTTTCACGGCCTCGGCAAGACCGCTCCGCTTGCCTGCGGGCAGGTCCGTCTGCGTGAGGTCGCCGGTGACGACTATTTTTGAGCCGTTGCCGAGGCGCGTCAGAAACATCTTCATCTGCTCGGGCGTCGTGTTCTGCGCCTCGTCAAGGATGATGAAGCTGCTGTCGAGCGTGCGCCCTCTCATGTACGCGAGCGGCGCTATCTCTATAGTCTGCCTCTCGACGTGGCGCGAATAGCTCTCGGGCCCGAGCATTTCGTAAAGCGCGTCGTGCAGCGGGCGAAGGTACGGGTCGATTTTGTTCTGAAGGTCGCCGGGGAGAAATCCGAGCTTTTCGCCCGCCTCGACGGCGGGACGCGTCAGGATTATGCGCTCGACGTCCTTGTCACGCAATGCCTTTACCGACATCGCGACGGCAAGAAACGTCTTTCCCGTACCGGCGGGACCGACGCCGAGCGTCACCGTGTTGTTCCTTATCGCCTCGACATATTTTTTCTGACCGACGGTCTTTGCCTTTATCGGCTTGCCCCTCGTCGTGACGCAGACGCAGTCGTCGAGCGCCTCGAGCTCGGACGCCCTGCCGTCCGCCGCCATGCCGATGACATAGTCTACCGTCTGGTCCTCGATAGTCTCGTTGAATTCCGCCATCCCGCGCAGATACTCGACCGCCTCCGCCGCCTTCGCGACGGCGTCCGGCTCGCCCGAGAGGACAATCATGTCCCCGTCAAAATCCGCGCTCTGCCTGTTATACATCTTTACGCCGAACGATTCCTCTATTCGGCGTGCATTCTTATCAAAGCTGCCGAAAAGCCGCCCCGTTATCTCGCTCGACTTTGTTCTGACTGTCCTTTCCGCCATTTTACGCTCTCTTTACTCCGTTATTTCAAACTCCCTTGTCTCCGCTATGTCCTCTATGATGCGGATGCGGCACAAAATCTCGTATGCGTCGCCCGCCTCGTTCATCCCGTCCTCCATCTCGTATGAGAGGAGCGCGCCGCCAAGACACGCGTCTGCAAAGGCCTTTTTATATTCCCTGTACGCCTGCGCCGCGGCCTCTTCGGGCGTCAGCGTCCGCGTCTTTTCTTCGTAGTATTCGCGCCGCTCGCGTATCACCTTTATGGGCAAAGTGACCGTATCAAACAGCACAACGTCTTCTACTTCTGTTATTGTATCATAAAACCCGGTGTCAATTCTACCCCTTGCGCCGAAAAAAATGACTTCTTTGAAGATTTTTATACCGTAATCCGTCTTTGTTCTGCCCGTTTTGACATTTTCCGTGCGCAAAAGCGGTACGCTTATCTTTATCTCGCGTCCCACCTCCGCCAAAACCTCGCCCGACGCGCGGACGACCTTTGTCACGGTCTCCCCGTAATCGACTATGCCGGAGATCAGAAGCTGCCCTTTTTTGACCTCGTCGCCTATTTTGACCTGCGGGGAGCCCTGCCTTACGCCGACCTGTGTTATCACCCCGTCCTCGGCGGCGACGACGTTTGCGGGAACCGACGGCACAGCGTCCCCGCCCTTCATATATTCTCGCACCTCGACGCGGGCGACCGAGCCCTTCATGTTTATCGCGATCCACGCGATATCGGGAGACGCGAGCAGAAATCTGTTGTGCAGCACGTCGAAATCAATGTTTTTGTGATACGTCCCGACGCCGAAGCCGAGCTCCTCGAGCTCCTCCTCTATCCGCTCGTCGGGCACCGTCTCGTTTCCGGATATGTCGAGCCTCCATACGAAATCGTCCGATATAAAAAGCGCCGCGAAAAACACCGCAAGCCCGATAAAAAGTCCCGCTCTGTGCCTGTATCTTTTAAGAAGGACCGGTATGCCGTACTGCTTTTTCAGCTTAAATTCTATGCCGCGCTCGCGGCACATATCGGAGAAGACGGCGAGGTCGTCAAGGCGCAGGACTATCTTTTTCCCGCCGCCGCGCCTTTTTCTTATCGTGACCGGCAGCCCCTCGGAAAACAATGCCTCCGTCACAGCCGGGACGTCTTCTTCCCAGACGGTGACCTCCGCGGCGCCTATGAGCATGAGAAACAGGCGCTTCAGCATTTCCTCTCCCCCTTGTCGACCGTGACCGAGACGATGTCTCCGCGCACCGCTATCTCGTCGCCCGTATATCGCGAAATGTCGAGCCCCCTGCCCTCTATCATAAGTACGACCTCCCCCGCGTCTATCTTTATCGCGCATGTGTCATACGAAAGTATCGCGCGGCACCCGGTGAGATACGCCTCCCTGCCGTCTGTAAGGGTGACGCTCCAGCCGCCGGGGACGGCGCCGCTCGGCACCTCGAACAGCTCTCCCGCAAGCCCCAGAAGGGACCCCGATATCAAGTGCTTTCTTTTCAAAGTCTAAATCTCCTTTGCGGAAGCATATAAATCATTGTAACGCGCAGGCGTTTTTCCTTCCATGCTTATGAAAGGGGATGTTTTTTTATGAAAAGCGAAGACTCCGGGGCGGCGACGGGCACACTGCTCGCCGTCACCGCCGTTATGGCGGCGTTTTTGTGCCTCTTTATGCCGGACACCGTGTCCGAGGCGACGTCGCGCGCGCTCGCGCTCTGCGCACGCCGCGTCATACCGTCCGTCTTCCCGTTCTCCGTGCTCTCAACGCTCTTTGTCGCCTCCGGCGGCGGACGCGCGCTCGACAGTGCCGCCGCCCCCCTGTGCCGCCGCCTTTTCGGAACGGAGCACGGCATAGCGGCGCTTTTGCAGGGGATGTTTTTCGGGTTCCCGCTCGGAGCGCTGACCGTCGGCTCCGCGTTCCGTTCGGGTGAAATATCATCTGACGAGGCGGCGCGGCTGCTCGCCTTCGTTTCGTGCGCCTCGCCGACGTTCCCCGTGTTTGTCGTCGGCGTCGGATACTTCGGCTCCCTGCGCGCGGGGCTCGCACTCTTCGGCGTGCAGGCGGCGGTCTCCGTCCTTATAGGAATGCTGCTGCCGCGCGGGGGCAAAAGCGTGCCAAAGCCGCCCGCAGTACCCGCACAGCCGAAGGTCACGGGCGTCATGCCGCTGTTCACTCAGGCGATAACGGGCGCCTCCCGCGTGATGCTCAACGTGTGCGGCTCCGTGACGTTCTTCTCCGTCGCTTCCGCCGTCGTCGAGAGGCTTTTGTCAGCTGTGACGTCCTCGCCTCTGCCGGCGCTTTTCGTCTCGGCGGCGTTTGAGTTTTCGAGCGGGACGGCGGCGGCGCACGATGCGTTCCTCTCGGGCGAGATAAGCCGTAACGCGGCATTTGCGCTCTGCGGATTTTCTATAGGCTCGGCGGGGCTGTCCGTCTTGTTTCAGACGGCGTCGGTCTGCGAGGGCATATCGCTAATTCCCCATATCGCCGGCAAGCTGACGACGGGCGCCTTGACGTCGGCGGCAATGTACGCGCTCTCGTTTCTTCCGTCCTTCAAAGCCGAGGCTGCGGGGGCGTTCTCGCAGGCGGACGCCGCCTCTGCCGCCGCGGCATCGTTTGCCGTGCTTGCTCTTGCGGCAGTCTTGATTTTTCTTTTTCCATCCGTGAAAAAAGGGGTTGCAAAAAGGCGGCGAACATTATATAATATAGGCATAAATTCAAAAGACAAAATACATCGGTGAGTCAGATGAAAAAAAAGGACAGGGACAACGAAGACGCGATATGCGCCATGTGCGAGCATGGGACGCCGATCTTCACCGGCGACTCCGTACTCTGCCGCAGGCGCGGTCTCGTCCGGGCGGACGGATGCTGCCGAAAATGGCGGTTTGACCCGCTGAAGCGCAGCGTTAAGCCGACGCCGCCGGTCCCCACCCTCGACCCGCGCGACATAGTGTAGATGTAATTTAAGTCTTTTATTGGGAGGCAAAGCATGGATTCTGACAGTAGAAGTACGCCCGGTCTTTTGTGCAGACGTCCGTGCCGCGCCGCGACAATTTGACAGCCTGACCCGCCGCCGAAGCCGTCGCCGCTGCCCGACTTTTTTGCGCGCAAAACGCTTTTATATCTGCCCGAAAGACCGTCATATCCTGAATTTTTAAAGTGGGAGGATGCACGGTCTTTTTCCGCGCGAAAAAACAAATGGAATTTGAAGAAATGCTCGAAAAGGTGACAGAGCTGCTCGACGAAAAAAAGCTCGGCGAGCTGCACCGCATGTTTCACGACATGATGCCCGCCGACATCGCGGAGCTGCTCGGCGAATTTGAGGGGGACAGGCTGACGGTGCTTTTCCGCATACTGCCGAAGGAGATCGCCGCCGACACGTTCGTCCTCATGGATCAGGACAAAATGGAGGAGCTCCTCCGCGCGTTCAGCGACCGCGAGCTCACAGCCCTTATCGAAGACATGTATCTCGACGACGCCGTCGACGTCATCGAGGAGATGCCGGCGAACGTCGCCGAGCGCATCCTTGCGCGCGCCTCACAGGAGACGCGGCACGAGATAAACGCGCTTCTGAAATACCCTCACGACAGCGCCGGAAGCATACTAACGACGGAATATATCAGGCTCTACCCCGACATGACTGTCTCCGACGCGTTCGACGTCATCCGCCGCAACGGCATAGACAAGGAGACGGTCTACACCTGTTACGTCACGGACAGAAAGCGCAAGCTCGTCGGCGTCGTTTCGGTCAGGACGATGCTTCTCTCCCCGACGGACGCCGTCATAGGCGACGTCATGGAGGAAAACGTCATCTCCGTCAACACGCTCGACGACAAGGAATTTGTCGCAAATCAGCTTCAGAAATACGACTTTCTCGCCCTTCCCGTCGTCGATTCCGAGAACCGTATGATAGGCATTGTCACGATAGACGACGCCGTCGACGTAATCGTCGACGAGTACAGCGAGGACCTCGAGATAATGGCCGCTATCACGCCGACGGACAGGCCATATCTCAAGCAGTCCGTCTTCTCGATCTGGAAGAGCCGCATACCGTGGCTCCTGCTCCTCATGATCTCCGCGACCTTCACAGGCATGATAATCTCTTCATTTGAAGAGGCGCTCGCGGCGCAGGTCGCGCTGACGGCGTTTATCCCTATGCTGATGGACACCGGCGGAAACTCCGGCAGCCAGTCGTCCGTCACCGTTATCCGCGGCATATCGCTCGACGAGATAGAGTTTCGCGACACATTCCTCGTGATGTGGAAGGAGCTGCGTATCTCCGTGCTCTGCGGCATCTCGCTCGCCGCCGCAACGTTTATAAAAATACAGCTCGTCGACAACCTCATAATGAAAAACGAGGTCTCGCTTACGGTCTCCGCCGTCGTCTGCCTGACGCTGCTGTTCACCGTCGTCTGCGCGAAGCTCATCGGCTGCGTGATGCCGCTGCTCGCCAAAAAGCTCGGATTTGACCCCGCCGTCATGGCGAGCCCGTTTATAACGACCATCGTCGACGCTGTGTCTCTGCTGCTCTATTTCTTCTTTGCAAAGGCAATGCTCGGTCTATAACGTTTTTCTCTCATATCTGCCCGCCGTCCCCCGTTTTCGGGTGCGGCGGGCGTTTTTTCGCGAAAAGCAAGTTCATGTGCATCCGATTCGCAGAGAAATAACATTAATGTTTTACGCAGCATAAGCGTAAACGTCTGCTGAACTGCAAGGCTCCCCAATAAACGCCCTGATGCCTGTACATCGGAGAGTTCTTTATCCATACGATTACGTCGTAGAATTCGGGGCCGCTATCGACGGCAATAGTTCCGAAAGTCATCAGCACGATATGAAAGCGGCAAAAGAAGAAGCTGCGCCGGCTGCCGACAGCGTACCGGACCGAAAAACAACAGCGGCAGTCAGATGACGCTTGCAAATACTGCCCGTGAGATGTATAATTGAAATAGAATCGATATAAAAACACGGGAGGTGGAACCGATATGGACGGCTTTGATAAGTACAGCCTCAGAATTTATGATACCGAGCTGTTGTCTTTTCATATGGGAGTCAATACTTTCGGCGAGCCCGTCGTTGATATATTAGATGTGAACGAAGATAAAAAGTACCTTCTTCCGCTTGAAATGTCATGTGACAACAAGGGACTTTTGCAGTGGCTGAACGCAAGAATAATCCCTAAGAACAGGATGTTTGTCGATGAAATACTGAGCTCGCTCGGCTTGGAACACGATGATACAAAGGGTATTATAGATGTCTGTCGAGGCCTTTCTTTAAACGACAGCTATTGGGTTGTGCCGTATGGCTTTGAGGGTAAATTTGCTCAATATAACCTTTACGAGAACCGATTTTCGGAGATATTGGCACTCGTTGCGTATACCGGTGTCGGCGGCGGCAAAGAGGCGTTCACAACTTCCCCCGAGCTGACGACCTCCGGAATGCTGCCGAAGGCGTGGCGCTTTATCGATGGCGACGGAATATATCTCTACAAAGGCGGCACAACAGGCTTTTCAAACGGCGGTCGGGAGCCCTACTGCGAATACTATGCGTCCCAGGTCGCAGAGACAATGCAGCTCAACGCCGTGCATTATGACATCGAAAACTGGAAAGGCATCGTTGCGTCCAAATGTGCTCTTTTCACTGATATTGATACGTCATATATCCCGATAGGACGTATTGTAACGACCGGCGGGCTCGAAGCCTGCGTTGATTATTATGACAATCTCGGAGAAGATTTCGGCGAGCAGATACGAAGTATGCTAGTTTTTGACGCGCTTATATATAACGAGGACAGACATTTCGGGAATTTCGGAGTTCTGCGGGATAATAAAAGCGGAAAAATCATTGCGCCTGCACCCATTTTTGATAACGGGCTCTCGTTATGCTGCTATGCAGACTGTGAGGATATCAATAATCTGATATCATATGCGGCGCGTCGCAGGCCCGCAACGAGAGGTACATTTCAAGCACAATGCGCCGCCGTTATGGGGCCTAAGCAGAAAGAACAACTGCGGCGAATGATAAACTTCAAGTTCAAACGGCATCCGAGCCTGAATCTTCCCGAGGCTTATCTCACACAGCTTGAACATATTTTATACGAGAGAGTGCAGCAGCTGCTCGATATACCGGTACGGTCGGAAAGAGATGGCATAGAACGTATGAAGAATGAGGCAGAAAGATAAGATCCGGTTATTGGAGGTTGTTATGTGCTGGGATATGGGATACGATAAAGATACGGGGCTGCCGACCGACAAATCATATCTTGAATGCGGGCTGCCGCCATTTCTCGTAGATTCTATAGATGCCGTTAAAAAAATGTGGGAGCTTTTCGACCGGGGAATACGCACTTACAGAGAGGATTTATATTACGACGAGCTGAATGCAGATATAAACTCTGCCGAAGTGAACGGTGTGATATCGTCCGAACAGGCGTGGTATCTGCGCAAAAAATACTTGAGAGTAACAAGGGGGTGGGACTGAGTGATAGATTTTACAAACGCAAGAGTTACAAATAAAGCATACGCAGGTGCGAACGGAAGCAAGATTTCAATACTTTATAACAACGAGATATATATGCTAAAGTTCCCGCAGCATCCGAAGCTCAACGACAATATAAGCTATACTAACGGATGTATATCCGAATATATGGGATGCCGCATATTTGACAGCGTGGGTATCCCGGCACAAGAGACAATTCTCGGGACATATTCCCGCAAGGAAAAAGAATATATCGTCGTTGCCTGCAAAGATTTCACCTCGCCGGGAATTGTCCTTCAGGATTTCGCATCCATGAAAAATACTGTCGTTGACTCGGAAAGCAACGGATATGGGACAGAGCTTTCAGATATTCTTTTCTCAATTGAAAAGCAAACCTTGATCAACCCCGAGGTTCTTCGTGAACGTTTTTGGGATATGTTTATCGTAGATGCCCTTATCGGGAACTGGGACAGGCATAACGGCAACTGGGGAGTACTGTACAATACCGTTTCGGATGCGGTCGAGCTCGCTCCGATATATGACTGCGGCAGCGCTCTTTACCCACAGGCAGACGAAAGCATCATGAAATTATCCTTGGAAATAAAAGCAGAGCGTGACTTGCGTATTTTTTCAAGGCCGCTGTCTGCAGTAACTCTTGAGGGCAAGAAAATCAATTACTTTGATTTTATATCTTCCCTCCAAAATCCGGACTGCAACGCAGCTCTGAAAAGAATTGCGCCGAGAATCGATATGAACAAAATATCGGATATTATTGAGAACACGCCATATACAAGCGACCTTCAAAAAAGCTTCTATATTACCATGCTGAAAGAACGAAAGGCTCGTATAATCGATTTTTCTCTCAATGCTTTAAAAAAAAATGAGAGCCTGCATAGCAAAACAAGGCATGACCTTGACCGCTGACACCATCCCATCACAAAACGTTCCGATCTTTTCATGCAAAAAGGCAGCCTGTGAGTTGTCTCACAAGCCGCCCTGCGGTTTTTCGTGGTATTTGGTTATCTTTCGGGTTCGTTTTTTCGGCGAGCCGCGCGTTCGATTTGTTTTTCCCATGTCTTTACTGTCTGAGCTTCGAGAAAATTTATGAGCGGAGAAAGCTCCTGTCTTTCGTCCCACGATTCGAGTGCGTCATAATAGCTCTTTCTGTCTTCTTCGTGTATTATAATTGGTGGATGATGGTGCATAAGCAGAAAATAGTTCATAGCAATCCGTCCCGTTCTGCCGTTTCCGTCTGCAAAGGGATGAATGTTTTCAAATTTTGCGTGAAAATACGCAGCGGCAATCAACGCTTTATCATCCGGGACGTCTTTCATTTCGGACAACAGTTCTGACATTTCCTCGTTCACTTCATCAGGAGAAGCCCCCACTTCGTTTTTTCCCGTTACATAATCGTGAAGCTTGTATTCTCCTGGACGTTCTCCGAGCTGCCAACGTCTTGTGTCGTATGTGTTCTGCGTCAAAATTCGCTGAAAGGATTTTATCAGTGCCTCATCAAGGGGGATTTTTTTATTGAAAGCATCGAGCAAAAATTCATTCGCTTCTTTTGCGTTTTTAAGTTCAAATAAAGTTCTGAGGTCACCTGTATATGACGTTACGCCGTCGTGCTCGAAGATTTCACGCGTATCATTGTATGTTATGTTTGTGTTTTCAATTTTTCCGGAATTGTACGCAAAAGCAATGCTGTGTCCGTTTAGCGCCTCGGCAAGCTCCGCGTCGGTTGTAATTGCTCTCTGTCTCCAAAGGGAAATCGCTTTTTCGTAGTTCGTCGTAACATCCATGATAACATTCGTGCTCCTGTCTTTCGTTGTCTTTATTATACACTAAAAACCGTCTCTTGGCATGTAACTTTCAAAAAAAACTTAATACAAGTCAAATACGTCCTACAAAAGACGCATTTGACCTGCATCAAAAGTTTTGTCAGTCGGGGGAGGGCGCAAATAAAGCACATCTCCCCCGACATAACAGCTTTTGTTTTGTGGTCTATTTGTCCTCGACACCCCGACCGTGGGAAGTCACAGGACGGTCGGCGGCGCACCGACCTCACGGGCTCTCGGCCCCCGGCGTGGGTTTCACGCAGCCGCCCCCATTGCTTGCGACGGCTTCACGGTCAACAAGTGCCGCTTATCTCGCTCGAGCTGTGGCTGGACGGGAGTATCATTGTCTGCAAGGCTCATCATCGCCGCCGGTGCCGCCCGGCGTCCGCTCTTCCGTATAAAAAGCACAAAATATGGTATTGACAATACTGCAAATATGTAATACAATGTATTTCAGAGGCGGTGATGAAAATGACAATATCAATTCGTTTGAACAGTAATGAATCGGAACTTATTCGTACCTATGCAGAAATGAACGGCATGTCTGTGTCTGAATTGATGCGAAAGTCTGTTATAGAGCGCATCGAGGACGAGTATGACCTTAAAGCGTATGAAGAGGCTATAGCTGACTACAAGGAAAATCCTGTGACACACGATTTTATGAGCGTGGCAAAGGAGCTTGATTTGCTGTGAAGTACACTGTGGAGCTTACCGACAGGGCGAAAAAACAGCTCTCTAAACTTGACAAAACGACTGCGAAGTTAATTGCGAGTTGGATTTACAAAAACCTTGTAGACTGCGAGAATCCACGTTTACACGGTAAGGCTTTGAGTGCAAATCACGCGGGACAATGGAGATATCGCGTTGGAAACTATCGGCTGATAGCTGATATACAGGACAGCAAAATTTTGATCTTGATACTTGATATCGGTTATCGTCGAGAAATATATCGGTAGCCGGAAGACGGGGGCTGCGATAAGACCCAATAAACTCAAAAAAGCGTTCCGAAAGGGGCGCTTTTTTTGTGCATTTTGTCTTGACTTTCAGGAAAATTAATGATATTATATAGTTACCACGCATGTTTCATTATTTTCCGTTTTGCCGGGAGCACTGTGCGCTCTGTCGGTCTTTTTTCCGCGCCCTTTTTGGCGGGAAAAATTCACATGTATAAAAATCATACTTATAGCAAGAATACGGTAAAAACGTGTTCTCCAGCTGTAGGTGTGATTTCGTTCGGCGCATACCCGGCGAGTAACGGATGCAGAAAGATGCGTGGTAAACATCGGAGACACGTTTTTCGTGCGCTCCCTTGTGGAGCGCATTTTTTTACATCTATTTTTTGGGAGGCACGAACATGGAAGACGACGTAAGACGTGAAATTAAGGAATTAAAAGACGAGATCGGGGAGATCCTCTGCGAGGTAAAAAAGCTCCATCCGCCGAAAACGAGCCGGATCATATCGGTATTAGACCGGGACGCGCGCACGCTCGACAACAACTCCTGGGAGTTTTATGTAAACGTTCCCCTGCCGGATGGGATCACGGTAGATGACATCATACGGTTTTTCGGGATAATCGACTCTCAGGCGCTCGCGAGGATGCGTTTCCTCGACAGATTAAGTCCCGAGCTTTATGATACCATAATTTCGGAGACCGCGAAAAGGATAGAAACCACGCGCCGCGAATACATGGCCGCAATGACAGAATAAACAAAAAAACGCCGCCGCCGGGCGGCGTTTTTTTTCTTCACCCGTGTTGACTTGTCCGACAGAGAAATGTATAATATAATCGTAAAAACAAAATGACAGTCATAAAGCGCCGCCTTTGGGCGAGGAGTACACCATGGCAAAGTATTATAACGAACCCTCACGCACATTTAACGAATATCTGCTCATTCCCGGGTATTCTTCGGCAGACTGCATACCTTCTAACGTCTCGCTGAAAACGCCGCTTGTGAAATACCGCCGCGGCGAAAAACCCGCGCTCTCCCTCAACATCCCGATGGTATCCGCCATCATGCAGTCCGTCTCCGGCGACAGGCTCGCCGTTGCGCTCGCACGCGAGGGAGGCCTTTCTTTTATATACGGAAATCAGTCTATAGAGTCCGAGGCCGCGATGGTCGCGCGCGTCAAGGGCAACAAGGCGGGCTTTGTCGAGAGCGACTCGAACATCACGCCGGACAGCACGCTTGCCGACATACTCGCGCTCAAGGAAAAGACGGGTCATTCTACGGTCGCCGTAACAGACGACGGCACACCGAACGGCGTTTTGCTCGGCATCGTCACGGGCCGCGACTACCGCGTGAGCCGTATGGCACAGGACGTGAAGGTGTCCGAATTCATGACGCCCGCGTCCCGCCTCATCACCGCCCCCGAGGGGACCTCCCTTCGCGAGGCGAACGACATAATCTGGGACAACAAGCTCAATTCCCTGCCGATAGTCTCAAAGGACGGGCGCCTCTGCCACTTTGTCTTCCGCAAGGACTACGACAGCCACAAGATGAACCCCCGCGAGCTGCTCGACGAGAAGAAGCGCTACATGGTCGGCGCGGGCATCAACACCCGCGACTACGAGACGCGCGTTCCCGCCCTCGTTGACGCCGGGGTCGACGTGCTCTGCATCGACTCCTCTGAAGGATATACCGAATGGACGCGCCGCACGCTTGCCTTCATCCGCGAAAAGTACGGCGACACCGTCAAGGTCGGCGCGGGCAACGTCGTCGACAGGGACGGCTTCCGCTTCCTCGCGGAATGCGGCGCCGATTTCGTGAAGGTCGGCATCGGAGGCGGCTCCATCTGCATCACGCGCGAGACAAAGGGCATCGGGCGCGGTCAGGCGACCGCCGTCATCGAGGTGTGCCGCGCGCGCGACGATTATTTTGAAGAAACGGGAATTTACATACCCGTCTGCTCGGACGGCGGAATCGTGCACGACCACCACATCACGCTCGCGCTCGCGATGGGCGCGGACTTCGTGATGCTCGGCAGATACTTCGCCCGCTTCGAGGAGAGCCCCTCGGAAAAGGTCAACATAAACGGCACGCTCATGAAGGAATACTGGGGCGAGGGCAGCAACCGCGCGCGCAACTGGCAGAGGTACGACCTCGGCGGCGCGGCAAAGCTCAGCTTTGAGGAGGGCGTCGACTCCTACGTTCCCTACGCCGGCGCGCTTTCGGACAACGTGGAGCGCACGCTCGCGAAGATCCGTTCGACGATGTGCAGCTGCGGCGCGATAACGATACCGGAATTTCAGGAAAAAGCGACGCTCACGCTCGTCTCCTCCGTCAGCATCGTCGAGGGCGGCGCGCACGACGTCATCCCGAAGCCGACGAACAAGCCGCTCGGCTGATGCTCCGTCCGGCAAAGCGGCAAAAAGACAATTTACGGCGCGGAGCCTTTTTCAAAGAAAGGCTCCGCCGCGCTTTATAATCGGCAAAAAAGCACGGAGGGCGGGTATAATAGGAATATGGAAAACCGAGAAGAACTGATAAAGCATATCGACGATTTAAGAAAAAAGATATCGTACCACGCGCACAGGTACTATGTGCTCGACGACCCGGAGATAAGCGATTTTGAATACGACGCCATGTTCTCCGAGCTGCTCCGCCTCGAGGCGGAGCACCCGGAGCTCGACGACCCGGCATCGCCGACGAAGCGCGTCGGCGGCGCGGTTCTCGAAGGATTTCAAAAGGTAACGCACACATACCCTCTCCGCTCCCTTTCGGACGTGTTCTCGTTTGACGAGCTCTGCGCGTTCACCTCTAAGATACGCGAGGAGCACCCGGACGTCGTGTTCTCCGTAGAACCGAAGATAGACGGGCTTTCCGTCTCGCTCACATACGAAAACGGAGTTTTCACAGTCGGCGCGACGCGCGGGAACGGCACCGTCGGCGAGGATGTGACGGAAAATCTCAAGACCGTCGGCTCGATACCGCTGAGGCTTTCGGAGCCGCTGTCGCTGACCGTGCGCGGCGAGGTGTATATGCCGCGCGAGACGTTTGAAAAGCAAAACGACGTCCGCCGCGCGGAGGGACGCCCGCTGATGGCAAATCCCCGCAACGCGGCGGCGGGCTCGCTGCGCCAGCTCGACTCAAAGGTGGCGGCGTCGCGCGGGCTCGACATTTTCGTTTTCAATTTTCAGGGCGGCTCGCTATACGCCGACGGGCACGCACCCGCCCTCCACTCGGAAACGCTCTCAAGAATGGAGGAGCTCGGCTTCAAGGTGCTGCCGCACAAGATAACGGCGAGCGGAGACAGCGAGATAACTGCCCACATCGAGGCGATAGGCAGGATGAGGGACACGCTGTCGTTTGACATAGACGGCGCCGTCGTCAAGGTAGATCAGCTTTCGCTGCGCGAAGTTCTCGGCGAGGGCACGACGACGCCGAAGTGGGCGGTCGCGTACAAATATCCGCCCGAGCGCAAGGAGACAAAGCTGCTCGATATCGTCGCCGCTGTCGGGCGCACCGGCGTGCTCACGCCGACGGCGGTGCTCGAGCCCGTGAGGATAGCGGGGTCGACGGTCTCGCGCGCGACGCTGCACAATATAGACATCATACGGGAGCGCGACATCCGCGTCGGTGACACCGTTATAATACAGAAGGCGGGAGACATCATCCCCGAGGTCGCGGGCGTCGCAAAGGACAAACGCGACGGCACGGAAAAGCTCTGGCACATGCCCGACGTCTGCCCCTCGTGCGGCGAAAAGCTCGTCCGCGACGATGGCGAGGGAGCCGAGGGCGGCACTGTCCGCTGCATAAATTCGCAGTGCCCCGCGCAGCGTGCGCGGAACATCGAGCACTTCGCGGAGCGCGCCGCGATGGACATCGAGTCGCTCGGACCGTCCGTCATAGCACTCCTGCTCGACGCGGACCTCATAAGGGACGCCGCCGACCTCTATTCTCTCGACCCCGAGGACGTGGCAAAGCTCGACCGCATGGGTAAAAAGTCGGCGGAAAATCTCGTGTCCGCGATAGAAAAATCGAAGGGCGCGGGGCTCTCGCGGCTCATATACGCGCTCGGAATAAGGCAGGTCGGCGCGGTTGCCGCCGCCGCTCTCGCGGAGCGCTTCCGCTCGATAGACGCGCTCATATCCGCCGGCGAGGCGGAGCTCACGGAGGTGCCCGACATCGGCGGCATTACCGCCGAGGCGATACGCGAGTACTTCGACGAGCCGTGCAACATTGACTTTATCGAAAAACTGCGGCGCGCGGGCGTCGTTATGGAAGCGTCGGACGCCGCCCCGACGTCCGACAGGCTCGCGGGGCTGACGTTCGTGCTCACGGGCACGCTGCCGAACATGACGCGCGACGAGGCGTCCGACCTTATAAAGGCGGCGGGCGGCAAGGTCAGCTCCTCCGTCTCGAAGAAGACGAGCTACGTCGTCGCGGGAGAGGCAGCGGGCTCAAAGCTCGACCGCGCAAACGCGCTCGGGGTGCCCGTCATCGACGAGGCGGTGCTCCTCGATATGCTGCAGGAGGATTAAGAAAGTCCGAAGAAATCGAGGATGCCGCGGTACACGGCGCGGGCATAGAGCTCGGGGCTCTCCGCCATGAGTGTCGCTTCCGCGTAATTCGTGATAAACCCGAGCTCGACGAGCGTCGCGGGCATCGAGGTGCGGCGCAGGACATAGAGCGTCGGCCTTGCGGAAACGCCCCTGTCGGGCTCCCCCGTCGCGTCCGAAACGGCGCGCACGATATCCTCCGCGAGCGGGAACGCGCGCGAGGACGTCGAATACACGAACGCCTCCGTCCCCGTTGCGGACGTATTGTCTGACGCGTTCGCGTGCAGGCTGATGAACCATTCGGCGCCCCACGAATTGGCGGCGTCCACGCGAGCTCTGAGGCTTGAGGCATTGCTCGTACCGAGCTGCGTCGTCGCCGTCGGACGCGAGACGCGGACGTCAAAATTCCCGTTCGCGCGCAGGAGCGAGGCGAGCCGTATGCCTATCTCGTAGACAAGATCCTGCTCACGGTATCCGTTCGCCTCGGCGCCGGAGTTCGGGTTGTTCGGGTTGTGGCCCTGATCGATGAAAATTTTTATCATTTCGGTATGTACCCCCGTTTTTATATGTTTTATTGCGGTGCTGCCTTAATATTGTATGCGCGCGGAAAGAGAGGAGACACAATCAATGTCGACCGAAAGGTTTCAGCATATGCTCGGCTCGGTCCGCCGCGCCGCGGCGGATTACGGCATGATAAGCCCGGGCGACAAGGTCGCCGTCGGGCTCTCGGGTGGGAAGGATTCGGTGCTGCTGCTCGCGGCGCTCGCCGAGCTGCGCCGCTTTGAGGGATTTGACTTTGAGCTCTGCGCGATAACTGTCGACGCGGGCTTTCCCGGGATGGATTTTTCGGGAGCTGAGGCGCTGTGCGAGCGGCTTTGCGTTCCGTATTATACGGAAAAGACCGATATCGGCACGCTCGTTTTCGACGTGCGCCGAGAGAGCAGCCCCTGCTCTCTCTGTGCAAAGCTGCGGCGCGGCGCGCTGTGTGCCAAGGCGCAGAGCCTCGGCTGCAATAGACTCGCACTCGGGCATAATTTCGACGACGTCGTCGAGACGTTCATGCTGAACCTCATATACGGCGGCAGGCTCGCGACATTCGAGCCCGTGACGTACCTGGCGGAGCATTCGCTTTCGGTCATACGTCCGTTTTCATATGTTCACGAGCATGAGGCGGAGAGGCTCGCGCGCGAGCTTGAGCTGCCCGTCGTCAAGAACACTTGCCCTGCCGACAAAAAGACGGAGCGCGAGAAAATGAAGGCTTTGCTCCTCGAGCTCGAGCACCGATATCACGGGCTGCGCGAGCGCATTTTCGGCTCGGTCGAGCGCGCCTGTCTCTGCGGCTGGCACGAAAATCCGCGTGGGCGCAAGACATAAAAAAGACCTCCGCGCGGCGGAGGTCTTTTTCCTTTTTCCTACCCGACAGGATTTGAACCTGCGACCTACAGAGTCGGAGTCTGTCGCTCTATCCAGCTGGGCTACGGGTAGATATTTGTTCCGGAAGATATTGTACCACATCGGCGCGAGATTGTAAAGTGGTTTTCTTTTGCCGCAGGAGAAAAACGGGGCCGGGCTGTCGAAGAAAAGCGGAATTTCAGCCGCGTTCGTGCGAAAAACGGCGTTTCGACTATTGACATAATCCGCGCGGCGTAGTAATATTATTGTATCAGGAATATTCTTCCCGGAGGTATTTTTATGTTGAAAAAAGTATTCCCCTTCAGCTATCGCGCGGACACTGCCGTTAACCTTGCTATCACCATCATCTGCTACCTTGTCGTGGGAGCGCTCGTGTCGCTCCTGTTCGGATGGATAGGCTCGATCCCGCTCATCGGCTGGGTCGTCGGCGTTGTGATCTCACTTATCGACCTTTATCTCTTCGTCGGTCTTGTCGTATCGATCCTCGTTTTCCTGAAGATCGTAAAATAATGCAAAGAGCGCGAAAAAGACGCCCCGCCTGTTGGCGGGGCGTCTTTTTTTCGATGTCGTACTTACTTGGAGGACTTTATATCGTTCTCGTACTTCTCGACCATCTTCTTGACCATCTGGCCGCCGACGGAACCCGCCTGGCGCGAAGTGAGGTCGCCGTTATAACCTTCTTTGAGGTTCACACCGACTTCGGAAGCAGCTTCCATCTTGAACTTGTCAAGAGCTTCCTTTGCCTCGGGAACGAGCTTTCTGTTGCTGTTGTTCGATGCCATTTCAATTCTCCTGATTTCGGGGCATCATAAATCGTGACGCGAAACGCGGCATGAGTTACTTGCCCTTCTTTTGATCTATATAAATTGAGTCCGCGTTCCGCGTCCTCTGTCATTATTATGGACAGGGTGTGAACGAATATGACTGGGAATTTTTATTTGTTTACGGATCGTTTACATTTAGGATGAATAAAAAAACACAAGCGCCCGCGCACGGGCGCTTGTGCCTGTCGAAGAAGCGTGGTCAGGCGAGAAGCGGAGCACGTTTTTTCGACAGGCTAGGCAAACTGAATATTCAGTTTGCAAGGTAATATAAAATAGTCATCTGAAAGTTTGCTTCAAATGTCATATAAAGAGGATTGCTGGCGTTATTTTACATTTTTTAACTGTCAAGAAATAGAGTTTAGATATGGGCATATATAACAGTGACAAAAAGTATTGTCCTGTCATTTGCCGACGTTAATCTCAACAACAGCTGAACTTGTCCATACAATCAAGCACCTCACAAACAACGTGGTTATCCATAGTTTATATTTTAGTTTAATCTTATGATCAAATCTGATATTAGAAGATATTTTTTAAAGATGATATTTTGCTTTACAACAATTGATTTATATAGTGTTCAGTTTATCTAATTGAATTCGCAATTTTATTTTCAATATAGGTAGAATACAATAAATTTGGAGTTGTTATATTTCAATTATGATGTTATGGTATTATAGGTAAATATTATATTATTTTTATAGACTTCGTTTTTTCATTCAAGCATTCCGTGAACCGCACGAACGCGAATTACGCCTTCTGTCTGACATATTTTCTCAACGATAGCCGGCGTCACCGGACTGTCGGTATCAAGCATTGTATAGGAAAAATTGTCCTTGCTTCGGTTTATCATGTCAGAGATATTTATGCCCTCGTCCGAAAGCGCCGCCGTGAAGCGCGATATCATGTTCGGTATATTTTCATGTAGGATCGTAATGCGTCCCGCCTTCGTACATATCCCCATATCGCATGACGGATAATTGACGGAATTTCTGATGTTGCCGTTCTCGATAAAGTCCCTCAGCACGCGTACCGCCATCGCTGCACAGTTGTCCTCCGCTTCCTCTGTCGACGCGCCGAGATGCGGTATCGCGATAACGCCTTCCATACCGGCCGTCTTATCATTCGGGAAGTCGGTCACATAGCGGCGCACCTTGCCGGACTTAAGCGCCGTCTCCATTGCATCGTCGTCGACAAGCGCGTCGCGGGCGAAATTCAGTAAGATCACGCCGTCCTTCATCAGTGACAGAGTGGACTCGTTTATCATGTGACGTGTGTCGTCGACGAGAGGCGTGTGAACGGTGATAATGTCGCACTCGGCGAATATTTCCTCGCGCGTCTTGACGTGTTTGATGTGACTGTCGAGGCGCCACGCGGCATCAACAGAGAGGAACGGATCGCAGCCGTATACCTCCATGCCGAGCGAAACCGCCGCGTTAGCAAGCGGACCGCCGATCGCGCCGAGCCCGATGACACCGAGCTTTTTGCCCTTAATCTCCGTACCAGCAAACGCTTTCTTTCCCTTTTCGACTGTCTTTGCGACATCTCCCGCGTCCTTCACCGTCTGCACCCAGTTGACGCCGCCGACGATGTCACGGCAGGCGAGGAGCATTCCGCAGATCGCGAGCTCCTTGACGCCGTTCGCGTTCGCGCCTGGCGTGTTGAATACGACGACGCCGGCTTTCGTGCATCTTTCTATCGGGATATTGTTGACGCCTGCGCCGGCGCGTGCAATCGCGAGCAGCCGATCGGGAAGCTCGGTTTCATTCAGCGACGCGGAACGCACGAGTACGGCGTCTGCCTCGGCGAGCGATTCAGTTTTTTCGTATTCCGATGTGAGAAGCGACGTTCCGACCTCGGATATGGGGTTGCAGTAATATATCTTGCGCATCGTTTCCTCCGTTATATGTTCAGCGGTTGTCCGCCTCGAATTTTGCCATGAATTCGACGAGCTTCCGCACGCCTTCGACAGGCATGGCGTTGTAGATGCTCGCTCTCATGCCGCCGACCGTTCTGTGGCCTTTGAGATTGACAAATCCCGCCGCAGACGCCTCTTTGACAAATTTGGCATCGAGCTCCTCGCTTCCCGTGACGAACGGCACGTTCATTATCGAACGGTCAACCGGCACGACGGTGCCGCGGAACATCTTGCTGTTGTCAAGATAATCGTATATTATCGCGGCTTTCTTTTCGTTATGCTCCTTCATCGCCTCAAGACCGCCGCGGGACTTCAGCCATTTGAATACCTTCCCGCAAATGTAGATGCCGTATGCGGGCGGCGTGTTATACAGGGATTTATTGTCGGCGTGCGTCTTATAGCGGAGCATCGTCGGCGTGCCGGGAAGTACATCCTCTGTCACGAGGTCCTCGCGAATTATGACGATGACCGTACCGGCGGGGCCGATGTTTTTCTGTACGCCGCCGTAGACGAGCGCGTACTTTGACACATCCATCGGCTCTGAAAGGAAGCACGAAGACACGTCGGCAACTAGATCCTTCCCCTTCGTATTCGGCAGTGTGTGGAACTTTGTGCCGTAGATCGTGTTGTTCTCGCATATGTAGACGTAGTCGGCATTTTCACTTATCGGCAGATCGGAACAGTCTGGAATATAGGAAAACGTCTTGTCTGCACTCGACGCGACAACGTTCGCAGTCCCGTACAGCTTTGCCTCGGAGCAAGCCTTTTTCGCCCACTGACCCGTTATGATGAAGTCCGCGACGCGGTTCTTCATCAGGTTCATCGGTATCATCGCGAACTGCTGCGATGCGCCGCCCTGCAAAAACAGCACGCGGTAGTTGTCCGGTATCGAAAGAAGCTCGCGGATATCGACCTCTGCGGTCTCTATTATCTCAGCGAAAGCTGACGAGCGGTGGCTCATCTACATCACTGACATCCCGGTGCCGTTGTAGTCAAGCATCTCTGCCGCTGCTTCGCGCAGCACCTCCTCCGGCAAAACTGCCGGGCCTGCGGAAAAGTTGTAAACTCTGCTCACTTTTTTGTTCTCCTTTAGTCTGTTGATTCTATATCTGATATTTACGAGTCAGCCTTCATGTGCGGGAGAAAGCGTGCTCACCCTCGCTGTGTTTTTGTAATAAGCAGCGCAAAAAGCCGCAAATACCTGAGCTATTTTTCTATTTCATGAATCAGCAGCCCGGAGCGCAGTTTCGGCTCAAACCACGTCGATTTGGGCGGCATAAGGAGCCCGGCGTCCGCGACGGCAAACAGTTCGGAAATCGTCGTCGGATACATCGCGAATGCGACACCGTGAGTTTCTTTTGCTCGCCTTTCGGGCTCGTCCAAGCCGCGTATTCCGCCGACAAACTCGATCCTCCCGTCCGTTTTCGGGTCGGATATGCCTAAGATCGGGGCAAGAACCTCATTCTGCAAAAGCGACACGTCAAGACTGTTGACGGGACCGCAGTCCCGCTCGCATATCTTGGACGTCAGCTTGTACCAGCCGCCGTCGAGAAACATGCCGATCTCTCCTTTTTTTCGCGGTCTGTACGCTTCGCTGCCGCAGCGTTCGATCTCAAAACCGTCTGCCAACCGCTTCAGGAATGATTCGACCGTGAGACCGTTCAGGTCCTTTACGACGCGGTTATAGTCCATGATCATCAGCTCATCGTCCGGAAACAGCACCGAGAGGAAATAATTGAATTCTTCATCGCCGGAATAATCGGGATGCTCCTCCCTGCGCTTAAGCCCCACGGCAACGGCGCTCGCCGCCCGATGGTGACCGTCCGCTATGTAAAAATGGTCCGTATGCGAAAGGCTTTCCGTGACGGCGGCAATATCATCGCCGTTATCTATCGCCCAGACGGTGTGACGTATCCCGTCGTCCGAGGTGAAATCGTAAAGCGGGGCGGTGTTCCTGACGCGCGAGATCAGCTCGCCGATCTCTTTCACCGCACGGTAAGTGAGAAAGACCGGACCGGTCTGCGCACTCAGCTCGTCTATATGGCGGAAACGGTCCGCCTCCTTGTCGGCGCGGGTGTTCTCATGCTTCAATATCGTACCGTTTATGTAATCGTCGACAGCGGCGCACAGCACAAGTCCGGTCTGTGTCCGATCTCCCATCGTCAGCGAGTATACATAGTATTGGGGCTTTTCTTCTTTGATCAGATATCCGCGTTCTTTCCACTCGCGGAAAAGCTCTCCGGCTTTTTTGTATACCCTGCCGTCGTATGTGTCAACGGTACTGTCAAACGCTGTCTCGGCACGGTCTATGCGCAAAAAAGATAGCGGCTTATTTTTCACTTCCTCACAGGCTTCGCTCCTGCTGTAGACATCATACGGAAGCGAGGCGATCTTTTCCGCATACCCGTCTGCAGGTCTCCATGCGGTAAACGGTCTGACGTTTGCCATTGCTGTTATTCCTTTCGTCCGGATCCGCGCAAACGCGCAGTTTATTGTTTATACCTCGATACCTCGGCCGATAATATCGATGTGCGGCCGCCGGCCCCGATCCTGTCGGATCACCGCGAGGCGGCGAGCTTTCTTTTTATAAGGTTTGAAACGCCTTTTATGAGGACATTGACAACGAATATTATGATCGACACAAACGCCGCACTTTCCATCAAAAGCTGTGCCTCAAACTGATTTATCATAAGCGCGACCGGCTTTGGTGCGGGCGGTGCAAGAAAAGAAACCGCCGATATCGTCATCATCGAGTTCACAAAGAAGTATGTGAACATTTCGACGAGTGCGCCCCTGACCTTTGGAATGACAACGTCCTTTATAATAAACAACCTGTGTATTCCAAGACTTTGCCCCACCGCTTCAAGGTTCGGATTGACCTTTCCGAGGGTATTGTACATCATAAGATACGGAGAGGCAAAAAAATGGATTGAATTCACAAGTATTACTATAAGGATCGTCCCGTATATGGGGGAGCCGTGGAAAAATATCACATACGACAAGCCCAGTACGATGCCAGGGATCGCCATCGACGTGATCGAAATCAGATGAAGCCCCTTGCTGAATTTATCGTTGAGCCTCGATGTAATATATGAACATATGAACGCGAGCAGCGTGCCAAGCAACGCGGTCACCGCTGAGTATATCATCGAATTCAGCAGATATTTATCGGCACCGCGGCTCAGTGTTTTTTGGATATGATAGAGAGTCGGGACAGGATCGACAGGATATTTTGTCTCAAATACCATTATGCAGAAGGAAGCGATTGGCGCAAATACGCATACGCATATCAGCGTACAGAATACATATGACAGTATTTTTTGCATTCTAGATTTCTTCGGCTCGACCTTTTCGGATACGAAGCTGCTTTGGGAGTTCTCAGGATTTAGCAAATCGACTATGAACGCCGCAACGGCAGGGACCAGCAAAAAAGCTCCGATGACGCTTCCGCTGTCGTAATCTATCATGCCGACAGCCTTGTTGTACATCAGAACGGACAGCGTCGTCGTCTTCCCGCCGATCATAAGCGGCACGCCGTAATCGGTCACTATCATCGTGAACACGGCAAAGAACGCCGATATGATTGTCTTTTTGAGATATGGTAGCGTAATTCCCGTAAATCTGCTCAGCGCAGGTATACCCAAAACCTCGGCTGCCTTGTACGTCATGCCGTCCTCATATTCAAGTATACTTGAAAACATCAGAAACGCGACGGGGAAGGAATAGAGGACCGAACCGACAACTATGCCCCAAAAGCCGTAGATATTCCCGTCAAGGCTCAGAAGATTTGTTATGAGACCATTCGAGCCGAAAAGCGCCACCAATCCGAAAGCGTGTGATATAGACGGGATAAGCATCGGCACAACGAATATTGTACTGAACAGTGCTTTCAGCTTTATGTCCGTTCTGCGTATGCACCATGCAGAGCTGATCGCGAGCAAGAGTGATATGACTGTCGCGATCAGCGCCGTGGACACCGAATTTATGACCGCGGGCAAAAATTGCGGAGAGCCGACGACAGACATAAAGCCGTCCGGCGTGATGCGACAAAGCATCGAGACTATCGGGGATATGACGCATACGATAAAAAACAGCGCTATGCAGATACTGATGATCAGCTTTGATATATTCTTTCTTCTCATATCAGCCACCGCGTCTGCCGTTGATGAACTTCGAAAGCGAGTCCACTTTTGCCTGCAAATTATCAATGACAAATGTCCGGACATACTCATCTGCGGGATTCCGCATGATATTTTCGGGCGTATCTATCTGGCAGATCTCGCCCTGATTCATTATCATGATCCTGTCAGACAGTGCAAACGCCTCCTCCTGGTCATGGGTAACATATATCATAGTCGTGCCGAATTGTGCCTGAAGTCCTTTAAGTTCTTTTCTCATCGAAAGACGGGTCGCGACGTCGAGAGCGGACATAGGCTCATCCAGCAAGACAATATCGGGGTTCAACGCAAGAGTTCTCGCAATCGCAACCCGCTGCTGCTGCCCGCCGGAGAGATTTTTCGGGTATTTCTTTATGTGATCCGAAAGTCCCACGGCAGCTATCATATCAAGCGCATTTTTTTCGGCGTCCGCCTTAGGTATGCCGTGAAATTTCAGAGCGTATTTGACATTCTGCAGGACGGTCATATTCTCAAAAAGAGCATAATTCTGGAAAACGATGCCCATGCCGCGCTTATCGGGCGCGGCGTGGGTTATGTCCGTTCCGTCTTTTGTGATCTTTCCGGTATCCGGCTCCAAAAGCCCGATCAGTATTCTGAGGAGCGTCGTTTTTCCGCAGCCGGATGCTCCGAGAATGGACAGGAACTCCCCGTCCTTTGCATCAAAGCTGACGCTCTTCAGTATTTCCGTCTCGCGATAGCTTTTGGAGACGTTTTCAATTACAAGTTTTTCTGTCATGAGAATGTCCACTTGGCAAGAAGCCTGTCTTTTTCGTCAAGCGTATCGTTCGACATATTGCCGTAGTCAACGTCTCTCGGAAATCCCTCAATGTTGGGGATATAGTCCTTGAATATCTGATCCGGGAAGTAGCGCTCGTTGTCCCCCTTGCAGAGATCCGTCGCAAGATAGTTGAAGACTTCCATCACGCAATCGCGGTCAGCGCTTGAAGCGAGGACCGCATTGCCGTACATACTGTAGGGAGCGCCTTCGTCAAAGAAGAGTATTTCAAGCTTGACGCCGTCCTTGATCTCGTTCACTGCCTGAGAGATCATTCCGAGGCCTATCCCCGCCTCGCCTTGGACGAGAGCGTTCACGGGACCGGAGCCGGAAGAGGTGTACTGCAGAACGTTCTTTGAGAAGTCCTCAAAATACTTGAACGCTTCTTCCTCGCCCCATTCGTTCGTCAGCTGTCAAAAAAACATATAGCCCGTTCCGGAAGATGTGGGACTCGGCATCGAGATAAGCCCCTGATATTTCGGATCAAGAAGGTCCTCATATGACGTCGGCTTTTCAACGCCCTTTGACTCAAGCACCTTGGGGTTGATGATAACGCATCCGCCGTTTTTGACTTCGGGAGTGAATTTGTGGCTTTCGGGGACAAGGTCATCGAGGAATATCGAGAAATCAAAATCCTTGAGCTCCGCAAGGTATTCCTCGCACTTGTAGAGATATCCGTATTCATCGGACAAAATAATATCGCATGAGCAGTTTTCGCCTTCTTCCATGACCTTTGCGGCGATAGTCGAGCTGTTCATATACTCGAGGGTGAAGTCATATTCCGGGAACTTCTTTTCAAGTTCTTCGAGATAATACTGATTTTTGTAATCTTCTCCGCTCGTCCATATGACGACGCTGTTGTCGTCCGACTTTTTCGAACCGCCGCACCCCGCAAACGCTCCGAGACAAATGACTGCTGTCAAGACAATCGCGATTGTTCTTTTGATGAAATTCATGTTTTTTCTCCAAATTTTTCATTTTCATTTTAGCCGAAAGGCATGATTTTCTCTGACTGAATCAAAAACACTTTGATTCTGTGGTCAACTGCGCTTCAGGTGCCCGATAAACGCCTCTTTATTTTCTTTTGCGGTCGTCGTCGGCCGCCCGAGGTCCGCCCTCGCGCCAATCGCACACTTGACCTCTATCAACGTGAGCGCGTCAGACGTGCTTGCAGACTTCAGCGCTGCGTCAAGCTCGTCAAAATCGGCGGCGCTCAACACGTTTTTATACCCGCACCCCTGCGCGATCCTGACAAGATCGATACTTTCGGCGACCGTCGGCATACCGCCGACAGATTCATGCGCCCCGTTGTTAAGGACTATATGCACGATGTTTGAGAGGGCGTTCGCACCTATCACCGCCATCGCACCCATGTGCATGAGCGCCGCGCCGTCGCCGTCTATGATCCACACTCTTGTCTCCGGCTTCTGCAGCGCGATCCCGAAAGCGATAGACGAAGCGTGCCCCATCGAACCGACAGTCAGAAAATCCCGTTCATGGCCCTCGCCGCGCGCTTCTCGTATCTCAAACAGTTCGCGGCTCGCCTTGCCAGTCGTTGAGACGATCGGATCGCTGCCGGTGAACTCGACAACGTGACGGATTATCTCCTCACGCGTCATGCTGTTGCTGTTCTCATACCTGACCTTGCCGTCGAATTCGAGAGCGCCCTTTCTGACGACAAAAGCGGCCTGCTTGCCCGCGGCGAAAATCTCTCTGAATTCCGCCATTTTTGCGACGATCTCGTCCTCTGTCGTCTCTTTCGAGATGATAACGTACGCTATGTCCATATCCTCGAGCAGCCTGACGGTCACCTCTCCCTGATAGATGTGCTGAGGTTCGTCGTGAACGCCGTGCTCGCCGCGCCAACCGACGATAAACAGACAAGGGATGCCATACACCTTGTCGTTGAGCAGACTCGCCGCGGGATTGATAATGTTGCCCTCGCCGCTGTTCTGCATATATACCACCGGCACTTTTCCGGTCGCGAGATGGTATCCCGCCGCGATCGCGGCGGCGTTTCCTTCGTTTGCCGCTATAACATGGTGGCGCGGGTCGGTGCCGTATGTATATATAAGATAGTCGCACAGCGCACGCAGCTGCGAATCCGGCACTCCGGTGAAGTAATCAGCGCCTATCGCCTTAATCAGTGATGTTACCTTCATCATTCACCTCGTCAAAGCTCGTCTATAAGCGAGATAATATCCTTGATCGGCATAAGTCTGCTGTCAACTTCTTTTGCGCGATGATAGCGGAGGATGTCCTTTGCGGTCTGCTCCATCGCGGGGAACGCGCTTCTTGTGAGCTGATTTGCATAAATTACAATGTTAACACCGTGCGCGGCAAGCTCATCCTCCGTTATGACGTTGAACGAAGACGGAACGACAACTATAGGCGTATGCTTGTTCTGCTCGCGGAATTTGTCGCAGAATTCGAGTATCTCAATGGGGTCCTTTTTGCGGCTGTGGATCATTATGCCGTCCGCGCCCGCTTCCACAAACTCATGTGCCCTCTCAAGCGCGTCATCCATTCCCTTTTCAAGGATAAGGCTCTCTATCCTCGCTATGATCATAAAATCGTCGGTGAGCTGCGCGCGCTTTCCCGCCGCGATCTTCTCACTGAACTCCTCGATAGAAGCCTGTGTCTGCTCCACTTCTGTACCGAACAGGCTGTTTTTCTTAAGGCCCTTTTTGTCCTCGATTATGACGGCCGAGACTCCCATTCTCTCAAGCGTTCTGACGTTGTATACGAAATGCTCCGTAAGTCCGCCCGTGTCGCCGTCAAGGATGACCGGCTTTGTCGTGACCTCCATGATATCGTCTATGGTGCGGAGCCTTGAGGACATATCGACGAGCTCGATGTCCGGCTTGCCCTTTGCGGTGGAATCGCAGAGGGAGCTGACCCACATCGCGTCAAACTGGTCGAGCTTTCCGCTTTCTTCAACGACGGTCGTCTTTTCGGCGATAAGCCCCGTAAGACCACTGTGCGCCTCTATGACCTTTACGATCGGACACATGTCTATAAGCTGGCGCAGGCGCTTGCGGCGGTATTCCGGCATGGAGAGCTTTTCCGCAAGCTGAGAATCGACTTTTTTGACCTTCTCGTTATATGTATATCCTACCTCGATAAGCTCTCCGCCGTATTCGGAAAGAAGGTCTAAAACGTTCTGCCGTATTGCCGACATCGCGCCCTCCTTCCAGTTGTCCCCGTGGATAACGTAGTCCGGCCTGAGCTTTTTGATCACGCTGTCGTAGAGCATGTCGTCCTGAATGACGACCTCCTCGACGCCGTCAAGGCTCTTGTAGAGTTTTATTCTGTCCTCGAGCGAAACGGTCGGGAATCTGTTATAGCGAATGAGCGCTTCGTCTGTAAGAGCTCCGACTATGACCTTTCCGTATTTATGAGCCTGCTCAATTATGTTGATGTGTCCCTCGTGGATAACATCAGTGCAAAAGCATGTATAAACGGTTTTCATCTGTTCTTCACCTTTCTCATCATATAAATTATAGTTCATGTCATTTGTTGGCCGTCTGCGGCTTGATGATACTTTCGATTATAAATCCCGCCGTGTCTTCGATGTCGGAATAATCAACGCATTTCGGCAGCTCCGCTCTGAATGCCTTTTTCGCCTTTTCGATCAGCTCGTC
>CANQYV010000023.1 GCA_947628165.1 uncultured Clostridia bacterium | reverse complement strand
GAGTACATTTTGAGTATCGGGGAATTTATTTCGGCGACCTCTCGCCCGTTTTCCGCCGAGCCTTACGGCGCCTTCCACCTTTCTTTTCTGATCCTCGGCGTCCCCGCCGCCGTCGCCGCGGCGTGCCTTATCCCCCGGCGCGGCGGATACTCCGAAAAAGTACGGCGTGACGCGCGTCTGTTTTTCGCCGTCGGAGTTTGCCTCTGCCTCGGCGAGGCGTACAAGCAGCTCTTCTACCCCGCGGTCGAGGGCGCATGGCGCGCAGACCTTTTCCCCTTCCAGCTCTGCTCGGTGCCAATGTATATCTGCCTTCTCATCCCCTGCCTCGGCGCCCGCGCGTCGCGCGCGGCGCGGACGTTTCTCGCGACGTTCGGTCTGCTCGGCGGCGCGGCTTCCTACATCGCGCCGGGGACGATGCTGCGCCCGTACTTATCGGTGACCGTGCATTCGTTTCTGTGGCACCTCTGCCTCATCTTCCTCGGCGTCTACGCCGCGCGCACCGTATGGGACGGCTCGGAAAGCTCAGACTTCAAGGACTCTCGAAGTCTTCCCCGCGCCTTTTTTGACACGGCGGCGCTCTATCTGATCCTTTGCCTTATTGCGCTCGTCATTAACTTCGCGTTTCACCCCTCCCACCCGGAGGTGAATATGTTTTACCTCGGTCCAACTCCGTCGACACTGCCCGTCTGCCGCGATATAACGGCGCGCTTCGGCGTTGCCGTGAACTCCGTTTTATACGCAGGCGCCGTGCTTTTCTGCGCCTTCCTCATTTACCTTTTGTGGCCTTGTGTCATACGGCTGGCCGCCAAGCGAAAGGAGACAAGAAAATGAAAATATCCGAGATTCTCAAAAGCGAGCGCCCGTCCGTCTCGTTTGAGATATTCCCCCCGAAGGCGGCGGGCAGCACGGACGAGACGCTCCGCGTCATCGAAAAGCTCGCCCCGCTCCGCCCGTCGTACATTTCCGTGACGTGCCGCTCCGGCTCGACGCCCGACTACACGCTCGACGTCGCCGCCGCCGTAGAGAAGCACGGCATACCCGCCCTCGCGCACCTGACGTGCTTTTCGTCGACGCGCAGCGAGGCGGACAGGCTGACGGGGCGCCTTTCCGACCTCGGGGTTGAAAACATCCTCGTCCTGCGCGGCGACCTGCCGGCGGACGGCTCCCCCGTCGCAAAGGATTTCCCGCACGCCACGGACCTGCTCTCCCACATCAGCAAGAAGGGCTCGTTCTGCCTCGGCGCCGCCTGCTATCCCGACAGGCATCCCGAGTCGGAAAGCTACATTGACGACATCGGATATCTTCGCGAAAAGGCAGCGTGCGGCGCGGAATTTTTCACGACGCAGATGTTTTTCGACAACGACCTCTACTACGCGTTTCTCTACCGCATGCTCCGCGCGGGGGTGACGGCTCCCGTCGTCGCGGGAATCATGCCGGTCGTGAACGTGCGGCAGATAATCCGCTCCGCAGAGCTCTCGGGCACGACGCTCCCGCCCCGTATGCGCGCGATCGCGGACCGCTTCGGAGGCGATCCGGCGGCGACGCGCCAGGCTGGCATCGCATACGCGACGGAGCAGATAATAGACCTCTTCGCCCACGGCGTCGACCACGTCCACATCTACACGATGAACAGACCCGAGACGGCGGCGGCGATAATGAACAACATCTCCGACATTATAGGAAAATAATCGGGGGACGCACATATGAAAGAAACTATCCTTGACGCGCTCGGCCGGCGCGTGCTCATCTTCGACGGCGCGACGGGCACGGTGCTCCAGTCGATGGGGCTTTCGCCCGGCGAGCCCTCCGACGGGTGGAACGTCTCCCGCCCGGACGGCATTCTCGCCCTCCACCGCCTCTATCTTGAGGCGGGAGCCGACATAATCAAGACGAACACGTTCGTCACCGCGCGCCCCGGCAACGAAGAGGCGGCGCGCTCGCTCACGGAGGCGGGCTGCGCTCTCGCCCGCCGCGCCGTGACGGAGGCGGGGCGCGGCTTCGTCGCGCTCGACATGGGCTCGACGGGGCATCTTCTCGCCCCGCTCGGCGACCTTGAATTTGAAGCCGCCGTCTCGCTTTTCAAAACCGTAGTAAGTGCGGGCGCGCCCTTCTGCGACCTCGTCCTTATCGAGACGCAGACGGACGTCCGCGAGGCAAAGGCGGCTGTGATCGCCGCTAAGGAGGCGTGCTCCCTGCCGGTTTTCGTCTCAGCGACGGTCACGGACGGCAGGCTTTTGTCGGGCGCCGACATCGAGACGTTCGCCGCCGTCATGGAGGGGCTCGGCGTCTCCGCCGTAGGACTCAACTGCGGCGTCGGTCCCGACGCGATGGAAAGGGAGCTGCCCCGCCTGCTCGCGGCGACGCGTCTGCCCGTGTTCGTCTCGCCGAACGCGGGGCTCCCGGTCGTTGACGGAGACAATGTCCACTACGACGTCGACACAGACACGTTCGCGGAGTCGGAGCTCCGCATGGCGCGCCTCGGCGCCGCCGCCATAGGCGGATGCTGCGGCACGACGCCGGAGTATATAAAAAAGACCGCCGACATGATATCGGGAATGAAAGCGCGCGTCCGCGAACATACGCCCGTGATGCGCGCGGCATCGGCGACGCGCACCGTCGTCTTCGGCTCGCGTCCCGTTATAATAGGCGAGCGCATAAATCCGACCGGCAAGCCGAAGCTGAAGGAGGCGCTCCGCCGCCTTGACGCCTCCGACATGGATCACATCGTCTCGCTCGCGTACTCTCAGGCGGACGCGGGCGCTGACGCGCTCGACATAAACTGCGGCGTCCCCGAGACAGACGAGGCGGAAACGCTCGTCCGCGTCGTCGCCGCCGTCGAGGCGGCAGTCCCGCTGCCCCTCGTTATCGACACCTCCGACCCATATGCGATGGAGGCGGCGATGAGGACATACGGCGGCAAGGCCGTCGTCAACTCCGTGAACGGGCGGCGCGAGGTCATGGACGCCGTCTTCCCGCTCGTGAAAAAATACGGCGGCGTCGTCATAGGGCTCGCCCTCGACGAAAACGGCATCCCCGACACCGCGGACGGACGCTTCCGCATAGCGGAGCGCATAGTTTCGGAGGCTGAGAAATACGGCATCCCGAGATCAGACATTCTGATCGACGCGCTGACGCTCACTGTCGCCGCGGACGGCGGCGCCGCAGGCGTCACGCTCGAGGTCGTGCGCCGCGTCCGCGAAGAGCTCGGCGTCGGCACTGTGCTCGGCGTCTCGAACGTTTCGTTCGGTCTTCCCGACCGTGACGCCGTGAACGCCGCGTTCCTGACGCTCGCGCTCGCCTCAGGTCTCACGGCGGCGATAATGAATCCCGAGTCCGCCCCGATGAGAGGCGCTCTCGCCGCGTACCGTGCGCTGACGGGAGACTTTTCCGCCCTCGGGACGTCGCTCACCTCCCCGTCCTCCGCCGCGAATATCACATCTTCGCCTTCTGCCGAAAATAATTATACACTCGCCGAAGCAGTATTCATGGGCCGCAAATCGGAGGCGGCGCGGCTCGCCTCCGGGCTGCTCGAACGAGGGCACACCTCGATGGAAATCATAGACGGCGAGATAATACCGGGGCTGACGCGGCTCGGCGAGCAGTACGAAAAGGGGTATGTATTCCTGCCCGCCCTTATCGCGGGAGCGGACGCGGCGACGGCGGCGTTTTCCGAAATAAAGCGGCTTCTGCCCTCTTCCGACGGCGCGCCGTCGCGCGGCGTCGTCGTTCTCGCGACGGTCGAAGGCGACGTACACGACATCGGGAAGAACATCGTTTCGGCGATAATGTCCAATTACGGCTACGACGTTCACGACCTCGGACGCGACGTCAAGCCGGAGCGAATAGTGAAGGAGACGCTCGCGACCGGCGCGCGCCTCGTCGGGCTCTCCGCCCTTATGACGACGACGGTCCCCGCGATGAAGCATACGATAGAGGCGCTTCGCGCCGCCTGCGACTGCAAAATCGTCGTCGGCGGAGCCGTCATTACACAGGAGCTCGCCGAAAAGATCGGCGCCGACTACTACTCCCCCGACGCCATGACAAACGTCAGAATAGCGGCGGAGGTTTATGGGGAGTAAATAATTTGCGGGGAGGAAAGTTTTAGGCAGAAAGTAGAAGATGCCGCCGAAAGGCGGCATCTTCCTTTTCCCCCGCACCCATCCTTCAAAACCTTTAGTGACTTGGTTTTTGGAATTTTAAAAGAGCGGCTGAAAATGCGTGAGGAACATTTTCGGTCGCTCTTTTTTGTCTGCGGCTTTTCATGCGTGAGAAACATGTACGCCGCTCTTTTTTATGCCGGAGATTTTCTTCTCGGCGCGGAAAATTTAAAATACCGTCTCTATGACGCGCTCGCAGCATTCGGGCGAATACCGCCAGCAGTCTATGTGGCGCACAGTCTCCGTGTCTATAAAATACCTCGGCGGGGAGACGTCGCGCAGAAGCTCGCCCCTGTAAGCGCCGACGACGGCGAGCTTTACCTTCATCCTTTCGGGGACGATGTTTTTTATGTATACGGCGGCGCTGCCGCCGACGGTCACGTCGTCATGAGGCTCCGCGAGCCCCGTCAGGTTCGGCGTCAGCTCTACGAATATGCCGTAGCTCTCGACCGAGCGGACGATGCCCGCGACCGTCTGACCCGGCGAGAACATCGCCGCGTTCTCTTCCCACGTCCCGCAGAGCTCGCGGTGCGTCACGCACAGCCTCCCCATCCCGTCCTTCGACTTTACTACAACGTGTATCCTCGACGACACCGGCAGCCTCTCCTTCGGATGCGATATGCGGGAGACTGAGATCGCGTCGACGGGCAGAAGCGAGATTATGCCGCACCCGATGTCTACGAACGCGCCGAACCGCTCGAGGTGCGTGACCTTCGCCGGTATTATGTCGCCGGGGATGAGGTCGGAAATGTAATTTCTCATACACATCCGCTGCGCCTCGCGCCGCGAAAGGTACGCGACGGGCGGCGTCACCGTCATGTCCACATGCTGCACGACAAAACAGACCGCCCTGCCGACGCGCGTTATCACCGCGATGTTTTTGACCTCCTCGCCGACGCCCGTCAGGCTGACCTCCTCGCGCCTTATTATCCCGACAGCGCCTCCGAGCTCGACGCGCAGGCTGTAATCCCCGCTGTCGCACATGACGGCGGGCGCCTCGCATATCGCTCCCGTCTCCATCGCGCGCAGAAGTCCCGCCGCAGACGAGACATACGCCCTGTTCTCGGCACTCCCCGCGCGGTATCCCTCGGGGAGGTACGCTTCATTTTCGGGCTCGGGTAAAAATCCGCTTCTCATCTTCTTGTCTTCCTTGTCCTTTCTTTTGTCACGAACTTACCATATTCATATGAAAGGACATGAAAAAGTATGACGGGAAGACTGAAGCCCGCGTTTATTGTTCCTGTTCTCCGTCCGCGCGCCGAATTTTTGACGATATAGGCGACGCATGCCGCTGCGAGAGCACAGAGGCAGACGACGGCGATTATACTCACAATGCTGCCGGCGGTATCCGACCCTCTGTACGCGCTGCTCATTACAAACGCCAGCTTGTCTGCAACACCCGCCGCCAGCATCACGGCGGTCACGGCGGCGCAAAGACCGCGGAAACGCTTTGTTTCGGCACTGAGGACGGGCGCGGGAGTCTTTTTGTGCGTGAGCAGCCGCGTGTACGGTCCGTAAAGAAGGTAGAGACACAAAACAGGCGGCATAAGCGCTCCGCTGACGCAGCTGATGATACGACGCCGAAAACTGCGAAGCACTAAACGCTGTATGATTTTCGGATGATTTTGCGCGCGGAGGATTTCGCCTTGCCGGACGCAAAAAAGCGCCCGCGTGGAGCGGTGAAGTTCGCCTACCGTCAACTATACACGCACCGAGACAAAAATGACAGCCCGTGTTCCGTGAATTTTGTCCCGAAAAGTGAGAATCGGGCGTTTTCGCAAAGCGAAATAAGCGGAATATATAAAAACAGGAACGGAAAAGCCGTTCCCCCTTTGCGAAAAAAAAAATCGGGGGGCAATACCCCCCGATATTTCTTTGTGGGCCATCAGGGACTCGAACCCCGGACCGACCGGTTATGAGCCGGTTGCTCTAACCAACTGAGCTAATGGCCCGTCTCTCGACGCCTAAACAGTATATAACATCGCGGCGCGTTTGTCAATAGTTTTTTTCAAAAAAGTCCCCGATGAAAAAACGCGCCCGATGTTCCCGCACCGACTCGGTAACGCGTAAGCGTAACCGCGCAGACTTGCAGACGCATTAAAGCGTCTGCAAGTCTTTTCAGCGGTTCGTTATATGGAGCTCCTGCTTCAGCGCCCTTTGGAGTATGGCGGAAACGTTTATTCCGCTTTTTTCCGCCTCGTAGTCGAGCCACGACGGCAGTGTCACATTCCTGCGCACCGCGCGCTGTTCGTTCTGTCTGCGGTATTCGGTGAAGTCCACGTCGACGAGGGTGACGATATCGCCCTCGGTCTCTTTTTTTACTTCATAAAGAGGCGTGGGAGACGGAAGCACTTTATGATTGTCCTCCATATCTATTCCCATAAGTCCGATAGCATCCCGTGCCATTTCGATAGCCTCGGTGAGAGTGTCTCCCTCCGTATTGATATCGAAATCCGGGATATACACAACATATCCGCCCTCTGCATCGTCGGGCGTCATAACAATTGGATAAGAATTTTTCATATATCATACCTCAAAAATTATTCCGTGAGCGGGGATCATTTAAGCCCTCTCCGCTTGATTATTGTTTTTGCCAAATTCTCTTTAATTTCTTTGTGGCGCGGTATCACTTCGCTGTCCGTACCGTTAGTATACACATCGTGACTGCCCCCGTTCCTCGACAGATACCATCCGTTCTGCTCAAGCATCCTTATCAGATCTTTCCGTTTCATATCTTTACCGCCCGACAATTATATTATACACATTTGTTGTGTATTTGACAACACCTTTTTATTTTTTTCGTTTCTTCCTCACCCCGTTTTTTCGACGTCGGCGCGGTTCGATTTTTCCACGATGTAGTGCGGGCGGCCTTTGGCCTCAAGGTACAGCTTCGCCAGATACTGCCCCATTATCCCGAGGCAGAAGAGCTGTATGCCTCCGACGAAAACGATGACGCAGACGAGCGACGCCCAGCCCGCGACGGGGTCGCCGAACACGAGCCTTCTCACGACGACGACGATCTCCATCACGAACGCGAAGAACGTCATGAACAGCCCGAACCACGACGCGATCGTCAACGGCATCTGCGAGAAGTTCACGATCCCGTCGAGCGCGTACCCGAACAGATGCCAGAAGCTCCACTTCGTCTCCCCGGCAACGCGCTCGCGGTTCTCGTACTCGAACCACTTCGTTTTGTATCCGACCCAGCCGAAAAGCCCCTTCGAGAATCGGTTGTACTCCTTCATCGAGACGATGACGTCGCAGACGTCGCGCCGCATCAGGCGGAAATCGCGCGCGCCGTCGACTATGTCCGCGTCCGATATCTTATTTATGAGCCGGTAGAACATCCGCGCGAAAAAGCTCCTGATCGGCGGCTCCCCTTTCCTGTCGACGCGCCGCGTCGCCGCGACGTCGCACTCGCCGCCCTCGACGGCGGCCAGCATCTCGGGCAGCATCGACGGCGGGTCCTGCATATCGGCGTCCATTATGACGACGTAGTCGCCGCGCACGTTCGAGAGCCCGGCGTAAAGCGCGCTTTCCTTTCCGAAATTGCGAGAGAGCTTGATATAAACTATGTTCTCATCCCCCGCGGCGAGCTCCTCTATGACGGACTGCGTTTTGTCCTTCGAGCCGTCGTTGACGAGTATCAGCTCATACGCGCCCTCAACTCCCATCTCCGAGAGCACCCGTTTTAACTCCGCGTAAAAGACCGGCAGCGCCCGCTCTTCGTTATAGCACGGCACCACAATACTGAGAATCATATAGTCCGCCTCCTTTTTTTTGATATGGATTTAATCCGCCTCTTTCTCCGCGCGGCGCCTTCTTCTTATCCCCGTCTCCGTCACGACGGCGACGGCAGCAAATATCGCGCCGCCCACAGCCGACACGGCGGCGCCCGCCGAAAGAAACGGCGTGCGGTAGCGCATCTCTACCGTATGCGCGCCCGACCCGAGCATTATCCCCGTGTACGCCTTGTTGACGCGCAGCGTCTTTACCGGCTCCCCGTCGACATACGCCTCCCATCCGTCGGAATACGGTATCGAAAGGCAGAGGAGCTTCGGCACCTCGAGCGATATATTCCCGGTCACAAGGTCCCTGCCGAACACGACGTCCGTCAGCGTGTCCTCCGCAAGCGCCTCGAACACGCCGTCATAAGCCGAGAACGGCCTCGTTATGACCAACAGCCCGCCGAAGGAATACACCCCCGCCTTCGGGAAGGTGATCGTTATCGACGAGTCCCCGCCGAAGTGGCTCCCGAGATTTATTAAAAAGTCGTCGCGCCCGTTGTAGAACTGATATCCGCTCGTGTACCACAGCATCGAGTTCGACACGGTCCCCGACCTCATCGAGAGCATGACGCCCGTCGGATTTGTCCAGAATATCTCATCCTGCCAAGTCTGCCACTTGTCCCACGCCGGCAGCGCATCCCACGCCTCGCGCGTGAATTTGTCGTTCGGGTCAACGTCGTCGCCGCCGAGGTAGAGGTCAAAATCCGACGTTCCGACAAATTCAAAATCGCTGAAATACAGAAACATCTCAGACGCCATGACGCTGTCGAACCGGAGCGCCGCCGAGCTGTAAGGGTTCGTCACGATGAAGCGCCCGTCCTCATACGTCACCCCGTCGCCGTAGCACGTCACGCCGTAAGGCACCTCCGTCCCCATTATGCGCTCGCCGACGCCGAGTGTCGGCAGCCCCGTCGGCTCCCCGCCGTCATTGTCATCATTGCCATCGACGAGCGCGCCGTACATCATCGCCTCCTCGCGCGCGGCGGGGTCGAGAGCCTCCCACTCGCCCGCGTCAAGCACATGGGAGTATGTGTACCCGAATGGGAGCGCGTTTTCGTTTTCGTATACCCGATACCCCTCGCCGGGCTCGCCGTCGGGGTCCGAATACTGCATGACGGCGGAAAACCCGTCCGGCACAGGCGAACGCTCGTAGCCCGCGGTGACGTAGTACCTGACGGAGGCGAGCATATTCATGACTGTCCTGCCGTCGCAGCCGCCGTATTCCGAGAGCCAGTAGTCCCTTATCGCGAGCGCGTTGTTGCGCTCTATCACGTTCGGGTTCGAGAGCGACCAATAATACTGCGTCGACGACACCCCCGACAGAAGCCCCGCGTTCTCGGTGAGATGCGGGCCCGAGTATCTGTAGAAATCCGTGACGCCTTCTTTTTCCACGAGCCCCTTTACGGTCTCCGCCTCGTTGTTCATCAGCGCCTCCGCGATCCCCGCCGAGGGGACGTGCTCCGCGACGTTGTTCTCTCCTATCGGGGAGGAATAGCAGAGCGCGGAGACGACGATGCCCGCGCACGAGACCGCCGCCATTATCCGCTCACAGCGGATGCGCTTCATCAGCCGTTTTCCGAAGACGTCGGTGCGCGGCGCCGTCAGGATAAGGAGCAGAAACGTCACGGCGAGCGCCGCCATCGAGCCGAGCGTCCTTGAATTGCCGAAGATGAGGCAGAGTATAAAGAGCAGAAACTCCGCCGCCGCGACGTGAAGAAAATCCGCCGCGTCCATCTCCGCGAACGTGCGCCACATCGCCGTCACCGTGAACGCCGCGAGGAACGCGAGCGCCCACGTCCAGCGGTTCGTCACATATGTGAAGCCGTTGAGCGCGTGCCCGAGCACGGGGAAGGTGACGATGAGCGCCGCCGCGGCGTAAAACAGCTTCAGCAGCGGATGCCGCTTTTTTCTGAAAAGGAGTATGACGCACGGGAACCATACGACCGAGAACCCGGCGCAGAGCCAGTATTCGCCGCCCGTGTCTCCCGCCAGCATCCCCGGCAGCCCGATATAGTACTGGAGCGGATAAAATATCCCCACCTTGTAGTCGACGGACGCCCTCGACTCCCGCAGAAACGTCATCCCGACCGGCAGCATTATGACGGCGGCGATCATGACGCCGAGAACCGACGCCATTGCTATCCGCAAAAACAGCCGCAGCGCGCGCCCCGCGCTTTCCTCCCCGCGCCGCACCTTGACAAAGAGGCGGCAGACGACGTAGAGCACGGACGCCGCGACGAGCATATAGAAGAAATAGAAATTCGACGCTGCCGAAATCGCGACGGCAAGTATCAGAACATACGGCCGCCTGCGCCTGAAAACGAGCTCAAAACCGATCAAAAGCAGCGGAAAATACAGCATCGGATTCAGAAAATACGGGTGCCTGCCCGCGTTCACTATCGCCCAGAAGCAAAAGCAGTATGTAAACGCCCCCGTCAGGACGGCGCGCCTGTTTTTGTATCCGCAGAGAAACGCAAACGCCGAGAAAAGCACGCCCGCGAGGTACAGCCTCAGTATTATGAGCGCGTCATAGAGGATATGTATGTACCGCTCCGGCACGAATACCGAAAAGAGCGAGAGCGGGTCGCCTATGACGTAGTAGTGGAGCGTCGTCAGTATGTCGGCGCCCTCGCCGATGGCAAAATCCCACCTCGGCAGCGCCGCCCCCGAAAAGAGGCACCGCAGCGCCTCCCGCAGATAGCGGGAATAATATACGAGCGCCTTGTAGTGCTGCGACCAGGCGTCGTCGGTCCAGATGAACGTCCGCCCCGTCGCGATGTAGGGCGAGAACACAAGCGCCGAGAGAATGACAAAACCGACGGTATAGTATATGTAATACCGCCCGAGTGACCTCTTCCGCCTGTGTTCCGCCGTTATGCTTTCCGTGTCCATGTTTTTTCCCGTGAAAAGTGTGAAATTTGAAATTACTCCCCGCCGCCCGTCAAAAGGACCGCGACGGCAAAGACCGCCGCAAAGACGGCGATAATATAAAAGAGCGCCGGTCTCAAATACTGAAAAACGCCCTTACCCGCGCCCGCCGCCCTCGCGAGCAAAAGCTCCGAGGTGCCGACGACAGCGAAGCACGCGGCGGCGAAGAACAGGCACGGCGCGTAGCTCTCCCTGCCTCCCTTGAAGTAAGCAAAGAAGCAGACGGCGGCAGCGAGCGCCGACGCCAAAAGCCCCGCGAGCCTGTATTTCCCGCCTCCGTTTTTGTTATCCATCGCGCCGCTCACGCTCCCTTCTTCCGTATCCGATGACGGCGAACGCCGCGATGCCGAACGCGACCGCAAGCGAAATTATCGCCAATACCTCAAACGAAACGCCTCCGCCGGCGCCGTTGCCCTCCTCGGGCGGCGGCGAGAACGCGGCGGCGAGCTCCTCGTCACCGAGCGTTCTGCTGCACGCCGAAAGCCCGCGGACGAACACCGTCGCGGCCCTGTCTTTCGGCAAAATCGAGATCGCGTAAACCGAAGACGCCCCGTCAAACTCCGAGATGTCTATATTTTTGTCGGCGGGCTCGGACCCGAGCGTCAGCGTCGCGCGCATCGCGCCCGACGTCGTGTAGAGCGTCAGCACGAACGAGCCCGGAATGTCTGAAAATGCCGACAGCGAAAGCCACTCCGCCGCCGAGAAGTCGCGCGGCGTCCCGAAAAAGCGGATGACGCCGCCGCCCGTGTCGGCTCTCATCGCGCGCCCGTCGGCGGCGCTTACCGTCGAGCATTTGCCCCCGACAGAGAACCAGCCCGCCGTGTCGAACGAATCGGAAAAATCGAATATGCTGTACGTCCCCTCAAACGTCACCGGGCGGTGGCTCTCCCTGCCCTGAAAGAACGTCTTTGTCCGCGCCCCGTCGGGGACGACTCCGGGCTCCGTGCCCGTGTACGCGTCGGTGACCGCGCCCTCGACCGTGTCGAGCAGGAAGAAATATTCCGAAAATTCTCCGAAGCTCTCCTCCGTCATGGATTCGGTCCGCCCGCCCGAGTTGAGCACGAGCCCGCGCAGCCTGCCGCGCGAGCACGCCGCATAATAAATAGATGCATAATCCGACAGCAGCGCCCTCGGCTCGGAGGGCAGGCTCTCCGCCTGATCGTATATCACAAAGGACAGAGCTGTCTCCCATCCCGGCAGCGACTGCAAAAAGGAGCTGACGGCGTCGTAGGACGAGAGCGGCGTCCCCGTCTCAAGCAGGATATCGCACGCCTGCGAGCCTATGACGGACGCCCCGGAGCGAATGCGCAAAAGCGCGTCCGCCGCGTCGGGCGCGGACCCGTCGCCGACGAAGGGCTCCGGCAGCGAAAGCATGACGCGGAAGCCCGATATCCTGCCCCGCCCCGTCTGATACGTCAGGGCGAGCGTCCTCGCCGCGTCGACGCCCGACACCGGCGAGAGGTCGCCGGAGCTTATCGCGACACCCGCGATATATCCGTGCTCGGGCGAGGAATACCGCTGCGAGAGAAAGTCGACGGCGGCGTAAAGCGCCGAGCTCCCCTCGACGGTATCGGTCGAAAAGAACCTCCCCCTCTCGGGCGAAAGTCTGATATAGCAGGCGGTTCCCGTGAGGGACGCCGTCTTTATTTTCGTGTCGAGCTCGCCGATAACGCCGCTGTCGAAGTAGTACACGTTTCCGCCGAAGGAGTACATCCTCCCGGACGCCGCCGTGCCGAAAAGGTCGCCGGTGGCGACGTCGAAAAACGTCATCGCCGCGCCCGAGCCGACGGAGTCGCGCCCCGACATGAGCCCCTTTATGCTCGTGCCGTAGTCGGGCAGGCGCGCGCCCGTGTCGTCCGCGAACGTCGGCAGCGTCGGCCGCGATATGAGGACTGCCTGTCCGCCGCGCGTTATCGCCGCGCAGAACCGCATCGCGCGGTACCCCGTCGGCAGAGACGAGGCGGGGATGTCGATATCGAACCGCGTCGTCATGCTTATCTCCGCGCACGGGGAGGCGTCCTCGGGCAAAACGTCCCAGTCGCCGTTTATCGGAACGCAGTAAACGGAGATTTTCCCGTCCATGTATTCGGCGACGGTCTCGGACGGAACTGAGCCGCGCAGCTTGACGCTGCCGTCTTTTGACACGCGGCAGAGGTCGAGCGTGCCTATGCCGGACGCCTCGCCGTCCGGAAGCGAAAGGAGCGAGACGCCGCCGAGCGTAAGCTCGCCCGCGCCCTCTCCCGAAAACGAGAGCGAGAACGAATATATGTCCCCTATGTTCGCAACGCGGAAGCACAGCGCGTTCCCGACGCCGACGGCGACGGCCTTTTCCTCCGACGTGTACGTCCCGCCGTCAAGATACGTCACCTCGAGCACGGCGCGCACAGGCGCCGTCTCCGTCACCGTAAATCTTATCATGTCGTAGTCGGTGTCCTCGCGCCCGCGGATGACGGGGCAGCCCGAGAGCCTGCCCGTCCCGTCGATGTGCGCGAGCGTGACAGCGTCGTCTCCGATCGTGAGCCTTCCGCCGCGCGACTCGAACGACGCGCAGAGGAACCGCTCCTCAAAAGAGGTGTTCCTCGGCGCTCCCGTCGAGATGCCGTCGAGGCGGAACGCGAGCCTCAGCGGCAGCGCGGGCGGCGCAGCCTCCCCGTCCGTCCCGGGAGCCGTCTCCTCCGTCGCCGCCGTCGCCGTGACGGAGACCGAGATGCCTATGATGTCGGTCCTGAGGCTGTAATCTCCTATCGCCGCCGTAACGCGCGTCCACTCGCCCGCCTCGCACTCCGTGCGGAACGAATACGACGGTCCGCGCGAGTAGAGCGTGAGCGTCACGACGTAGCCCGAGACGGGCGTACCGTCGCCGGGGTCCGTTATGTTGATGTAAAAGCCTATCTCGTTATAGGAAAAGAGGTCGAGGGGCGTGTCGAACGAGCGGCTGACCTCGAGCGGAGCGCCCGTCACGGCGCTGTTGTTCCTCACGGAAAGATACCCCGTGTCGTCCTCGCCCGACGAGAGATACATCGTCTCCGCCGTGTATCTCATGTACGAAACCGTCCCCGAAACGGAGCCCCACACGTCGGTCTTCGACATATCGTCGAGCATGACGGCGACACCCGAGCCCTCGTTCCCGTCGGCGGACGCGGTGAGCGGGAAAACGAGGCAGAAAAGCGCTGCCAGACCGAAGACCGTGAACGCCTTTATTATATGCCGCATCTTCATATTCACGCTTTCCCGCCTCCTTTTGTTCAAATGGTTATTCGGAATAAGTATACCATATATTCGCCCGATAATAAAGAGTTCGGATTATTAATTTTTTATGAACGAAAAAAGCGCGCGGGAAAATGCGCTTTTGTCTTCCCCGCGCGCAATTATCAACATATCGTCCCGCCGCCGACGACGCGGTCGCCGTCGTAGAGCACGACCGCCTGCCCCCTCGTCACGGCGCGCTGCGGCTCGTCAAAGACGACCTCGATCTCGTCCTCCCCCGTCTGTAAAACGGTCGCCGGTCGCTCGCGCTGGGAGTATCTTATCTTCGCCGTGACTCCCATCGGCTCCTCTATCGACGGCACGGAGATAAGGTTTATGTTATTCGCCCTCAGCCGCGAGCTGTAAAGCTCGTCCCCTCGCGAGAGGACGACGGTGTTGTTCTCCGCGTCGACGGCGCAGACGTACATCGGCGCGGGCAGCGCGAGCCCGAGCCCCCGCCGCTGACCGACCGTATACCTTATTATTCCCTTGTGCCTGCCCAAAACATGCCCCTCCGTATCGACGAAGTCGCCGTCGGGGTACGTCTTTTTTCTGTACCCTTCGATGAAATCCGCATACTTCCCGTCCGGCACGAAGCATATGTCCTGGCTGTCGTGCTTCGCCGCCGTCGGCAGTCCCGCCGCCTCGGCAGCCGCCCGCACCTCGGGCTTTGTCATTCCGCCGAGCGGGAAAAGCGTGTGCGCGAGCTCGTCCTGCGTCATCGAATAGAGGACGTAGCTCTGGTCCTTTTCCCTGTCCGCGGCGCGCAGAAGCAGCTGCCGCCCCGTCTCGGCGTCAAACGATGTCCGCGCGTAATGCCCTGTCGCGACAAACTCGCGCGAAAGCTCCCTTGACCTCTGCCGCAGCACGTCGAACTTTAAATATCTGTTGCAGTCTATGCACGGGTTCGGCGTCTCGCCGCGCTCGTATGCGGATACGAACCGCTCGATCACGCGCTCGCGGAACGCGCCGCTGAAATTGAAAACGAAGTGCTCGATGCCGAGCCTGCGGCAGACGGTCCTCGCGTCCTCGACGTCCTCGAGCGAGCAGCACGCGCTCTCGCGCGGCAGCCCGATGTCCTCGTTGCCGAAAAGCCGCATCGTCGCGCCGATTACGTCGCGCCCCTCGCGCAAAAGAAGATACGCGGCGACGCTCGAATCTACCCCGCCGCTCATCGCGACGGTAACGCCGCCCGCCTTTTCGCATTCGTCTCCCATAAGCACGCCTCCCCGCTTTTTTCATTATTATATAATCGCGCACACCTCTTGTCAAGCTCAGCGCGCCGTCCGTTTTTTCTCCGTCGGCAAAAATTTCCCCTCTCCCCTTTTATTTTTCCGCGGAATGTTGTATAATTAAGTTTCGGAAGACTAAACCCCGCATGATTGCGAAAGGAAATAATCAAAGTATGAACGCTCTTTCAAAAAATCCTAAATTCGGCGGCGTAAAGGGACCCGTGCTCACGATAGTGATGGACGGCGTCGGCATTGCGCCCGCGGGCGACGGCAACGCCGTCACCGAGGCATACACGCCCACGCTCGACGGCCTTCTCCGTGACCGTCCGAACATCACGCTCCGCGCCCACGGCACGGCAGTCGGTCTTCCGACCGACGACGACATGGGCAACTCCGAGGTCGGGCACAACGCGCTCGGCTCGGGTCAGGTATTCGCGCAGGGCGCGAAGCTCGTCACGCAGTCGATAGAGACGGGCAAGCTCTTCGCCTCCGGGACGTGGCAAAAGCTCATCTCGAACGTAAAGGAGCACGGCTCGACGCTCCACTTCCTCGGTCTTTTCTCTGACGGCAACGTCCACTCCCACATCGACCATCTTAAGGCGATGATAGTCCGCGCGAAGGAAGACGGCGTCCGCCGCGTCCGCATACACACGCTTCTTGACGGACGCGACGTCGGCGAGACGTCCGCGCTCGAATACGTCCTCCCGTTCGAGGAATTCCTTTCTTCTCTCCGCGACGCCGATTTTGACGTGAAGATCGCGTCCGGCGGCGGAAGAATGAACATCACTATGGACCGTTACGAGGCAAACTGGGACATGGTCTCCCGCGGCTGGGCTTGCCACGTTCGCGGAGAGGGACGTCAGTTCGCCTCCGCCGAGGAGGCGATAAACGCCTACCGCGCAGAGGCGCCCGTGCTCGATCAGGATCTGCCCGCGTTCGTTATCGCCGAGAACGGCGAGCCCGTCGGCACGATAGACGACGGCGACAGCGTTATCTTCTACAATTTCCGCGGCGACCGCGCGATCGAGATATCGAAAGCGTTCGAGGGCGGTGCGGACTTTGACAAGTTCGACCGCGTCAAGGTGCCAAGCGTCGTTTACGCCGGCATGCTCGAGTACGACGGCGACCTTCACATCCCGAAGAATTATCTCGTCAGCCCGCCCGAAATTTCAAACACGATGGGAGAATATCTCGCGGCGACGGGCGTCCGCTCGTACGCGATATCGGAGACGCAGAAGTACGGTCATGTGACGTATTTCTGGAACGGAAACAGGAGCGGCAAGTTCAGCGAAGAGCTTGAGACCTATGTCGAGATACCGTCCGACGTCGTGCCGTTCGAGCAGAGACCGTGGATGAAGTGCGCGGAGATAACGGACGCGCTCATCGAGGCGCTCCGCTCCGGCAAATACGACTGCCTGCGCGTCAACTTCCCGAACGGGGACATGGTCGGACACACGGGGAATTATGAGGCTACGCGCTGCGGGCTCGAGGGCATGGACCTCCAGCTCCGCCGCATACTCGACGTCATCGACGAGCTCCACGGTGTCGCGCTCATCACCGCCGACCACGGAAACGCGGACGAGATGTACGAGCTCGACAAGAAGACGAAGCAGCCGAAGCTCGGCAAAAACGGTCTGCCTAAGGCGAAGACGAGCCATTCCCTCAACCGCGTGCCGTTTATAGTCTACGACGCGGCGGACACCGGCTGCCGTCTCAAAGCGGATACAGGCGAGTTCGGTCTCGCCAACGTCGCCGCGACCGTCGTCAACCTCCTCGGCTATGAAGCCCCCTCCATGTGGCGCGAGAGTTTGATTGAGTTTTAAGGTTTTTGCGGGGAGGAAACTTTTCGAGAGAAAGAAGGCTTTTTCGCCTTGCGAAAAAGCTGAAGATGCCGCCGCGCGGCATCTTCCTCCTTCCCCCGGACCCCCTTTCAAAAGCTTTTATGACTTATTTATTAGGGCGAAGAAAAGCAGATAAAACAATACAAAACGGGCTCCCGGCGGACGTTGCGGCGGGAGCCTTTTTATTTGGATGCGCGCGGGTACGGATTTTTTTCGTCCGTCAGCCCGAGCAGATAGTCTACGCTCGTGTTGTAATACGCCGCCAGCTTCACCAGCACCTCCGGCGGCATATCCCGCCTCCCGATTTCGTAGAAGGAATAGCAGACCTGCGAGCAGTTCAGGTATTCGGCAATATCGCACTGCCTCATGCCGCCCTCGCGCCGAAGCGCCCTCATCCGCTCATACTGCGTCCCCGGCATATCGGAACTCGCACCGCCTTTGGGCGGTCTTTTTGACCTGCGCTTTTTTTCCGGCGTGATGCCGAGCAGATAATCGACGCTCGTGTCGTAGTACAGTGCGAGCTTTACAAGCACCGCCGTCGGTATGCCGTGCCTGCCCGTCTCGTAACATGAGTAACACACCTGTGTGCACCCGAGAAATCCCGCGATCTCTCTCTGCTTTTTGTCGCTGTCCTCGCGCAAGTCGCGCAGGCGCAAAAACATCCTTTTCCACTCCTTTCGGGCTCGTCCGAAACAACTCCGCAAAAAAAGTATACTCAAAACAAAATGTTATATTAGGTTTTATTTTTATTTGCTTTATCTTTGGTTTCGCAGAGAGAAAAAAAGAGGAAAAATAACAAAATGTTTTATTGACTTTTAAAACGTTTTGTTTTATAATAAGAGAAACCTAAAATATATCCCAATTTATTTTACGGAGGAAAAAATGAAAAAGACAACAAAACTGCTGCTCGCGGCGCTTGCCGTATGCGTCCTCGCGGCAGCCGTCGCCGCCGCGTCCCTCTCGGTCACGGCAGCGAACGAAAAGACCGGCATGTTCAACGGCTCGCCCGCCGACGTTGACGAAGCAGGCAACCTGCTCCTCAACAGCACGAACTTCCCCGATGAAAAGTTTCTCACTTATGTATCCGATTTCGATAAGGACGGCGACAACAAGCTCTCCGTTGACGAGGTCGCCAAAGTGGAGAGGATAGACATTATAGGAACAAAAGACCTTACAGGCATATGTTATTTTACCTCACTTACGGAACTCGACTGCTCCTCCAATATGCTTTCCGAACTCGATGTGAGTAATTGCCCTAAACTCGCAAAACTTGACTGCTCAGACAATAGACAGTACGAGCTCGATGGATCCATCAATAAACTTTCCAAGCTCGATGTGAGTAACTGCCCGGAACTTCGCAGTCTCAGATGTTATGAAAACGATCTCACTGAGTTGGACATAAGAATATGCACAAAGCTTGAGATGCTTGACTGCTCAAACAACAGTCTTTCCGAGCTTGATTTGAGCAAATGCTTAGTAATAACAGAAATCAACTGCGGCGAAAACAATATTTCCGAACTTGATTTGAGCAAATGCACGAAGCTTGAAACGCTCAACTGCTTTAACAACAGTCTTTCCGAACTTGATTTGAGCAAATGCACTGGACTCACAGAACTTAACTGCTCCTACAATAATCTTTCCGAACTTGACTTAGATAAATGCACAGAGCTCACATCAATCATCTGCTCTAATAATAAAATTACAAAGCTTAACATAAACGAAAAAGCTGATATTCACTCTCTCCACTGCTCATACAATAAGCTCTCAAGCCTTGATGTCAGCGGCTTCAAAGAACTCACCGAACTTTATTGCATCAACAACGGGATTTCTGTGCTCGACGTCTCTAAATGCACAAAACTTACCGAACTTGATTGTTCACTTAACGAGCTCAGTGAACTTGATGTGAGCAATTGCCCCGAACTTTGCGACCTCAGCTGTGTTGGCAATGAGCTTACTGAACTTGACGTAAGCAAATGCACAAAGCTTTATAATCTCCTTTGCGAAAAAAACCGCATAACAACTATTGATCTCTCAAATTGTCCCGATATCTTCTGTGCAAGACTCGGGGAATATGTCATGTCAGATGACCTCGATTTAAGCGCAAATCATGATCTTCGCATTGTCAGTTTTGGCATAGAATCGTATTTTGACAGCGAGAAAAACGTGTGGAAGGCAGACTATGCCGAATATCTTGACATAATCAATAATTATCTCAGTCCAACAAATGAAGCAGTCATGCCTTTCTCAAACAAAACTATTCACTACAGAAAGCCCGATGGAAAGACAGGCGCCGAACTTTTTTGCAGTTGGTATGTAGATAATGATGGCGTCGATAAAAACGAATATTCTAATGACTGGGATGGTTTTGGCTTCAACGAGTATTATTTTGAATTTGGTTATCCATATGGAGGCTCTCTTTATGACCCTGATGCCGACAAGACGTATTACTGGACAAAATATGAGAACGGCTGTTTAATAGGCGCCGACCTTAATGAACACCCCGAGCTTGCCGACTACTACAAAAACGAGACCTCCTTTATCGGCTTTGATATCTACGGCTGGGGCGTTGGAGGACTGACGGCTGAAGAAGAGTTTTTAGAGCTTACAGTATATATCACTCCCGAGCCCGTACTCAGCGACAGCGATACAAATGTCACCGCCGAATATCCTAAGGAAGAACATGACGATTACTCGAGCGTTTCGTTCAATGCGGAAAAGCTCACCGAGGGTGAGGAGTACAAGGCGGCGGAGAAGGCTGTCGGCGAGGATTACACGGGCTTCATCTCCTACTCTCTCACGCTCACCGATAAGGACGGCAAGCCCGTTTCGGTCAAGAGCAGCATGACGGTCAAAATTCCCGTACCCGAAGGCTGGGAAGCCGGAAAGACGCTTGTGTTCTACGTTGACGGCGACGGCAAGGCGACCGACATGAAGGCTGTCCCGTCCGAGGACGGCAAATCCGTGACGTTCTCTACAACTCACTTCAGCACCTACGTCCTCGTGAACGCGGCGACAAAGAAGGACGCCCCTACAACGGACACCCCGACGACGGACAAACCCGGCAGCACAAAGCCCACCCCCGTGCCTGCGACAGGCGACACGAGCCCCGTCGTTCCGGCGGCTGTGACCCTCGTTCTCAGCGCCGCCTGTATCTTCCTCGTCTCAAGACGCAGAAAATACGGCGACAAATAAACTAAACTGAACAGCCGACGCCCCCGCGACCTCGCGGGGGCGCGCTTTTTGCGTTAGCACCTTCCTTTTCCGCCCTCTCCGCCCCCGCTTCTCCTCTCTCCGCCCTCCTCCGCTTTTCCGCCATTTTCTGCGCTTTTCTTCATTTTCTTCATTTGTCTTATTGACAATTTCCCGACCCCGATATATAATAGGTATAATCGGAGCAAAAATGCTGTTTTTTCTTTGAATGATTTATGACTTTTTTTCGCGGAGGTGCATGATGAAAGATCGCAGGCTGAAAAAGGCTGCCATAGCGTCCGGGCTTTCGCTGCTCGCCGCCGTTGCCGCCGCTGCCGCCGTCGGGATAATGTCCGTCTACGGCGCGCCCTCTGCCGGGAAAAGCGGCAGCTTCAACGGCTCGCCCGCCCATGTTGACGGCGAAAACCTTTATATCGACGAGATAAATTTCCCCGACCCGGCGTTTCTCGCCCTCGCGCGGTCGGCGGACAAGAATAACGACGGCTTTCTCACCGTCGCCGAGGCGGAAGAGGTGACCGCCATCGATTTTGACGGCTCCGACGCGTCGGGCGTCGAGTTTTTCACGTCCCTTTCGTCCCTTCGCTGCTCGGGCGGCAAGCTCTCATCTCTCGACGTCTCGAAAAACACATCTCTGCGCGTGCTCGACTGCTCGAGCCCGTATTACAGCCGCGGCGCGCTCTCGTCCCTCGACCTCTCGAAAAATACTTCGCTTTCCGAGCTTTATTGCAGCTACAACTCGATAGAAAAGCTTACGCTCCCGAAGGGCGGCACGCTCACATGGCTTGACTGCTCGTATAATTCGCTCTCCTCGCTCGACGTCTCGGGTCAGACCGGGCTTTCCCACCTCGAATGCTCCGACAACGCGCTGACCTCCCTCGACGTCACGGGCGCGGTCGCCCTCACGGACCTTTACTGCGACAGGAACCGCCTTCTGACGATAGACCTTTCCGAAAACAAAAATCTCTATTCCGCCTCGCTCTCGGGGCAGACATCCCCGATAAACGTCCCCGTGACGAAAAACGGCTCGACGTACACCGTCAACCTCGCGGCAGTGCTTGAAAAAATCGACCCCGCCGCCGTCACATACGTCACCGGCGAATACGCGGACGAGATTTTGACGGGCAAATTTGACGCGGCGAAAAAGACCGCCGAGTTCTCGGGCGACGTGCTCTTTGTGACGTTCGCTCACGACGTCCCGCTCCCCGACGGGAGCGCGCAGTCGATGTCGGTCACCGCGGCGGCTGACGCCGTAGACTATGACGAAATTTCGATAACGGAAAAGGAGATCCCAGACGGGAATTTCCGCAAATATATCCTTCAGCTGCTCGAAGCCGACGGCGACCGCGTCTCCCGCCACAAGATAGACGCGACGACGTCGCTCGACCTCTCCGGTCTTGAGATAAAGAACCTCACGGGCATCTCGCTTTTCACGGAGCTCACCGACCTTGACGTCAGCGGAAACCTGCTCACGTCGCTTGACGTGACGGGCAACAAAAAGCTTTCCCGCCTCGATTGCAGCAATAATTCGCTCACGTCCCTTTACGTCCCCGTGATGCGCGGCATAAACGCGTCTCTCGACTGCTCCTACAACAAGCTGACGACCCTCGTCCTCAGAAACGAAGTCCGCCGCGTCAACTGCAGCCACAACTCGCTCGTCTCCGTCTACATCGGGAGCGAATACGTCTCAGAGGACATATACGGCGGCTATGTCTTCGACTGCTCTTACAACGCGCTCACCTCGCTTGACGCCTCCGTCGTCCGCGACGAGGAGACGTATGCCCACAAATCGTATGAATATTCCGTCGGTCATCAGGTGAGCGGCGACGGGTTGACGCTCGTCCACATCAAAGGACCCGGGACTTACACGGCGTCGCTCGCCGAGCTGCTCGGCGCCGACGATCTCGACCGCGTCGTCTCGGTTTACAGCGCCTCCGACCCCGAGAACGAGGCTGATTTCGACCCCGTTACGGGAGACGCGGTATTCGCAAGCGACCCCGGGGACAAGTTCGTCTACAAGCTCCGCTATTTCTACAAGAACGGCGAGCCGTTCGGTCCCGACATGGACGTCACCGTCCCGATATCGCTGCAAGAGGGCATCCTCGGAGACGTCGACGGCAGCGGCACCGTCAACACTCTCGACGCGCTCGCCATCCTCCGCTACGTCTTTGACAGTGAAAGATATCCGATAGAAAATATCTCCGTCGCGGACGTCGACGGGAACGGGACCGTCAACACGCTTGACGCGCTCGCGATCCTGCGCTACGTCTTTGACAGCGACAGATACCCGCTCGGCGGCTGACATCCGTCAGTCAAGGATTTTTTTCTGAAAGGAACGATTTGACATGAAGAAATTTGTCCGAATAACGGCGATATTCTCTGCGGTGCTCGTAATCGCGGCGCTTCTCACCGCGTTCTCCGCGTTCTCCAAGGTCTCGGCGGCGTCGACCCCGACGCTCACCGTCACGCAGTCGAAGGAGAACGTCCACCCCGGCGACACGTTCACGCTGACCGTGTCGATATCAAATAATCCGGGGCTTCTCTTCCTCACATTCGGATTCAAAATAGATACGTCCGTATTCGAGGCAGTAAGCGCCGAAAATCTCAGCAGCGGTTTTTCGGACAGAATGAGCGGCAACCACTGGAGCACCAGCGACAAAGCGGTGAAATTCGTGCTTGAACCGAAAGACCTCGAAAACGGCAGCTCCGAGAACGGAAAAATCGCCTCCGTCACGCTCAAGGCAAAGTCGGACGCGAAATTCGGAGACTATTCCGCAGGATTATTCGTCGACAGCGGCAACACATTCGACAAATCGCAGCAGTCGGTCAAATTCTCCCTCTCCTGCCCCGATATCAAAGTAAACTGCATCCACCACGACGATACCTCTGTCATTAAAACGGAAGGTTATGTCGCCGCCACATGCGAGACTGCCGGAAAGACGGGCGACAAAATCTGCACGAAGTGCGGAGAGACCACCGAATACAGCGCCTCGATACCCGCGCTCGGTCACGATAAACAGACCGTGAACGCAAAAGTCCCGACATGCGAGAAAGAGGGCTATTCCGGCGATGTAGAATGCCGCCGCTGCGGAAAGACGCTTGAAAAGGGTCATACGGTGGCAAAAACGCCCCACACCGCCTCATCCAAGAGAAAAGACGCAAAAGCCGCCACCTGCACCAAAGAGGGCTACACCGGCGACGTCGTCTGCTCCGTCTGCGGCACGGTCATGACGAAAGGCACTACAATACCGAAGACAGCGCACACCGCCGCATCAAAGCGGAGCGGAGTCAAGGACGCCACCTGCACCAAAGAGGGCTACACCGGCGACGTCGTCTGCTCCGTTTGCGGCACCGTGATGGAGAAAGGCAAAGCGACGCCCGTTGACGCGAACAAGCACAACACGACAGTAACAAACAAAAAGGCCGCTACCTGCGGCGCCGAGGGCTACACGGGAGACACCGTCTGCCGCGACTGCGGAAAGACAATAAAGACGGGCACCGTCATCCCCGCCGACGAAAACGCGCACGTCCCCGGCGAGCCCGCAAACAAAAAGGACGCCACCTGCGGCGCCGACGGCTACACGGGAGACATCACCTGCACGGTCTGCGGCAAAGTCATCGAACAGGGTACCGTCATCCCCGCCGACGCGGACAAGCACGTCCCGGGCGAGCCGACGGGCAAAAAGGACGCCACCTGCAAAGCCGAGGGCTACACGGGAGACATCACCTGCACCGTCTGCGGCAAGGTCATCGAGCGCGGCAAGGCGATACCGAAAACGGAGCACAAGACCGAGACCCGCGGCGAAAAGGCCGCGAGCTGCCATGAGGAAGGCTACACAGGCGACCTCGTCTGCACCGTCTGCGGACAGACCGTCAAGAAGGGCGAGGCGATAGCGAAGACCGAGCACACCTTCCGCGGCGGGAAATGCACCGTCTGCGGCGAGATAGACCCCGACTACGTCCAGCAGACTGACGGCGGCATAGGACCCGTCATCGCGCTCGCCGTCTCGGTACTCATCTTCATTGCCGCCGCCGTTGCGCTCGGCTTCTTCATCTGGAAAAAGCGCCGTTCATAATTATATTAAATCTATTAAATTCCCTCTTGTCAAAGGCTTTTGAGGAGGGGGCCGCGGGGGAGGAACTTTTCACCCGAAAAGTTTCTCCCCCGCATTATTTCGCCTTATAAAAACAGTTTTTTTGCATCAAAAACACAAAATCGCTTGTCTTCGGAGCCCGGTCGCTGTATAATAATTGCGTGATGTTACCGGAAGTCACGCGCGGCTATGCCGCTTTGCCTTCCGACATCACTGCAATTATTGACGGCCCCCGCCTCGCACTGCTTCGCGCGCTCGGCGATGTGGTATAATGTCTTCACTGACTTGCAAAGTTTCGCTTTGCAAGTCTTCAAAAGCTACGCTTTTGTGGCGGCTGCGCCGCCGGTTCGACATTGACGGCCTCGCAAAAACGCTCTTGCGAGCAAGCGTTTTTGCTTCGTGGTATAATAATTTTTATAGTATATTAATTCGTTTTTTTATTCGTGAGGCAAATATTTTGGAGAGCGAAGAGATAATAAATCACAAATGTCCCGGCTGCGGCTCGCCGCTCCGCTTCGACACATCCCGCCGCGTCCTTTTATGCGACGCATGCGGCGCCGAGTTCGACCCCGAGACGGTCTCGGAATACGACGCCGAGACAAACGGCATTGACGACGGCGACGAGTCGTCGTGGGAAACATACGGCGGGGCGCCGTGGTCCGACGGGGACGTCAGCGTTCACGTCTGCCCCTCGTGCGGCGCGGAAATAGTGACCGACATGACGACAGCCGTGACGAAATGCCCCTACTGCGACAACGTTACCGTCATAAAAGGACGGCTCTCGGGCGCGCTGCGCCCGGACTTTCTGATCCCTTTCCGCGTCAGCGCGGAGGAGGCAAAGGCGCGCATGTCCGAATACTGCCGTCACAAGCCGCTTCTGCCCCGCAGATTTATCGACGACCTCCGCTTCGGCGAGGCGCAGGGGCTCTACGTCCCGTTTTGGCTCTTCGACTGCGACGCGGACGGAAGGGCGACATATATCGGCACGAAGGTGCGCCATTGGTCCGACTCAAAATACAACTACACCGAGGAAAAGCGCTTCCGCGTATACAGGCGCGGCGGGCTGTCGTTTTCCAAGATCCCCGCGGACGGCTCCCGCAAGGCGGACGACACGCTGATGGAGTCTATCGAGCCGTTCGACTACCGCGAGCTCACGGAATTCGGCACCGGCTACCTCTCTGGCTTTCTCGCCGACAGATACGACGTCGGCGCGGACGAATCCAAAACGCGCGCGGACGCGCGCGTGCGCCATTCGGTAGAGGCGGCGCTGACAGCGACCGTCATCGGATATTCCTCCGTTTTGCCGACGAGCATGTCGGTAAAAATAACGGACGGCAAGGTGGTGTACGCGATGCTCCCCGTGTGGCTGCTCCATTACGACTACCGCGGAAAGCGCCTCACATACGCGATAAACGGGCAGACCGGCAAGGTCGCAGGCAAGCTCCCCGTCTCTGTCGGACGCGCCGCCGCGTGGTTCGCCGGCATTTACGGCGTCACGGCCGCGGTCCTCGCCGCACTTCTCTTTCTTCTGTGAGGCGCGTATGAGAAATATTTTCAAAACGGCGCTTTTGCCGCTCACAGCATTACTTCTCGCACTTTCCCTCATCCCCGCCGTTTTCGCGTATGACGCCTCGCTCGACCGCGTGCTCGACTACACGGGCACGCTTGACGATTCCGAGTGCTCGCGTCTCGCCTCCGCCTCCGAGGACTTCCGCCGCGAATATTCCATGGACTGCGTCTTTCTCCTGACCGGCTCGCTCGGCGGAAAATCCGCCGCCGCGTACGCCGACGACGCCTACGACTACGGCGGCTACGGCATGGGAGACAGAAACTCCGGCGTCCTCTTTCTCATCAGCACCGGCGAGCGCGAGGTCTATATCTCGACGTGCGGCGAGGCGATAAATCAAATCAGCGACATCGAAATAGAATATATCCTTGACGACATGATGGACGCGCTGCGCGACGGCGACTGGGCGCGCGCCTTCAGGGACGGCGCCGGGTCCGCGGGTGATGCGATAGAGACGAGAAACGCACACTCCGCCTCAAAGCGGAACGACACGGGCGCGCGGCTCGCCGCCGTGTTCCTCGCGCCCGCCGTCATCGCCCTTTTGTCCGTCGGCATCATGTGGTACATGACAAGCGGCGCGCACGGCAAATTTTCCGCCGCAGATTACGCGGTCAAAAACAGCTTCCGCCTGACGGGAGCGCTTGACATATTCCTCTCAAGCCACGTTTCAAAGACACCCCGCGCTTCCGAAAGCGGCGGTGGCGGAGGCAGCTCGCACAGCAGCAGCTCCGGCGTCAGCCACGGCGGCGGAGGAAGACATTTCTGAACCGAAAGTGAGATGAAAAAATAAGGATGGACAGATACACAAATCCCTCCCGGCGCGCGCCCGCCGCACGCCGGAGGTCGGCGGCGCCGCCGCTTCTGCGCGCGTTCTTCTCGCCGCTCTACTTTATCGTGACATTTTCATATCTCGAGGCCGTATTCCACATCGCGGAATTTAAAAACATATCGTTTTTATATCCCCTCCTGCTCGCGATCCCCGTGGGCGCGCTCTTCGGCTTTATCTGCGACCTTTTCGATGAGCGCGTCGCCATGATTCTGCGGTACGCGCTCTCGCTCCCCGTCATGCTCATCTTCTCCGTGCAGGTCGTGTATTTTCACTCGTTCCGCTCGTTCATGTCGTTCGGGCAGATCGGCATGGGGGACGACGTGTTCAAAAACTTCTTCGGCACTATCATGCTTGCCGTGTGGGAGTGCCTGCCGATAATAATCCTGCTCTTTCTCCCGGTGGCGCTCCTGCCGCTCGGAAAGATCTACGTCCGCCCGAAAAACAAGCGGAACCTGCGCCGCTCGGCAACGCTCGTCGTCCTCGCCGCCGCGTGCCAGCTGATAGCGCTCTTCGCGCTCATGTTCTCGGGCTCGGGCGAGCACTCGGCGAACAAGATCTACCACGCGAACGACCTGATCCTCGACCTCAGCGTCGAAAAGCTCGGCCTTCTCACGACGACGCGGCACGACGTCGGCTTCCTCCTTTTCGGCGGGGACGGCGACACGGGGCTTGACCCCGAAATTCCCGAGATCGTCGCGCCGCCCGACGACGGCGACGACACGACCGCCGAGGGCACAACGCCGCCTGCCGAGACGGGCGGCGGCACCGGTCCAGAGGACACGGGCACCGGCACCGTCGAGCCTCCCGCGCCGACATCCGTTTACAACAAGATAGACTCCCTCGACTTCGCCTCGCTCGCGGCAAACGAGAAGGACGAGAACGTGAAGCGCGTGTTCGAGTATCTCGCGGCGCTCGAGCCGACGAAGAAAAACAAGTACACGGGCATGTTCAAGGACTACAATCTGATCCTCATCTGCGCCGAGTCCTTCTCCCCGGCTGCCGTCGACGAGACGCTGACGCCGACGCTCTACAAGCTCTCGCACAGCGGCTTCATATTTGAAAATTACTGGACGACGTTCCCGTCGAACACCACAAACGGCGAGTACGCGCTTCTGACGGGGCTTCTGCCCGACCTGACGAAGCCGAAGAACGACGGCAGCTTCATCGCGTCCTCGAAGAACACGATGGACCGCAACATAGGCGCGTTCTTCAACGCTCTCGGTATAAAGACGCGCGCGTATCACGACCACACGGCGTCATACTACAGCCGCAACATCACGCATCCGAACCTCGGCTACGAGTTCCACGGCAAGGAGGACATCGGCGGGCTGTCCGGCTGGCCCGAATCCGACCTTATCATGATGCAGCGGACGCTCCCCGATTACATCGGCGAGGAGCGGTTCCACACATACTATATGACGGTCAGCATGCATCACAACTACAAATTCGGCGGGCTCAACTCGATAGCGGACAAGAACCGCGACCTTGTCACGTCGATAAACAAGAGCGACCCGTGCCGCGCTTACATGGCGTGCGCCATAGAGCTTGACCGTGCGCTCGAATATCTCATCTCCGAACTCGAGGAGGCGGGCAAGCTCGACCGCACCGTCATCTGCCTTTCGACCGATCACTACCCCTACGGGCTCACGGATTCCGAGTACCGCGAGGCGAACGACTCAAAGATGATGTACGACGCGCTCGACCGCTACATGAGCACCCTCATCCTCTGGAACTCCGCGATGGAGCCCGTCACGGTCACAAAGCCCTGCTGCCCCGTCGACGTGCTGCCGACGCTTCTGAATCTGTTCGGCTTCGAGTTCGACTCGCGCCTCTACTCCGGCTCCGACATTCTCTCCGACGCGCCGGGCCTCGCGATGATATCGAATCAGAGCTTCGTAACCGACAAGATAGTGTACAACAGCCGCTACGAGAAGGTCTACAAGCTCGACTCGTCGTGGGAGATGCCGGACGGCTACCTTGACGCGTATATCAAGATCGTGAAGAACCGCTTCGCGATAGCGTCCAACATCTTAAATTACGACCTTTACGCAAAACTGAAATAAACCAAGGAGGAACAAAAGAAAATGGGACTTATCAGATCGGCTCTCTCCGCCGTCGGCGGAACGCTTCGCGACAGCTGGCGCGAATACTTCGTCTGTGACGCGCTGCCGTCGGACGTGCTCGTCGTCAGGGGCAGAAAGATGACAGGGGGCAAAAACCGCGGCGACGACAACGTCATCTCAAACGGGAGCGGCATCGTCGTCGCCGAAGGTCAGTGCATGATAATCGCGGACTCCGGGCGCGTCGTCGAGGTGTGCGCCGAGCCGGGCGAATTCACATTTGACTCCTCGTCCGAGCCGAGCATCTTCTGCGGCGACCTCGGGGATGCCATCATGAACACGTTCCGCACGATAGGCCGCCGCATCTCGTATGCGGGAGACGCGGCCCGCGACGTGCGCGTTTACTACTTCAACACGAAGGAGATCGTGGAGAACCGCTTCGGCACGCAGAATCCCATACCGTTCCGCGTGCTCGACCGCAACATCGGTCTCGACATTGACGTCTCCGTCCGCTGCTCCGGCATCTACTCGTACCGCATCTCGGACCCGCTGCTCTTTTATTCCAACGTCTGCGGCAACGTCGGGCGCGAGTTCCGCCGCTCTGAGATAGACGCCCAGCTCAAAACGGAATTTGTGACGGCGCTCCAGCCCGCGTTCGCGAAGATATCGGAGGCGGGCGTCCGCCCGTCGGCGCTCCCCGCGCACGCGCTCGAGCTTGCCGACGCGATGAACGAGGCTTTGACGAACAAGTGGCACGACACGCGCGGCATCACGGTCGTCTCCGTCGCTCTCAACCCGATAACGCTGCCCGAGGAGGACGCCGAGCTCATCAAGCAGGCGCAGCGCACCGCCATCATGCGCGACCCGACGATGGCGGCGGCAACGCTCGCGGGCGCTCAGGCGGACGCGATGAAGGCGGCGGCCGCGAATCCCAACGGCGCCGTCGGCGGATTTATGGGCATGAACATGGCAGCGGCGGCCGGCGGCATGAATGCCGGTACGCTCTTCGCAATGGGGAACGCCGGAGCAAGCGCACCGGCGCAGGCTCCCGCGCCGGCGTCCGAGACGTGGACGTGCTCCTGCGGCACCGTGAATACCGGCAAATTCTGCTCCGAGTGCGGTGCGAAGCGCCCCTCCGCTGAATGGAAGTGCTCCTGCGGCGCCGTAAACACCGGCAAATTCTGCCCCGAATGCGGCGCGAAGCGCCCGGAGTGAAAATAGAATATTAAAGCTATCCGGGGGAAAAAATTTAATAAATTTTTTCCCCCGGACCCCTTTTTCAAACTTTTTGGGGCTGGGATTGGCTTGGCAGGGCGAAGGGTGAAGCTCGTTGCGGTTGAGAACTCAACCCTATTCCGTCTCTCCGAGGCGGGACAGGAGCATGCCTACGGCGAACAG
>CANQYV010000022.1 GCA_947628165.1 uncultured Clostridia bacterium | reverse complement strand
GATGTCGCACAGGCGTTTGTCCGTCAGCTGATACGGTGGGTGTAGCTCAGTTGGTTAGAGCGTCAGGTTGTGGCCCTGAAGGCCGTGGGTTCGAGTCCCATCATTCACCCGAAACAAAATCCCTGAGATCGTAAGGTCTCGGGGATTTTTTTGATGCGGAAGCATTATTTGAGATTCTGCCTGTAAACTTCAAAGGCAAGTATTGCAGCGGATGACTGCGAGGACAGCGCCGCAGGGAAGTCGCGTCCGTAATCTATTCTGACCGTCACATCGGCTTTTGACATAAGTTTTTTTGATATCCCTCTCATCTCGCCGCCTATAAGGAGAAACAGAGGGCGGCGAAGTGACACGTCGTACATAGAGACTGAGTTTTCTTTTTCCGCCGCAACGATCTTGTAGCCTCTGCTTTTGAATTTGTCGATAGCGGATGAGGGGTCCTCCGAATAAATAGAAGCAAGCTCCGACGCGCCCGCGGACGAGCGGCAGACTATCCCGGCGGCAGTCATCCAGTTTCGCGGCGGAAGAACTAATCCGTCTGCGCCGGAGGCGTATACGGAACGGACTGCGGTGCCGAAATTATACGGATCCTCGATCCCGTCAAGCATGACGTAAAACCCGTTTTCCTTGATATCGTCGGGGCAGAGCTCGGGAGTGGCCCTCTCACCGCACATGACGACAAAACCGCCGTGACGCGTGCCGAGAGTGAGCGAGTCGATTTTATCGGATGTAGTCTCGGTGAGCGAAAATCCATGCTTCTTTGACATACGTTCAAGCCAGCGCAGCTCCCGCATATATTTATCCTTTTTCGCGGTATCAAACAGTATCTCGTGAACGGGACGGTCTGATATCCCGAGCTCACGCGATCTTATTATAGCTCTTATCGATGTGAGCCCTTCAAAGACGTTTGAGGGCAGGTATTTTTCGTTTTCGCTTTTCATGAAAAGAACGGCTCCTTATTATCTGTTCCTATTGTAATATAAAAGCGGCGCCTCTCATAATTATTGTTACAGCTACAAAAAACGAAAATGAGGCGTCGAATAAATTGAGGGCATACAGGTCGAGAATATCTTTGGGAACAAAGGACAGGGAAGAGCTGATAGGGGAATACATAATACGTTATGATGCAACAGTAAGGGGCGCGGCGTCTTACTTCGGAATTTCAAAGTCAACCGTTCACAAAGACGTTTCCGTGAAGCTGAGGGAGACGAACAATGAGCTTTTCTGTCGGGTAAAGGCCGTTCTCGAAAAGAACAAGGCGGAACGGCATATTCGCGGCGGAGAAGCGACGAGAAGAAAATATGAAATGAAGCGTGAGCTTACCGAAAAACACGATTGTGCTGAAGGATGAACAGGCCGTAATTGTCGGCTCCGAGTGTCTGAGACAATAATTTTGTATAATATTCAGGGTTATTATATACGCAAAGGTCAAATCTGTTTCCGCTGCCAAAAACGACCGTTTTGCCGGATGTATAAAGGCCTGAAACGAGCCGGCGCGTGTTGTGCGTACTGAGGCTGTGAAGGTCTATCTGATAGACGGCGCGAGGTATGCTGAGTACTGAATTTACAGCATCTTCGGGGACTGTAAGGAGAACTTTTTCCGTTTCAAGTATTACTGGAATCAGCTTATGTCTGAAGATCAGAGCGTGGAGAATGGTCCTCAGTGCGTCCGTATCGCCGGAGGGCGGGATACGCAGGAAAATATATTCGGCTTTGTTATAGCGAAATGCCAATCTGTGAAGTCCCGGAAAGGCGAGCGCTTTATCGGTGAGCGAGATCTCGGACACGACGGAAACAGATGTCTTTCGCTTGTGCAGGCCGCGGATACGGTCGGCAAATTCAGCCCGACGGGTCAGATGTAAAGATGCAGTTTCGTCAAACGAAACGGGAAAGGTAAAGTACACACATTTTATGCCTTGCTTGGCGTATACGTCAAATATATTCGACATGCGCGCCGCGTCGTCGGGGCGTGACGGGTCAAGGCGAGTCGCGGCATAATAGTCGTTCAGCGGAAAGGTGAGCACAGCATAATCCCGTTTCAAAAAATTTCGGTCAGATGCGCAGCGCGAACGCGCGCAATAAAACCTTTACGATATATTATAACATATTTTGCCGAATAACGGGTATAAGAAATAGGGCTTTTCTAATTTTATAATTGTCTTTTTTGTAAATTCAATATACGGGCTTGCTTTTTCACTTCGGCTGATGTATAATGATTCGGACGTGAACTAACGATTATGGAAAGGAGAGCCAAGCAGAACCCACAACCGCCAACGTATACGAGAGGTTTTTTCAAGCGAAGATGCCGAGGGTCCGGAAACGGCAAAACGAGCGAAGAGGGCCCGCAAGGCGGAGTGGGGCCGCGCTGGCGCTACCCGAGCCGAGCCCCAAGCCAATTATACAAAATGCAAATTTTGTATAATCAGGGGAAGCGATCAAGGAGGAAGAAAGATGCTGCTTGCGTTTGATATCGGAAATACGAGCGTTTCGTTCGGCCTGTTTGATATTTCCGGCGACGAGACAAAGCTCGTTGTCTCATCAAAAGTTGCGCTTCGCAAAAATGCCTGCGCTGACGAATACTCGGTTCTTATAAAAGATATTCTCCGTCTGAAGCTTGGCGGCCTCGATCCTGTTATCGACAGCTCCGCGATATCCTGCGTTGTTCCGAGCGCGCTCACGGCCGTATCAGACGCCGCAGAAACTCTCTCAGGCCGTCCACCGTATATTATTTGTCCCGGAATTAAAACCGGGTTTCGCATAAGTATATACGATCCCGCGTGCCTCGGCGCAGACATTGTATCTAATGCAGCCGCGGCGCTTCTTACTGCGGAGCCTCCGCTCGTTATTTTTGACGCAGGCACCGCCAATACGATAACTGTTATCGACGGCACCGGAACACTTATAGGAACAGTTATTACTCCCGGTCTGCGCATATCGGCGTCGGCTCTTCATGAGCACGCCGAGCTGCTCGAATCCGTTCCGATAGACGGCGGAAAGCTGCCGCTTATAGGACGCGATACCGACGAATCCGTAAGATCCGGCATCGTATACGGCAGCGCCGTGATGCTCGACGGATATGTAAGGAATATAAGAGAGACTGTCAGCAAGACATCTGACCGTCCTGACGCAAAGCTCGGTCTTGTTGCTACGGGAGAATTTGGCAAACTTATAACTGACCATTGCAGGAACAAATTCGCCTACGATGCTTCCCTTACAATAAAAGGAATTGCCGCGCTTTATAGGAAGAACACAAAATAACGCGGCTATAAAATTTTGTATAATTATTATTGTATAATTACGGCTAAGGCCGTCAATTATAAATCAAACTGCGCCACACCGACGTATTCGCGGGCGGCAGCACGGGTTTGAGTCCCGGAGGTGAAAAATGAATACGGTAACAAAGAACCACGAGAAAACGAGGAAGCTCGTGGGGGTCGCGCTTTTCACGGCCATAGTGTTTGTGCTGCAGATAGTCAGCACATTCATTCATCCAGGATTTTTCTCAATTGCATCGTTTGCGCTCGTCACGATAGTCGTAGGCGCGGCGCTTTACGGTGCAGGAGCCGGAGCATGGCTCGGGTTCGTTTTCGGAGTCGCTGTGCTTGTCTCAGGTGACGCGGCGGCTTTCCTCGGAATCAACCCGATAGGAACGTATATCACGGTCCTTGTCAAAGGAGCTGCTGCGGGCTTTGCCGCAGGGCTTTCGTACAGGCTGCTTGAAAAGTTCAATCAGACGCTTGCGGCTGCCGTCGCTGCCATTGTCTCCCCTATCGTGAACACGGGCGTATTCTTTATCGGCTGCCTGCTTTTCTTCCTTCCTACGCTTTCGGCGGAGGCTGCGACGAACGGCTACAACAGCGCAGCCCTTTATATAATCATGGTTTATATCGGGGTCAACTTCCTTATTGAGCTTGCAATCAATTTTGTTGTTACCCCCATTATAATACGGCTGATCAACATCGGCAGAAGTTCATCGAAGTAAATAAAAGAAACCGAGGCTTTTTAAGTGAGTAAAGAGCCTCGGTTTTCTTTTGCAAAAAAATAATAACGATTTTTATAAAAATAGTACAAAAAAGCCGCGCAATATGTTATAATGATGTATAGGCGTAATCATGAGCTCCTTTTTGTGAGCAAAAGGCTCGTCGCGCCGAACAAAATTTTTTATTCGGAGGAACTCTCATATGAAAATGCGTGTTCTCTATTCGTCAGGCAACAAAAAAATCGTGAATTACGCCGTTGCTCTCGGTGAGGCTCAGGACGACCAGCGCTCCATAGCCGACACGATACCACCCGCTTATTCCTGCGACCGTGAGCGCCTCGTAGTGCTCGTTGTTTCCGTAGGCAGCAAAGTCGAGGATAAGGTCCGCCTCTTTGCAAAGGAGCTTACGCCCGCAAGAGCGTCAAATGTCGCTTTCGTATTTGAAAGCAAGGACAAGAAGATAACCCCCGCGATGAGCGAGCTTATGAACACAGTCGCCGAAGCCGGCACACATGCTATTTCGGACAATGTCCTTCTCGTCGCAGGCGGGAGCCTCTTCAGCTCTAAGCTCTCCGACACAGAGCGCGCAGAGATCGTCGATTGGTGCGAAGGCATAAAGAACACACTTAAATAATCGGTCTTGCAAAAGAAACACGTTTTCCTTTATACAGACGGCTCCTGCAAATCAAACCCGGGTCCCGGAGGCTGGTGTTCTATCCTCGTGTACTTAGAAACCGAGAAAGTCCTCTCTGGCGGCGAACGTGAGACGACGAACAACCGCATGGAGCTCACGGCAGTCATCAAAGGACTTGAGGCGCTGAAAACTCCGTGTGAGGTCGAGCTCGTCTCCGACTCCCAATATGTTATAAACGGTCTTTCAAAAGGCTGGGCTTCCTCATGGAAGAAAAACGGATGGAAGAAAGCCGATAAGACCCCTGCCCTCAATCCCGACCTTTGGGAAAGACTGCTGGAGCTTGCCTCTGTCCACGATATCAGCTGTGCCTGGACAAAAGGTCACGCCGGACACGAATATAACGAGCGGTGCGACGCCATAGCACAGGCGGAAGCCGAAAAATACAGATAAAGACAATGCGGAGAGCGCACGCTCTCCGCATTATTTTATACCGCTTTTGTAGCGTCGTGCTTGTAGTAGACAAATTCAAATCCCGCAAACTGACTCGATATGAGCTTTTCGACGGAAGCGAGCACCGGGTATTCCGTGTTAAAATGTCCGGCTTCGACGACATTTATGCCGTATGTTGCGGCGTCGACGTCCGCGTTATAGCTGCACCTGCCGGTTACGAATGTATCGGCTCCCGATAAAACGGCGCTCTTCAGAAAGTCTTTTCCGTCGCCGCCGAGAACGGCGATGCGCTCGACTTCCCTCCCCGAGTCTGTTACAATGAGCGCGCCTGAACCGAGCTTTTGCTTTATCTCCAAGCAAAAGTCTTGAAACGACATCCGCTTTCCAAGCATGCCTATTCTTCCGATGACCTCGCCCGCAGGCCCGAAAGGTTCGCGCCCGTCAAGGCCGATGATATCAGCGAGCGTATCGTTTACGCCGTACTGCGGCAGAGCGTCAAGCCTTGTATGATACGAAAGAACATTTATCCCGTGCCTGACTGCATAAATTGCCGCGGCGGCGGACACGTTCTCGGGCAAAAAGCATGAAAGCGATGATATAGGCCTGAATATTAGCGGATGATGGGATATCACGGTATCACAGCCGTGTGCGTCAGCGTATTCAAGCGCGCGGACGGTCACGTCAAGAGTGAACATTATCCGCTTTACAGGCGCTTCTTTATCTATGCAAACCATAACGCCGTCGTTGTCCCATTCGCATGATAGACTGCTCGGTATCCGCTCGTCAAAAAAAGAGACGAGCTCACGAATCCTGATGCTCAATTTTGTTCCCTCCGTTGATTTATTGCATGTTCCGAAAGCAGTTTTATAACGCCTTTCTCCTCCGAGACAGGAAGCCCGGCGTGCGCCTTTCCTTTTGCGATCCGCTCGAATTTTGCGATCTCGTGCGCCAGATAGCCTGCTCTCACCTCAGCGCTTTCAAATCGCTTTACGGCAAAATCTCCGTAAGCCGCTTCAAAATCATCATGCGCTCCTGACGTATCAGCACCGCAGAAATCGGCGCAAATCACGGTATAATATTTGCCGTCTTCAAAGACGACTGTTTCAGATGTAACGTCGAAACCTGCTCTCCAAAGCCCGCGCCTTGCCGCTTCCGGTTTTGTCATAGGCTGAATTATAAGCCGAAAACCGGGCTTTGACACGATTTCTTTTCCCTTTAGAATTATTTCTGCCGCGAGCTCGCCGCCCATACCGCATATCGCGGCATCGGTTAGCCCGAACTCCTCCATACCGTCAAATCCCGACGTCAGAACACACGTCGGCGGCGCCGAGAGGTTACACAGGCGCGATATGTTCTCCTTTGCCCTATCAAGCGGACCGATGTTGACATCGGATGCATACGCGCGGCACGCGCCGGCATTCACAACGGCGTAAATCGGGAGCAGCCCGTGATCCGTTCCTATATCTGCGAATACCGCGCCTTTTCTTATGTATGACGCGGCGGCGGCGAGCCTTTTGCTCAATATAATATTTTTATCCATAAGCAAAATCGGCGGGGCGCAGTAAAGAGCGTCCCGCCTTACTTTTGCGGCTTATTTGTTCTTGCTGTCAAGAAAAGCGTTTATCTTATCGACAAGCGCGTCAGCGTCTGTCGCGTGGACGGCGCAGGCTTCCTCGATAGTCTCGCCGGCGGATGCGGGGCATCCGAGGCAGTGCATACCAATCTCAAAGAAGAACTGTGCGGTCTCACGGTCCATCTCAAGAACGTCCGTGATTATCATGTCTTTTGTGACCTTCATTTTAAAACCTCCGGTTATTTTATATATTTATTATACCCTTATCCTATCTTTTGAGACATCCCGTTCATATCGTCGGGCGTGACGGGAACTTTTTTTATGTGAGCACCGAGGCCCGTGAGCTTTTTTACGATGTCCTCATATCCGCGCTCGATATATTTGATGTCGAATATTTCGGTCTCCCCTGCCGTCATCAGCGCGGCAATTAAAACCGCGAAGCCTGCGCGAAGGTCAACGGCTCTCACGCGCGCGGGATGGAGCGAACCGACGCCTTTTATCGTCGCCGTCGCGGTGTCTTCGTTTACGGAGATATTTGCTCCCATGAGGCGGAGCTCCTTGACGTATCTGAAGCGCTCCGGCCATATAGTTTCCTTTATGTTGCTGACACCGTCCGCGATCGATAACAGCGGCGCCATCTGGGGATGAAGATCGGTAGGAAAGCCCGGATACGGCATCGTCTTTATGTTCGTTTTCCTGTATGTTTCCCCGCCCGTGACTATAACGGCGTCGTCGAGCATTTCGACCTCGGCGCCCATTTCCTCGAGCTTTGCGGCGATAGCCTCAAGGTGCTTAGGAATGACGTTGTTGATCTTTATGTGACCGTTTGTCGCGGCGGCGGCGATCATGAATGTGCCCGCCTCGATCATGTCGGGGATTATGGCGTATGTGCAGCCGTGGAGCTTTTCTACTCCGCGGATCTTTATCATATCGGTTCCGGCGCCGGTTATCCTTGCGCCGCAGGTGTTCAAAAAGTTCGCGACATCGACGACGTGCGGTTCTTTCGCCGCGTTGTCTATTGTGGTTATTCCCTTTGCGAGAACGGCGGCGAGCATGACGTTTATCGTCGCTCCGACCGATATGCCGTCAAAGTAAACGCCGTTTCCGCGCACGCCGAGAGGCGCGCTTATAGTTATGTATTCGCTGTCTGTCGTGACCTCTCCGCCAAGCGCTTCAAAGCCCTTTATGTGATAGTCAATAGGTCTTACTCCGAAATCGCATCCGCCGGGATAACCGACGTGAGATTTTCCGAATCTGCCGAGCTCCGCGCCAAGCAGATAATACGAAGCGCGCATTCTGCCGACAAGGTCCTTGTCAGACGTGGACCCGACGAGGTTTTCGGTGTCTATTTCAATTGTTGTATCGTCAACGCGGGTGATAGTCGCTCCCATACCGCGCAGGATTTCAAAAGATATCGTAATGTCGCTTATGTCGGGAAGATTTTCAAGCCGACATTTTCCGGCGACAAGAATTGAAGCATATATAATAGGCAAAGCGGCATTTTTCATGGCGCTTACGTCTACGCTGCCACGAAGCGGTACTCCGCCGTCGATGACAAGCTTATCCATAATAATGTCCCCTCCTTCGGGAATATATTCAAACCGTGCGGCAAGGTGCCGCGCAGATAAAACTCAAAAAGCTGAACGTGCAATTTTTCATGGCACATCCATTATATTATAGCAGAATACGGAATGAAAAGAAAGTGTTAAAAAAAAATTTTTATTTTTGTTCACAAAATTGCACTCTTTGTACATAATTGCCGCCGATGCAGTGAGCGATATCGTCATCGTGCACAACAAAGCGGCGATTGGACCCGTGCAAATTAAAGACTAATATAAATATATTCCCCGTCAAGGAAAAACGTGCCGGATAAAGATCATGTTCTCGCTCACGGTTCAAACGTCAGCTTACCGTCAAGATATGATATAACGGCTAAGTCTGCGACAAGTCCGTAGCTCCTCGTTCCCTCTGTGCCCTGTATCGTCAGATATGTGTTGTTTATCGTTCCCGATACAGTGGCGGCAACGTTCTCTTCGTATTTTTCAAAAAAGGCGTTATACGCAGCCATTTCACCGGAAACGTGCCTGTCGAGCTTTGCCCTGCACTCCTTATAAAGGCTGCGGTCGGCTTTTGCGAGCGCAGAATAAACGTATTCGAGAAGACTTTCCGTGCCGCAGTATCTGATATAAGGGTCGTCGCTCTCCATGCAGACAAGGTACGCCATGAAATTCGCCTCATCCTCAGGCGCGATGCCTCGCTGATGAGACATCTCGTGCGCCATCGTATATACGACGGTATAATCCGGAAAATTGATATTCAGATTTGCTTCCCCGGTAAAGAAGGTGTATACGCCGGAAATATGCGTATATGTCATCGGCTTGCTGAGGGCTATTGGTTTGACCTTTGCCCGCAGCGGCGCAATAAAATCATATTTTTCCGCCGCCTTTATATATGCGTCGCACAGCTTGTCGTTCAGCACGTCGAGATCGTAAGGCATAACGGAGGAGCCGTTTTCGTCAAACTCGACCTTTTCCGATGATATGTTCACAGCTTCAGTCAGAGCCTCAGCCGTTTCGTACAGATCCTCGGCGGAGATCCCGCGGCGGGTGACGCCGAGCTTATCAGTGACCGAGGTTCCCTGATAACCTGTGCCGAGCGTAAAGACAAAGGCAGTGTAAAGGTACGCGATTATGGACAAAAGAGAAAAAATGTAGCGCCAGCTCTTGACCTTGTCGGACGCTATGTTTGGTATGACCCCGCATACGGTCACAATAAGAGCGACGGGAAGAAACAACACGACCGTTTCCGCAAGAGAAAAAGGAAGAAAACCAGTAATAAAAGCCAGTATGGCGCGAATGACGGAGGCGATATGTATGTTGAAAAAGTCTGCAAAGCGCGGAGAAAACGCGCCGATCAGATGGACCAGCACCGCTGCCGGAAGCAGGGCGAAAATTACCATCGGTACGACCGGCACATATTTTCTAATTGTTTTAAAAGCAGATCTCATTTCCCGTCCGTCCGATAAAAAATGATGCCTTAAAAGGTTAAAAGGCTCCTTTTATAAAATCGAGTATTTCTTCCGTTGATATGCCAAAGCACGAAATAAGCCTTCCGATGTCTTCGGGCACCGGGGCTGTCACGGTTAGTCTTGATGTGTCCGACAGTGGAAAGCCGAGGCAGAACGCGTGCAGCGCCTGACGTCCGATTCGCTCCCTCGAACCGCCGTAGAGCTCGTCGCCCTCTATCGGAAAACCGAGCGAGGAAAAATGGACTCTCAACTGATGTGTCCGCCCCGTCACAGGGGATGCGGCAACGAGCGAATGTCCGTCTGATTTGCGTAAACAGGCGTATACCGTTTCGGCAAATTCGGCGTCCGTGCCGCCGTATTCGTCAAGCGGATGCGACTCACGCAGTATTATTGTGTCCTCGCGGCGCGTTATATATGACCTTATGTTGTATACTTCGCCGCAAGGCACATCTATCTCTCCGTCAAGGACCGAGAGATAGACCTTTTTGATCCTTCCGGATGCCATGTCCTTTGACAGGCGGAAAGCTGAAATGCGGCTCTTTGCAAGCAGAACGGCGCCGCTCGTATCTGCATCGAGCCTGTTGACCGCACGGAAAACGAACGGCACGCCCCGAACTCTGTACTCATGACAGAGCGCATTTGCAAGCGTGTCCATATAGTGCCCGTGCGACGTATGCGTAGGCATGCCGGCGGGCTTGTTTACGACGAAAACGTCGTCGTCCTCATAAATATAGTCGAGCGGTATGTCGGCGGGAAAGACATATTCGTTTTCATCCTCGAACGTGTCGGCGTCATCAAAAAAGACGGTGTCCCCCGCCCTGACAATATCGCGGACGGTTACGTCCCGTGTCTCAGCGTCCGTGCCGGTTAACGTAAGTCCGTGCGGGCGCGTCTTGACACGCTTTATAAGCGTGCCGGACGCGCCGAGCGCACGGAGGAACGAACCCGCGGTTTTGCCGTCAAATTCTGCGGGAACGACTGCTTTCACAATAATGTCACCGGAGCCGTTCTTTACTGTGCGGAAAAAGCAAATACGGTCGTGTAGTCGTATGTCTGTCCCGGCTCGAGCACCGTTGACGGAAATTCGGGATGATTGGGGCTGTCGGGATAGTGCTCGGTCTCAAGGCAGAGCGCGGCGTTTTTCCGCTTACGGACGCCGCCCTTATACGGAGGCTCCGTCTCCTCAAGGCAGTTTCCCGTGTAAAGCTGGACGGCCGGCTGATTTGTATAGACCTCCATCACGCGCCCGGACTTGGGGTCGCGCACGCGCGCGGCAAGTCTGATTTCGCCGTCACCTTCGAGGACAAAGCAGTGGTCGTACCCCTTGCCGTATTTGAGCTGGACATCGTCGCTGCATATATCTCTGCCGACAGTCTTCGGTGTTCTGAAATCGTGCGGCGTGCCATCGACCGGGATCAGTCTGCCGGTCGGTATCAGCTCGGAGTCTGCCTCGAGGTACGCCTTGGAATTTATCATTACCTCATGGTCCAGTATCGTGTCGCTCTCGAAACCGGAGAGATTGAAGTATGAGTGGTTCGTCAGGTTGAGGACTGTCTTTTTGTCGGTCACGGCAGTATACCGTATTTTAAATTCGCCTTTTTTTGAAAGCGAATAGTACACCTTGACGCCGAGCGTCCCGGGATACCCCTCTTCTCCGTCGGGAGAAACGTAAGAAAGCTCCGCCTTGGGTTCGTCCCCGTCGTTTAATATTTTCACGTCCCACATCCGCCTGTCAAAACCGATCTTGCCGCCGTGGAGGTGATTTTTTACGTTGTCGTTAGCGTAGAGCCTATATTCGACGCCGTCGAGGGTGAATTTGGCGCCGCTGATGCGGTTGCCGAAGCGTCCGAGCACAGCTCCGGGATAACCGACGCCCGAGAGGTATGTATCCGGGTCGTCATACCCACCGACAACGTCAGCGGCAGCACCGTTTCTGTCCGGCACTATGATGGATGTTACAGTCGCGCCGAGGTCGATAAACGTGAGCGACATGCCGCAGCCGTTGTCCATCGTGTAGGCGGTGACGGAGACGCCGTCCTTCGTTTTGCCGAAAGAAGTCTTTTTAACGCTCATTTCAGTCCTCGTACCCTTTCGGATTTTTTATTCTGAAGTTGTAGGAGTCGCGGCACATATCGTCTATCGTCAGCTTTGCCTCCCAGCCGAGTACCTCTTTGGCGCGGGTCGGGTCTGCGTATGAAACGGCAATATCACCCGCACGGCGAGGCTGAATATCGCGCTTGATGGGCTTTCCGCATGCGCGTTCGTATGCATCTATGACCTCAAAGACGGAATATCCTCTGCCGCAGCCGATGTTGTACGTCTCCCATCCCGTAACGGAGGCGGCGCGCTTGAGCGCCGCTATGTGCGCCTGCGCGAGGTCGGTCACATGGATGTAGTCGCGGACGCCCGTTCCGTCAGGCGTGTCGTAGTCGGTGCCGAAAACAGTTATTGCGTCCCATTCTCCCATCGCGACCTTCTGTATGCGCGGCATGATGTTGTTCGGGATGCCCATCGGGTCCTCGCCTATGAGCCCGCTCTTGTGCGCACCGATAGGATTGAAGTAACGCAGGCAGCATGCGCTCCACTCGGGATCGGAATTGCAGAGATCTGAGAGGATGCGCTCGATGATTATCTTCGTCTCCCCGTAAGGGTTTGTGGCGTGCGTTATCGGGAAATTCTCGCGCATGGGAACGCTTTCGGGTTCGCCGTACACTGTCGCCGAGGATGAGAAGACGATGCGCTTGACGCCGTGCGCCGCCATGCTCTCGCAGAGATTTATCGTCCCCGCGATATTGTTGTAATAGTATGTGAGCGGAATCTTTACTGATTCGCCGACGGCCTTGAGACCCGCGAAATGGATCGCGGCGTCGATCTTGTTTTCGTCAAAGATCTTGTCGAGAGCCGCGCGGTCGAGCATATCGGCTTCGTAGAATTTGAAGTCGCGGCCCGTTATCTTCTTTATCCTGTCTATGACGCAGGGCTTGCTGTTGTAGAAGTTGTCAAAGACAACGACGTCAAAACCTGCGAGAAGCAGTTCAACGACGGTATGCGAGCCGATAAAGCCCGTGCCGCCCGTAACAAGTACAGTCATTTGTTTTGCCCTCCGTATAAGTCACGCCCAGAGGTTTTCGGGATAAACTCCGGCGTTTATGAGCTCCTTTATGCCTGCGGCAACTGTCGGCTTATCTTCACGGACCGTCACGCCGTACCAGTGAGCGTTGCTCGTGAGCATATCGACCTCACATTTGCCCGCGCATATCATTTCATATACAGCTGTGGGAAGCAGCGCCTCACACTTTATCGGGTCGCGGTCGGGGTCTGTCAGCGTCTTTATGACGTTTCCGCGGAGCTCGTCGAATATGTCCGCCGTCATGCCCCAGCAGTTCATGGAGACTATCGAATTCTCGTCAAGCGGTACCCATACACCGTTTTCGAGCGATTCCGCGCCTTCGGGGATAGAGGCGTTAGGCTGAATCTTGAATGTCTCGACAATGGAGGTGAGCTTGCCTTCGTCGTTTGCCTTGCAGATGCCGCGTGTGACCGTGCCGTTCGGGGACATCGTGTTCTTGAGGACATAGCCCACCATGCAGTAGTGGCGGCTCTCTCCCCTCTCCTTGACGCCGCGGAGGAACTCCGCGATCTTTATGTACATTTCACGGCCGTAGAAGTCGTCAGCATTTATAACGGCGAATACGTCGCCGCCGACGGCAGCCTCGGCGCAGAGCAGCGCGTGAGACGTGCCCCAAGGTTTCGTTCTTCCTTCGGGGATGGTGAGGCCCTCCGGGAGGTCGTCAAGTCTCTGATAAGCGTATTCGACCTTGATCTTGCCGCGCAGACGCGTTCCTATCGTCTCTTCAAAGTCAGCCTCGTTTTCAGGCTTGATGATGAACACAACGCGGTCAAATCCGGCCTGTATTGCGTCATAAACGGAAAAATCAATGATGAAATTTCCATGCTCCGTGATAGGGTCGATCTGCTTGAGACCGCCGTAACGGGAGCCCATTCCTGCTGCGAGCACAACGAGTGTCATAGTCTTTACCTCTGTTCGTTTTTCATTATATTTCCTGCTGCAAGAAGCGTATTTTCAAGCAGCATTGAAATCGTCATCGGTCCGACCCCTCCCGGGACCGGAGTAATGTATGAAGCCGTGTTGGCAACATGCGCGAAGTCAACGTCTCCGCAGAGCTTTCCCTCTTCGTTCCGGTTCATGCCGACATCTATCACAACGGCGCCCGGCTTTACCATATCGGCAGTAATGAAATTCGCTTTTCCGACGGCACACACGAGGATGTCCGCGTCTCGGGTCACGGACGCAAGATCCTTTGTTTTTGAATGGCACACCGTGACCGTGCCGTCCGCCGCAAGAAGGAGCTGCGCCACGGGCTTGCCGACAATGTTGCTCCTGCCGACGACGACGCAGCGCTTCCCGCGCACGCTTATTCCGTAGTGCTCCAGCATCACCATTATTCCGTGCGGGGTGCACGGGATAAGTCCCGGTTCGCCCTTAAACAATCTTCCGGCGTTATATGAGCTGAAGGCGTCAACGTCCTTTTCGGGCGCAATGCGTTCGGTCACTGTCTCTTCGTTTATGTGATCGGGCAAAGGAAGCTGAACAAGTATGCCGTGAACGTCGCTCTCCGCGTTGAGTTTGTCTATAAGTGACAAAAGCTCCTCTTCCCGGATATTTTCCGGCAGCTCGTAGACCCACGAGCGGAAGCCGACCTCCTCGCAGCCGCGCTTCTTGTTCCTGACATAAACGTGAGACGCGGGGTCGTCGCCCACTATGACGACGGCGAGCCCGGGCTTTACGTCCATTCCCTCGGCAGCTTTCTTTATGCGTTCACGCACGGCGGCGGATACCGCCCTGCCGTCAACTATCTCCGCGCTCATCGTCCTGCCCTCCGCTCTTAATGTCAGCCTCGCCAACGCTGCCACCGTTTTCTTCCGCTTTGTCAACGGAGCTTTTCGCGCCGTCTGAGCTGTCAGCAATCTCTGCGCCGTCTGCCGCGTCCGTATCGGCAATCACGGCAGCGTTCTTATTTTTCATAATCTTAAATCTCATCACCGAGAGCGTTGCGGCGCCGCCGATAAAGAGACAGAACGCCAAAAGCTGAGATACCCTGATCCCCGTGTTTCCGATATAGAGGCTGTCGGTGCGCAGCCCCTCGATAAACATGCGGCCGAGGCCGTACCATGTCACATACCACAAAAACGTCTGTCCGTCGTATTTTTTGCGGATCTTTTTGTGAAGCAGGCAGATCAGGACAAATCCCGTGATGTTCCAGAGCGATTCATAAAGAAATGTCGGATGATAATAATGCGTCACGCCGAGCGAGTTTTTGATGCCCATCCGGCAGAAAACGGTCGTTTCCCCGCCGTGGGCCTCCGCGTTGAAGAAGTTGCCCCAGCGGCCTATCGCCTGGCCGAGAAGCGCCGCGTGACCGCCCATATCGAGTATTTTGAGAAAAGAGATATGCTTTATTTTAGATACGACGGCGATAGTCAGGGCTACGGAGATGATGCCGCCGTATATGGCAAGTCCGCCCTCCCAGACGGCGACGATATTGTAAAGCGTGCCCGTGATGTTGCCCCACAGCCCGCGGTCACTGACGATATAATTCCCTATGCCGTCGAATATGACATAGTAAAGCCGCGTGCCTATTATTCCGAAAATGATGCAGTATATGAAATAGTCGAGTATGTCATCTGTGCTGATGTCGGTTTTCGTTGTTTTGTAATATACGACTGCGCAGACCGAAATAATCGCAAGCGTGACGATGATGCCGTACCATGCGACATCACGCCCAAACAGCGAGAACGCCGTCTTGTTTATTTCAAATTCCCCGATACCGAGACCGGGAAATGAAAGTATGTTTGTCTCAAGCAGTATGTTCAAGCATTATACCTCGCTTTCAGGGCGCGCAAAAGACGCCGTATATATTTTACAATATTTCGGCGTCTTTTGCAATAGAAACGGCGATTTAGTTTTCGACTTTCACATAAATTTTCATCTTGCTCCCTCGCGGTTTTATCGTCACGGCCTCCCCTGCCGAAACAGAGAAGGTCTCGTCCCAATCCCCGTTCGCTTCCGCCTCGCCGGACACCGTGAGCTCGACCTCGCACCCGCCGGCGCGGACTGCGGCGCTGTACGAAACGTCTCCCGTGGGCGTCAGGACGACGCAGCCCGAGACAAGCGAGATGCCGAGATAATATCTCATGACGGTCATATAGAACCACGCGGCGGAGCCCGTGTATCCGCTCCACCCGGAGCGGCCCGTTATGCCTTCTCCGAAATAGATGTCGGCGGTCATAAGATACGGCTCCGACGAGAAGCGGCCGCCGTTGCAGCCGTCCTTATAAATGCGGTAAGGCGAAAGCGAAGACAGGAGCTTTGTGCCTGTTTCCCTCTTTCCTGCGGCAAAGAACGCTGCGGCGCACCACACTGCGGCATGCGTATACTGACCTCCGTTTTCGCGTATGCCGGCGGGATACCGGCAGATATAGCCGTGCTTTTCCACCTTGTCGTATGAAGGAGCAAAGAGACGGAGTATCCCCGTTTTTTCGTCGTAAAGCTCGGAGAGCACAGAACTCATCGCCTTTTCCGACCGTTCGGAGGCGGTGCCCGCAAAGACGGAGAAAGCCTGCGGCAGAAGGTCTATTTTGCACTCTGCGCAGTCCTTTGAGCCGAGCGGTTTTCCGTCGTCGTCAAACGCGCGGACATACCATTCTCCGTCCCACGAGGTCAGCTCCGCCGCAGATACGAGCGCGTCCGCCTCATACATGAGCCTTTCCGAGAGTATCGGGTCTATCGCGAAAGCGCGCAGCATTTCTGAAAATCTTCTGTACACCACGGCGAAGAAAAACGCGAGCCAAACGCTCTCCCCCCGCCCTTTGACGCCAACCTCGTTCATACCGTCGTTCCAGTCTCCCGAGCCGATGAGCGGCAGCCCGTGCGTCCCGCGTTCATATGAAGAGGAAACGGCAAGAATACAGTGCTCAAGCACCGTCGCGCGGTAATCGCCGACCGCAGCGCGCTCGTATCTGTCGCCCTCGTCGGAAGAGAGAGGCGGCGAGACAAGGTACGGTGTCCGCAGAGAAAGAATGTCTGAGTCCCCTGTCGAGAGGACGTATTCCGCGACTGTCAGAGGCAGCCACATATAGTCGTCGCTGCATTTTGTCTTAAGCCCGCCTCCGAACGGGTACGGATGCCACCAATGCTGAACTCGTCCGTTTTCGTACTGCCGGGCGCATGAGCGGAGTATCTGCTGCTTAGTCAGCTCCGGTCTGAAAAACAGCGCCGCGAGCGAGTCCTGAAGCTGGTCTCTGAACCCGTATGCTCCGCCCGACTGGTCATGACCGGAGCGAGCGAGGATCCTGAAAAAGACTGTCTGATACGCGGCGGTGTCGGGCAGACCTGACAAAAACGGTGCGTCCCCGCGGTACGCGTTCGCAAGCAGCAGCATGTTCACATGCCGTTCGTATTCCTCAAATGCATAAGGGATCAGCTCCGCGCGGCGAAACTCGTCTTTGATATAACGCAGACTCCCGCTTTCTGCGGGAGATGCCGAGACGATAAATCCGCAGCAGCCGTCCGGCAGCGCGCACTGGATAAAGACGCAGTCATCACCGCATTCGACGTTGTCGTAGATCTCGTCCGCCGCCGCGAACAAGGCGGCCTCGATTGAAATCTCCGAGATCGGCATCAGGCGTCCGCCCGAGAAAAGAGAAGAAAACTCCGGATAAAGGAGCAAGCGGGCGCGAAGCGAGTCCGCCAAATCCGCCGGAAGCTCGGCCTTATTTTTGATCGTAAGATGGCAGAGCTTTGCCGGCAGCTTTGCCGAGACGCCGACTGTGAGCTCATACTCGACGCCGCCGACCTCTCCCGAATATTTTGCACAGCCGCGTCCGAAAACGACCGTCTCGGCAGAGCGGCAAAGATCATAGGCTTCCCCGCCCGCAAACAGCAGGACCTGCTCCCCCGGCTCACCGAGGAGAGGGTCGACATGCCGCCCGCTTATGCGGCAGAGGGCGGAATTGCCGTACCAACTGTAACCGCAGGAAATGCTGTTGACAAGCGTGCCGAACACAGAGTTTGCATACACGTTTGAAAAAGGAGCCGCATTTCGCCCGTTTTTTATTGTGGGCAGGCTGCCGTTATATTTAAACGAAATTTTCTCCTTCCGCAAAGCGGTTTTGCCGGGCGCGGCCTTTTCCGCAGATGGCTTTATTATGCCGAATGCATGGGATGTGCCGATATCAAAGACGCGGCAGGCGGCGACATGGAAATACAGCTCTTCCTCCGGCGTGAGGCTCTCCCTGTCGATGACAAATATCCCGTTGTTTTTGCCGAGCAGCCGTTCGGAGGCGCTGCTTTTTATCAACGAGCGGAGCTGCCCCGTCCCGCCGTTAAGATATCCCGACGCAGGCGCGGCGAACACAAGGTCAAACCGCACGCCCGAGACAAAAAGGAAACGTTTTGCCGATATAAGCTCCTGCACGGCGAAAGCGTCTGCTGACGAGGTAAGCTCGCAGCAAAAGACGAGAACGATCGGCAGATCTCCCGATATGCCGTGCTTCCACAGCACACCGCGCCCGCCAGGCAGCCTCATTTTTTCGCGGCAGTTCACGATGCGGACGCCGTTTCTGCATATATCGCCGGACAACTCCATAGCGCACCTGACGGCCGCACTGTCGGCGCCCGAGAGCGCGCCGTTCACACGCAGCAGCTTTTCAAGACCGATCTTTGAATCGGCGGCAGAAAGTGTGTAGAGCAACGTTTTTTCTTCTCCGAGCGAAACGCCGCATTCGAGCGTGCCGTCCTCGCAATCGCTTCCTATCACCGCCGCGAAAACGGGCCTTACGCACGCGCCTTCGTTTTCCGTCGCCGGTGCGTCAAGTATGGATACAATATCGTCGTAACTGTATCCGAACGGGAGCACCGCGTCTTTTTTCGTGTGGATGACAAGCGTGTCGGTTTCTTTGCGCGAGACTTTGACGAACAGCTCGGAGGCGACGCCGGGCGACAGCTTTCTCGAAAAGCGCACGACTCCGTCGTCCTCCGTTTCGGATATGATAAAGAGGTCGGAGTATGAAGGTGCTGCCGTATATGCTGAGCGCGTATTCATGACCGGCGAGAAGAGGATGAGCACGTCGGCATGTCCCGATATGCCCGATGCTGTCAGCTCGAAAACGGCAGACGGCGACATCGGTGAGACTGTCATCGTAAGCTCCGTCCTTATGATCCGCTCCTTTTCGATGAATTCGTTCACATACGATATCGACGTGCCGTCAGCCGAAAACTGCGTTCTCGGGTTTGAAACGCAAGAGAAAACTTCGCCGCCGGTCCGAAGAATGACGTAAAAGCCGGAGCATCCGCGGCACGGAGGCGCTGTCAAAAGCCGCTGTCCGTCATAAACCGTGATGCTTCCGTCCCTGTCGGCGATTATCTTTTCCCGTCCGTTTGAGACTACCGCAGAGTCTGAGATGATAAATCCGCCGTGTTCCTTTTCGATCGCCGGGGTGCGTGTCTTTGCCCTGAGCGTGTACTTTTCCTCTGAGCGCGGGCGATTTAAGGAAATCGATTCAAAAATCAGGGGCAGTGATGCCGAGATGCACGGCTCCGAGCAGAAGCGCTTCACGTTTATCCCGCCAAAGCATACGTTTGCGGCTGAAGCTATGCTCATACCCACATGGTGCGACATATACTGGCGCACAACGCCGTGCTCCGCGCCGAGCCTTGACGGTGTCATATCGACCGATTCATAGAACCCGTATTTTCCGTAGAGCTCTCCTGCTCTGTGCATGTCAAGGATGTCCGCCGCGTCGCTTGAAAACTGTGATATGAGATATATCGAGTACGGCGCTATGACGTTTTCTTCTTTTATTTCCGGTGAAAGCGCGAGAGAGTCGCAGCCGTGCGCCTTATAAGCGTAGCTGACGCTGTCGTCAAAATCATAAAACGAAGACTCGGAGCGCCCGAACAGCGGCGCGCCGTCAAGCGTGACCCGATCCGCCCTTTGAAAATGTTCCGCCGCCGCGAGCGCCTCGTGACGCGCCGTCCCGGGAACCGAAGGCAGGAATATGGACGGCATGAAATATTCAAACGCGCTGCCGCTCCAGGAGAGCAAAATTTCGCGCCCCCGCTCGTCGCTGAAGACACGCGAGAGCGCCGCGATGTGCTCGTCCGGGACCTGCCCCGTGGCGACGGCAAAAAAGCTCGTCGTCAGGCTTTCACTCGCAAAAAGATCGTAGACGTTTTTGTCGGGCTCGCCTTTTACCGTATTGCAGCCTATATAAAAGAGGTTTCGCCTCTTATTGTAAAGGGCGGAAAAATCGGCGCCGCGGATGAGCGCGTCTGCCGCGTCCGTTACGTCCGAAAAACCATCCATTGATGAAACCGCGTTTTTTACGGTCAAAAGAGATGCGGCAAGGTTCCCGCTGTCGACTGTTGAAACGTAAGCGGGATAGAGCACCTCGAGCGTTTTTGTATCGTACCAGTTATAGAGATGTCCGTGCCATTTTTCAAGGCGTTCGAGCGTGCCGAGCGTCTCGGAAAGACGGCGGTGCAGTTCTCCCGACGCAATTATCCCGAAGTCATATGCGTTGACGGCTGAGACGAGATACATCCCTATGTTTGTCGGAGACGTTCTCTCCGCCGTCTTTGTCTCCGGCAAAAGCGTCACGTTGTCGGGCGGGAGAAAGCTGCTTTTTGCCGTAACATTGTCTGAAAAGAAGCGCCACATCAGCGCAACATCGCCCGATATGCCGCTTTTTTCTTCCGTTTCGGGCTTGTCTTTACATGACGGCGCATTGTTCAGGCGCCACATATAAAGCGGGAATGCGAGCCAAAGTATGCCGTAGAGCACAAGAATAAAGCGCATCGGTCCCCCCGGGGACGCAGCCGCGAATACGGATATCGCGCCGACGAGCATAGATGCCCACATCGTTTTTATATAGCGCCAAGCTCCGCCTCCCGCGTCTCTGTCGGATGCCGCGGCGGTTTTCCATTCAAGAAGGCGCCTTCCGGAGAAGCGCATTCTGTAAAACGCCCTGTAAATTGCATCCGCCGACAGCGCCGCGGTATCCGCCTTTGACGAGGCTGCAAACGCCGTGTCAAAGGCGGCGGTCGCGTAGTAGTTGGGTATACAAGAAAAATACTTTCTGAAAGGCACGCCGATAGATCCTATGGCGAGCGCGCATGCGTTCACTATATCGTCAGAGACTGAGAGAAGGAATATAAGCACCCCGAGCGGCGTGCCGCCTATAAGCGAAAGAATAATGACGGGCGGACGCATTACGGAGGCTGCGGCGGAGAGGACGGGCTCGAGCATGAGCAGCCGCCCGTTAAGTCCGACGGGGTTTTTGTACTTCTCGCCCGTGACAGACTTCACCCCGCGCCCGAGCAGGCACATTGCCTGAGCATCGCCGCGGATCCATCTGTGCGCGCGTGCGCGCTCGCGCAGATAATCCTTCGGCACCCCATCGTATACGCGGAGATCTGATGCAAAGCCGCAGCGCAGGCGGACGCCTTCCGCCGTGTCGTGACTCAGTATGCGCTCATGAGGGAACGCGCCGTAGATCGTCTTCATGTACGCGTCGACGGAGATAAGCCCCTTCCCGCAGAAGGAGCCGATGCCGAAAAGGTAGGAATATACGGAAAATTCGGCCCGTTCGTATTCGCTTTTGCCTCCGTATGCGTACCGCAGCGCGGTGTAGAGCCTGCGGCGCCCTGCTTCCTTCTCGGAGACCTTCGCGACGGGGGCGATAACGCCGTAACCGTCCGTAACGACGGGATATCCGCCACCGCGCGATACGAAAGGCGCGCAGTACGGGTGAAGAGCCGTAGCTATCAGCTTTTTTATATCGCCGAAAAGTATTTCGGTGTCTGCATCGAGGGCGAGAACATATTTATATTCCGCAGGCGCCCCGCCGTAAACCTCAAGTGACGAGCTGCCTCCGGATAAGAGCGAAAAAAGCTCCGCCTGCGCGCCGCGCTTTCGCTCGGCGCCTATAAAGCGGCGTTCGGTATCGCTTTTTTCACGACGGCGAAAGAAGAAGTACGCCTGACCTCCCGCTTTTTTTATTTCATCTATGCGTTCTTTTGCCTCGGATATGATGTTTTCGTCCTCCGGCGCCTCCTCGGTGTCGGCATCCGGCAGATCGGCAAGAACGGCAAAGCCGAGATTTTCGTCCCTGTACGCCTGCGCATATGTGCCGAGCCTGTCAAAAACGTCTCTGTCGCCCCCCTTCCCGGAGAGGGAGACGGTAAAGACGACGAGCGTCTTCCCCTCCTTCGGTATAGTATCGAGCGAAAGACGCGGGAGAATATCGGGAGTTTTGTCGTGCAACAATCTGTCAAATATTGCTTTTGCGGAGACATGCAGCGGAATATACAAAAGGACGGCGGAGAGCAGAAGCGTCGTTCTGTCCGTCATGCACGCCGCCCCGGCAAGCACGGCTATGATCAGCGCGGGACAAATGAAAAGCGTCGGAAAATACAAAACAGCCGCCGCTCCGTGCCTTGAATATTTCATTATATGCCAGCCGACGTGGCGCGCCCTTCCCTCTGACTCCTCCGCGTTTTTGAGTATGAATTTCGAGGTCTCGTATTCGCCCATTCTGAAGCGGCGGCTTATCTCCGACAGCTTTTTTCTGTACATGCTCTTCGTAGCGCCGTCGCACCTGACGTAAACGTCAGCGGGGTCGCGTATCAGAACTGATTCCGAATATGACACCGTCTCGTAAACCCGTTCAAAATCAAGGTCGCGTATGGAAAAAATGAGCCTTACAGCGTCGCCCGTCTTAAAGAGCGTCCCGTCTTTTATGCCGTCGGCAACAATGTCGACGCAAACGAAGTGAAAGTATATGCGAAGATATAAAAGCTCGTCTACCGTCAGATACGCATTCGACTGCTGATACGCGTTTATGCGCGAAATGATCTCTTCTTCCGTCAGCTTAAATGAGCAGTCCTCGACGATTTTGCGGCAGAGCTTCATTATTCGCGTCTCGCCGCCCTCCGCCGGGAGCGTTTTGACCTCCGAAAGTGTTGACAGCGCGTCGAGCGTGAGCCTCAGAAGCTGAAGTCTGTTTTCAAAAAACCACCTTTTTTCCGCAGACTGTTCATAGTTCGCCGCGTTCGCGCGCCGCATAAGGGCGACGTTTCCCCTCTCCGTCTTTTTCAGCTTTTTTAACGCGGATCTTCTCATAGTGACTCTCCAATAAATGTAATGATTATATTATCATCCCTCCTCTTCGTTTTTATGCATTTTTATACCTAAGCAACCCGTAAAACAAAGACGGGAGCCGAAATTCAGCTCCCGTTTCCTCTTTTTTATAGGCTGTTTATTTGCGTCCCGCGGCGTTCCATTTGAGATATGCGTTTATAAACCCGTCGATGTCTCCGTCCATGACAGCCTGAATGTTTCCGTCCTCGTAACCCGTGCGCGTATCCTTTGCGAGAGTGTACGGCATGAAAACGTATGAGCGTATCTGCGCTCCCCATTCGATGTTGGTCTTTACACCCTGTATGTCTTCGATCCTCTCGAGATGCTCGCGCTCCTTTATCTCCATGAGCTTTGCCTTGAGCATTTTGAGCGCCGTTTCCTTGTTCTGGAGCTGGCTGCGCTCGGTCTGACAGCCGACGACGATGCCCGTCGGCTTGTGCACGATCCTTATCGCGGACTCGGTCTTATTTATGTGCTGTCCGCCCGCGCCGCTCGATTTATGCGTAGTTATATCGAGGTCTGCCTCGTTTATCTCTATAGAGCCGTCGTCCGTGAACTCAGGCATGACCTCGACCGAGGCAAACGACGTGTGCCGTCTCCCGGAGGCGTCGAACGGCGAAACTCTGACGAGCCTGTGGACGCCGTTTTCGCTCTTCAGATATCCGTAAGCGTTTGTACCCTCGATCATTATTGTGGCGCTCTTGAGCCCCGCTTCTTCGCCGTCGAGCCAGTCTATGAGCTTGACGTTGTAGCCGTGGCGCTCTCCCCAGCGCGTATACATACGGTAAAGCATCAGCGCCCAGTCCTGCGCCTCTGTTCCGCCCGCGCCCGGATGGAACGAAAGTATCGCGTTGTTCGCGTCGTATTCGCCCGAAAGCAAGACCTCTATTCGCATTTTGTCCTCATCGGCTTCTATGGCGGCTGCCTCCGACGTTATCTCCTCGATCATGGATTCGTCGTTTTCCTCTATCGCCATCTCCGCCATCATTATGGCGTCCTCGAGCCTGCGGCAGAGGTTCTCGTATGCCGCCTCTTTGTCCTTGAGCTGCTTTGTCTCCTTCAGGACCTTGCTCGACGCCGCCTGGTCCGCCCAGAAATTGTCGGCGTATGTCAGCGCCTCGAGCTCTTTTATCTTTTCTTTAATCTCATCTATGCGAAGCGCGGAGCCGAGATCTGCCACAGGCTCTCTCATCGATATGAGCTTATATTTTGCTTCTTCAAGCGCGATTATCAAAATAAATACCTCGTCTACATTCCTATTTATGCCGTCATGATATTATATCATGACAGAAACCTTTTGTAAAGCTATTTCCTTGACGTGCCTCCTAAAATGCCGCGCAGAGAATCTCTGATAGCCGTCGAAAGATATCGGGCGACGGTATCCCTCTCCCGTTTCTCCCTGTATCTGACCCAATCGGTGAGCATGCCGGAAACGGCGTTCGTATAAAAAGCACAGAGAAATTCGCGGTAGCCGTCCTCGAGGCGGACGTTTTCGACCGCCTCCGCCTCTTCTATGACGGTGCGGCTTATATCAAGAAAGTCGGAATAGAAAAAGCGCTTGAGCTCGTCCCTGCCGAGCGCGTCGTATGCACAGTTCAGGATGTGCTCGTTTTCCTCGACGTAGTTCATGACAAACGTTATCGCTTCCTCATAGTCGACGAGAAGGTCGAAGCCCTTCACCACCTCTATCGACTCCTCCTCGAGCACCCACTTTAAAAGAGCTCTTATGTCCTCGAAATGATAGTAAAAAGTCTTTCTGTTGACGCCGCACGCGTCAACAAGCTCGCTGACGGTTATCTTTCGGAACGGCTTTTTCCTCATAGCCTCCTTGAGGGCGCGCGCGAGCTCTCTTTTCGTATTCAGCGATATCTCCTCATGCTTCAAAGACGCAGCCTCCCAACTTTATTATTTGCATTTATTATACACCTGTCCGCAAAAAGATGCAAGTTTTGTTTTTTTGCCTCATTTGCCCCACAAGTTTTGGCTTTTGTCCCGTAACTGCACAACGTGGCTGGTTTGACCGTTTCTTTCGCTTTCGGCACGGTGTATCATTTTAATGCGATATTCTTTATAAAGGAGCGTTTTCGCACATTGGAATTAGTCTATAAGGCGTACATGAACACGCCTATCGGAAAGAAAAACGGCGTTGTAAGGGCAAAGGTCGACGGCGGCACTATCGACGGCACGATCGAGATACTCGGCAGAAAACAGTCGTTCAAAGGGACCGTCGACGCAGACGGCGCATGCCGCATTGAAGGAGAAATAACTACCCTTTTAAGGACGTTTTCTTATACTGCCAAAGGAAACGTCGATGAGGGAAGCATCCGTCTGCGGCTTGACGGCGACAGAAACTCATACGAGCTTATAGGAAAGCGGGAAAAAGACGTATGAGGAAGCTCTATTCATTCATCGTTGACAACAGGATCGCGGTGACTATCCTCTTTGCGATAATATTTACCGTCTGTCTCTTTTTAAGAGGATACGTCTCCGTAAACTATGACATAAACGATTATCTCCCGCCGGACGCCCATTCCACGGTCTCGCTCGATGTCATGACTTCCGAATTCACGGGCGGCATCCCGAACGCGCGTGTCATGGTCGAAAACGTCACGATACCTGAGGCGCTTTCATATAAGGCGCGGTTTGAAAAGGTGGAGGGCGTTCTTTCCGTGACGTGGCTCGACGACGCCGCGGACATACGCCTTCCCCTCTCCGCAATCGATGAAAGCGTCCTTGAGACGTATTACAAGGACGGCGCGGCGCTGTTTTCAATGTCTATAGACGAGGAGTACTACATCCCTGCGACGGAAGAGATCCGCAGCATCATAGGCGACGACAACGCAATGTCAGGCAGCGCAACATCGATTGCAATAACGATGTCGAACACCGTTTCGGAGATAGCGAAGATCGCCGCAGTCGCCGTTTTGTTCGTCCTTATCGTGCTCATACTTACGACCGATTCTTGGCTTGAACCGCTGCTCGTGCTCGGCGGGCTCGGGGTAGCGATAGTCATAAACGGCGGAACAAATCTCATTTTCGGCGAGATATCGTTTGTGACAAACGCCGCCGGAAGCATTCTCCAGCTCGGAGTGTCGCTTGACTACTCAGTCTTTCTGATACACAGATTCGAGGAATGCAGAAGTCGTGGCCTTGCCCCGCGTGAGGCGATGATAGACGCGCTGTGTCTTTCGACCTCGTCGATCCTTTCAAGCGGGCTTACGACCGTCATAGGCTTTCTTGCGCTCGTGTTCATGCGCTTCGGCATAGGTCCCGACCTCGGACTTGCGCTTGCAAAAGGCGTCGCGATAAGCCTTATCACCGTATTCTTCTTTATGCCCGCGCTCCTGCTGCTCACAGAGAAGCTTTCGGACAAACTGAGACACAGGCACATTCTCCCGAACCTCGGCGCTTTCGGGAAAATCGTCCGCCGCGCCGCCATTCCTATGGTGTGCGTCTTTGCCGTCGTCATCATACCCGCGTATCTCGCTTCAAACTCGAATTCGTATTATTACGGCTCACTTCACATTTTCGGAGACGATACTCAGTTCGGGCGCGACAGCGCCGCGATAGATGACCGCTTCGGGAAAAGCGACACATTTGTGCTTCTCGTTCCCGGGAGCGATACGGCAAAGGAGGCTGCCCTTTCGCGTGATCTGCACAAGCTGCCGAATATAAAAAGCATGATCTCATATGTCGACACTGTCGGCGCGGAAATACCTCCCGAATATCTCGACCCCGAGACACTCGCGGCTCTTCGGTCGGAGAATTATTCAAGGATGGTCATAACGGCTGCCGTCCCCGTCGAGAGTGAGGAAACATTCGAGCTCGTACAGCGCGTCCGCGATACCGCGGAAAAATATTATCCCGGCGAATACTGCCTTGCCGGTCAGGCGGTCAGTACATACGATATGATGGATACCGTCACCTCCGACATGATAAAGGTAAACACGGTCGCGATAGCCGCCGTATTCATAGTGCTTATCCTGACGCTGCGCTCCGTAGTCCTGCCTGTGATACTCGTACTTTCCATCGAGGCCGCGATATGGATCAACCTTGCGGTGCCTTATTTCGCGGGTGACAGCATATTCTACATCGCATATCTGATAATAAGCTCGATACAGCTCGGCTCGACGGTCGATTACGCTATTCTGATGACGGACAGATATCGCGAGAACAGAGCGTCTCTTCCTAAAAAAGAGGCGGTAGTCAAGACCGTTTCGGACGTGACCGTTTCAATAATCACGTCAGGCAGCGTTCTGACCGTCGTCGGACTGCTGCTCGGATTTATTTCTTCAAATCAGCTTTTGGCACAGCTCGGCATTTTCATAGGCAGAGGCGCCGTTCTGTCGCTCGTCATAGTTCTGTTCGTTCTGCCGGGGCTTTTATATCTTTTTGATTCGCTCACGGTCAAACGGAAAAAGAACGCCCGCGAAAACATCGTTTCGTAAAACAATACGGAGGTAAACGTAAGATGAAAATAAGAAGAATTTCGGCAGCATTTCTCGCACTTTTGATATGCGCCGCCGCATTTGCGCCCGCAGTATCCGTTTCTGCGGCGGAGGCCGACGGAGACGACGTTTGCAAAGAGGAGGTCGTATACGTTAATCTCTCTCCCGACGGCCGTGTCAGCGAGATAAACGTCGTCAATATTTTCGAGCTTTACGGCAAAGGAAAGCTCGTCGACCACGGCAGCTACGAGAGCCTGCGGAACATGACGACGACAGACGAAATTATTTATAAGGACGGCGTCATAACTCTTGACTCAACTGCCGAAAAGATATATTATGAAGGCAAGCTCAAGGACAACACGATGCCTTGGAATATATCGATAAGATACCGCCTTGACGGCAAGCAGCTTTCCGCCGAAGAGGTCGCGGGAAAAAGCGGGCGGCTTGATATATATATTGACATAACGAAAAACACCTCATGCAAAAAGGACTTCTTCGACGCGTTCGCGCTTCAGGTCCAGCTCTTGCTCGATACCGAGAGATGCAAAAACATCACCGCTGACGGGGCGACGGCAGCAAATGTAGGCGGCGACAAGCAACTCAGCTTTACGGTTCTTCCGGGACGCGGCGCATCGTTATGCGTCAGTGCGGACGTAACCGATTTTGAATACGACGGCATATCGGTGAACGGCATCCCGCTTGACCTGAACATTGACATAGACGATGCAGAGATTTTGGCGCGCGTCGGCGAGCTGACGGACGCCGTCGAAAAGCTCGACGACGGCGCGAAAACGCTTTACGACGGCACGTCCGAGCTCAACCGAGGCGTGAGCTCATCGCTCATTCCGGGTGTCGACACGCTTGAAGACGGCGTCTCGGGACTGAAAGACGGTATGGGCGCGCTTCTGTCGGGCGGCAAGGAGCTGCGCGACGGCGCGCTGGCGCTTAAAAACGGAGCCTCCGAGCTCGACGACGGTGTCGGTGCCCTTTCTGACGGCATCGAAAAAATGAAAGAGGCGCTCGACACGCTCGACGCGCAGTCCGCCGCTCTGAAAGACGGTTCTTCGCAGTTCAAAGCCGCTCTCGGCGAGCTTAAAACGGCGCTCGGCGCGGTCTCAGTGTCGACGGACCGGCTCTCGCTTTTGCTGTCCGCCTCATCGGAAATAAAGGACGCGATAAGCTCCATTGCGGACGGCTCGGCGCAGCTTGCTGCAGCGGCGAATTACAGTGCATATAAAGCCGTTATGGCCCAGAACGGGCTCGACCTCGACGAACTGAAGGCAAACAACGCGGCGGGCATTGAAGGGCTCAACGGTGCCGGTGAGCTTTTGCAGAAGTATATCGCCATGATGAAAGCATTCAACATGAACACAAGCGAGCTTGAGGCACAGGCGGATAATCTTGAGCTTATAAAGACGCTGCTCGGCGTAAACATCCTCTATATGGAGGGGACGGAGACGTATTTCAACTCGCTTTCAAGCGGCGCGTCAACGCTTGCTGCGGGCGCCGCAAAGCTGAAAGATAGCTATGCCCTGTTCGACGCGCAGATCGTTTCACTCGTTGATAATATAAAGGCGCTCGCATACGGCATCTCGGAGCTGTCGGGCGGCGTTGACACCCTGCTTTCGGAGTACGAGAAGCTCGATTCAGGCATTTCGGCTTACACCGGCGGCGTTTCGCAGATCGTCAAAAGCTATTCCGACATAGTGAGCGGAGCGAAGAGTCTCTCCGAGGCGACGTCTGTGCTCGCATCCGGTGCGGACACCGTTTATAAAGGAGCCGACAGCCTTGTCGGAGGCATAACGGATGCATCGGCAGGCGTGTCTTCACTCGAAAGCGGCGTCGGCGCGTTCAGAAAAGGCGTAGGTCTTTTCTCAGAAAATATATCCCTTCTCCACTCCGGCATGAAGGCGCTCTCCGACGGAACGGAAACCTTGAGATCCGAGACTTCGGACCTCGGCGGCGAGGTGAGCGGCGAGATCGACAGCCTCATAGGTTCATTTACCGGAGAGGGCGTCAGGACGGGCTCATTTGTTTCGGATAAGAACGAAAACGTAAAGAGCGTCCAGTTCGTCATAAAAACGGGCGCCGTCAAGGCGGCTCCCGCGCCGGAACCGGTGCCCGAGGAAAAAGCGCCGCTGACATTCTGGCAGAAGCTGCTTTCCCTTTTCGGACTCTATAAATAAAAAAGAAGGTGTGCCTTATGAAGAAAATGAATTTTTCTAAGGTCAGAGACTGTCGTCTTGACCGGGACAGCTACTTCGGAAAAAGGATGGAGCTCGTTCGCAAAAGCGTTATCCCATACCAGTGGGAGACACTGAACGACAGAGTTCCCGACGCCGCGAAGAGCCACTGCATCGAAAACTTCCGCATTGCCGCCGGTGAGGCTGAGGGCGAGTTTTACGGATGCGTGTTTCAGGACAGCGACCTGGCAAAATGGCTCGAGGCCGTCGCCTATTCGCTCATGACGAAGCCCGACCCGGAGCTTGAAGCGACCGCCGACGAGGCAATAGCGCTTATCGGTCGCGCTCAGGCTGAGGACGGTTATCTCAACACATACTATACCGTAAAGGAGCCCGGCAAAAGGTGGACGAACCTGCGCGACAATCACGAGCTTTACTGTGCAGGGCACATGATGGAGGCCGCCGCGGCGTACTATGAGGCGACCGGAAAGCGCGAGCTGCTCGACATCATGACGAAGATGGCGCATCATATCGACAGCGTATTAGGCCCCGAGGAAGGCAAGCTGCACGGCTATCCGGGACACGAAGAAATAGAGCTTGCGCTCGCCGCGATGTGGCGTGTGACCGGAGACCCCGTCATGCTGAAGCTCGCGAAATATTTTATTGACGAGCGCGGACGCGAGCCGAGATTTTTCGATATTGAGGCCGAGCGGCGCGAAGGCAGAAAGCCCGAGTACCGCGATCCCGGTTACTATGCCCAGTGGCACGCACCTGTCCGCGAGCAGACATCGCTCGAGGGGCACAGCGTAAGGGCTCTCTACCTTGCGACGGGCATTGCGGAGGTCGCAAGGGAGACAGACGATGAGGAGCTGCTCGAGGTATGCCGCAGGCTTTATGAAAACCTTGTCGGAAAAAGAATGTATATCACCGGCGGCGTCGGTTCGTCTGTCTACGGCGAAGCCTTCACGTTCGATTACGACCTTCCCAACGGTACCGCATATTCCGAGACGTGCGCCTCGATCGCCCTCTGCTTTTTCATGCGCGCCATGCTCGGCGTCGAGGCAGACGCGCGCTATGCAGATACGATGGAGACGGCGCTTTACAACACCTGCTCCGCGGGAATGTCGCTCGACGGGAAAAACTTTTTCTACGTCAACCCGCTTGAGGTATATCCCGAGGCGAGCAGGAAAAACGCGCAGTACCGCCATGTGCTCCCCGTCAGACCGAAATGGTTCGGATGCGCCTGCTGTC
>CANQYV010000021.1 GCA_947628165.1 uncultured Clostridia bacterium | reverse complement strand
AAAGCCCCATTTCTTGAGGGCTTGATTTTGTGCGCCTTTTTTCGGAATGGTGCTCATATTACAATGTTTCAACCTTTGACGCCTCAAAATAAAGCTTCGGAGGCAGTTTTTATATGGGTTACTCGACAAAGCAGAGGGCGGGGATCCTTGATTATATGAGCTCGCACCCGGACAGCTGCTTCACGGTGCGCGAGCTTATCGCGGAGAGCGGGCTTTCGGTCGGCGAGGCGACAGTATACCGCGCGCTTGCGCGGTTCGTCGAAGAGGGAAAAGTGAAAAAATACGTCTCCGGCGCCGGCGCTGGCGCGATGTACCAGTACGTCGAGGGGGAGAGCTGCGAGTCTCACTTCCATCTTCGCTGCCTTTCCTGCGGGCGCGTGTTCCATACCGAATGTCACGTTATCGGCGAGATGGTGGAGCATATCGAAAAGGAGCATGGCTTCCGCGTAGACGCCGTACACACGACGATATACGGGATATGCGGCGAATGCGAAGCGAAGAAAGAAAACGGATGAGAAAAGGTCTTTTCGCGTCCGCCGTGCGCATTCTTTTTTTGGCGGCGCTCGTGCTTTCACTCGTCTCCTGCGGGCATTTGAGAGGCGGAAATATAAGTGACGGCGGGGATAAGCTGCGCGTAGTCACGACGATATTCCCTCAGTACGATATGGCGCGGGCGGTCGGCGGGGAGCGCGTCGAGATGTTAATGCTCGTCCCGCCCGGCTCCGAGGCGCACACATACGAGCCCTCGGTCGCGGACGTCGCCGCCGTCTCGGGAGCCGACATATTCATTTACGCGGGCGGCGACATAGACCCGTGGGCGCAGTCGCTGGCGGATACCGTTTCGGGCTCGGGCGTTGAGTCGTTTTCACTTCTCGACGCGCTCGGAGATAAGAAAACTGACGACGAGCACATCTGGACGTCGCCGAAAAATGACATCGTGATGCTCCGCTATATAGAAGAGGCGCTCGTGCGCCTCGACCCCGACGGCGAGGACGGATACCGCTCGCGCGCCGACGAATACGAAAAAAAGCTCGCGATTGCCGACGGGCAGCTTGAGGATATCGCGAAAGCGGCTGCGGCAAACGGCAAAACGGTCGTTATTGCAGACAGGTTCCCGTTCGACAGCCTTTTTGAGGATTACGGCATCGCGCACGCCGAGGCGCTCGGCGGCTGCTCCGTCGGGCAGGAGCCGTCCGTTTCAAAGGTCGCGGAGCTTATAAAGCTCGTAAGAGAGGACGGCATCCCCTATGTTTTCTATATCGAATTTTCCGAGCATAAGACCGCGGACGCGATAGCGGACGCCGCGGGGTGCGGGGAGCTGCTGCTCCACTCGTGCCACAACGTATCGCGCGAGGACTTCGAGGCGGGGGTGACGCTCCCTGACCTGTTCGCGGAAAACGCGGAAAATCTTTTGGAGGTGCTTTCGTAATGGCGCTGATAGAATGCCGCGGGGTGACGCTAGGCTACGGCGGGGACGTCGCCGTCCGCGGGGTCGACATGACCGTATCGAAGGGGGACTACCTTTTCATAATAGGCGAGAACGGCTCGGGCAAGTCGACGCTCGTCAAGGGGCTTTTGGGACTCATTTCCCCGCTTTCGGGCACGATAAGATACGGCGACGGGCTGACGCGGCGCGGCATCGGATATCTCCCGCAGAAAACGGAGGTGCAGCGCGACTTCCCGGCGTCCGTGCGCGAGGTCGTGACCTCGGGCTGCGTGTCGTCGGGATTTCACCCGTTCTACACGCGCGCCGACAGGGAGCGGGCGCACGCGGCGATGATGCGGCTTCACATACACGATATCGAAAAAAAGAGCTACCGCGAGCTTTCGGGCGGCCAGCAGCAGCGCGTGCTGCTCGCGCGGGCGCTCTGCGCGACGCGGACGCTCCTTTTGCTCGACGAGCCCGCGACGGGGCTTGACCCCGAGGCGGCCTCCGAGCTTTACGCGACCGTCGGCAGCCTCAACCGCGACGACGGGGTGACTGTCATAATGGTGTCCCACGATATGGACGCGCTGTCGAGCGAGGCGGGACACGTCCTTTATATAGGACGCGACAAGACGTTTTTCGGCACGCGGCAGGAATATATCTCCTCCCCTTACTTCCGCGGTAAGGCGGGAGAATAGGTTTTTTTGAAAAAGGCAAAAACGCAATATGAAGATGATATTTGAGCTTCTTTCCGACCCTGTCATATCACGAATAATCGTCCGCGCGCTCATTGTGGGCGCTGCGGTGTCGCTCTCGGCGTCCGTGCTCGGCGTCACGATGGTGCTCCGCCGCATGTCGATGATAGGCGACGGGCTCGCGCACGCGGGCTTCGGCGCGCTCGCTGCGGCGACGCTCTGCGGGGCGGGCGACCTCAAGACAGAGGTCTCGATACCGATAGTGATGGCGACGGCGCTTTTGCTGATGTGGCTGTCGGAGAGCGGCGCGCTCGGCGGAGACGCCGCCGTCGCCGTAATATCGACGGGAATGATGACGGCGGGCGTTTTGATATTCAGCTTCACGACGGGGTACACGGCGGATATGTGCTCGAGCCTTTTCGGTTCCGCGTCGATACTGACGATAACGGACAGGGACCTTTGGCTCTCACTTCTGCTCGCCGCCGCCGTCGCCGCGTTTTTCCTTCTGTTTTACGCAAAGATTTTTTCCGTGACGTTTGACGACGTGTTCTCGTTCGCGTCTGGCATAAATGTCTGGGCGTACAAGCTCGCCGTCGCGGCGCTCGTCGCCGTGACCGTCGTCGTCGGGATGAAGATGATAGGCTCGCTGATGATATCGGCGCTCGTCGTTTTCCCGGCGCTTACGGCGATGCGGCTCTGCCGCAGCTTCGCGGGCGTGCTCGCCGTCTCGGGCACCGTTTCGGTGCTCGGCTTTCTTGTCGGATTTGCCGTCTCGTGCGTGCTTTCACTGCCGGTGGGGGCGTCCGTCGTCGCCGTCGACCTTGTCATTTTCGCTGTCGTTTGCGCGATATCGGCATTGAGGACGGCGCACAAGAAAAGGCTTGCAAGAAATGCGGCTGTTTGAGGCGCGTCCGCTCGCGGCGTTCTGCGCGCTCTTTGCCGCGGTCTCGGCGCTGGCTTACAATTTGGACGGAAGAGAAAAGCTCATCCTTTTGCTTCTGACGGCTGCCGCCGCCGCGCTGTTTTTCGCCGCGGCGGCTTTTCCCGTGCCGGAGCGCATGAAAAAGCTGCGCCCGCGCGCCGCCTCGCTCGCGCTCGCGGTTGCGGCGGCGCTGTCGGTCTCGTTTTGGTTCTTCGACATCGTCTTTGCCTCATACGATGCGCTCGACGGGGAGGACGGGAGAGTTTCGGGATATGTGACGGGCGTCGTTTACGAAACGGGCTTCGGCTCGTCGTATAAGGTCACGCTGACGAAAACGGAGCGCGGGTCGGCACGCGCGGGCGCGCTGCTCGAGGCGGAGTTTGACGCGGGGCTCGCCGTAGGCGACGTGTTCACCGCGGACGTTGTCTATTCCGCGCTCGGCGTCGACGGCAGCTTTGACGAGAGGGCGTACTACACGCCGCGCGGCGTGCGCGTAAAGGTGACGGTAAAAAGTCCCGAAATGATAAAGGCGGGCACAGGGGACGCGCCGGGGCCCCTCGGGAAAACGGAGATCTTCTTTGCCGAGGCGAGGGAGAGAATATCTGATATTCTCGGCGGCGCGGTCGACGGAAAGGGAGGCGGCGGGCTGCCGCAGGCGCTCCTTGTCGGCGACAGGGACGGAATAGGGGACTCGCTGTTCCGCGATTTCAAATACATAGGCGCCGTACATCTGCTCGCTGTCTCGGGGCTTCATATGACGGTGCTGATCGGCGCCGCCGACAGGCTGCTCGGCACGTTTTTAAACAGGAAGCGGAAGAACGCGGTCTTAATACTTCTCACCGTGCTTTATATGGCGCTGACGGGCTTTTCGGCGTCCGTCACGAGGGCGGGGCTGATGCTCATCCTCTTCTACGCAGCGTATTTCGTGAGGCGGACGCCCGACAGCGTGACGTCTCTCTTCGTCGCCGCGGCGGTCATAATGGCCGTCTCGCCGGCGTCTGCGGGGGACGTCGGGCTTTTATTGTCCGTGACCGCCATGCTCGGATGCCTTTTCGCAAACAAAATTTTTGTTTCGGGCGCCTTGAAGCGCGCGCTCGCGGGTCTTTCGTCGCGCGGGAAGCCCGGAAAAATCGCCGCGTCCTTTATAGGGTGGGCGGCGTCCTCGCTCGCGGTGTCGTTTGCGGCGCTGTTGTTTACGCTGCCGACGGTGTGGCTCGAATTCGGGCGCGTGTCTCTACTCTCGCCCCTCTCAACGCTGCTTCTCACGCTGCCGGTGACGGGGATACTGTATCTTTCGCCGGCAATAGTTCTGACGGCGGGCGTGCCGTTTATCTGCTCGCCGCTGTCGACCGTGTGCGGCGCGCTCTGCCGTGTCACGGAGAGCGTGGCGTCTCTTCTGTCGCGCATAGAGGGCGCGGGGATACCGCTTGGGGGCGCTGTGCTCGGCGTGTGCTTTTTCACGGCGGGCTGCCTTTTCGCCGCCCTCGTCCTCGGGCGGCGCGGAGCCTTGTGTTCGATCTCGCTTGCGGCGCTCTCGTTTTTCGTCGTCTGCGCCGCCGCGACCGTACACGCGCACACGTTCAAAAACGACGCGGTCGCCTATGTGAATTACGGGAAGAACGATGCCTTTGCAGTCACCGACGGGGTGCGGCTCCTCGTATGCGATATTTCCGACGGCTCGTGGACGCCGACGTCGCTCGCCGTCGAGAAAGGAAAGGAGTCGGGCGCCGAGCGGATAGAGGTCTATATGCTCACCCACCTGCACCGCCGCCACATATCGACGCTCTCGAAGCTCCTCGGCCGCGAATACGTCCGCGAGGTGTGGCTGCCCGAGCCCGAGACTGAGGACGAGAGGCAGATATACGACGAGCTCTCGGGGCTCGCAAAAGACGGCGGCGTCGGCGTTCGGACGTACTCGCGCGGGGATGCGGAGACGTTCGGCTCGATCACGGTCGGCACGTTCCCGAGGACGATGATATCGCGGTCGACGCACCCGGTGCTCGCCGCCGTGTTCGATACGGAGGACGGGCGCGTGATATACGTCGGCGCCTCGGTTCACGAGAGCGGAATATACGGAAATGCCGCCGGGATGTGCCGCGGCGCCGACACCGTCATCTTCGGCATCCACGGCCCCGTATACAAGAGCGGCGCGGGATACGGGCTCGGCGAGGACACGCGCGCGGTCTACGCCTCGCAGTCGACAGCGGATTTCATGTTCGGTGAGAACAGAACGAAGTATTTCTCCGTGTACGGAGAAGAATAAAGGGTGCGCCTTGTTTTTTTCCTCGCGGTGTGGTATGATTGTGTAGACGCGCCGAAGAAGGTGCGGTGAAAGGAAACAAAAAACGAATGAAAGCGGTAATAACCGTCGTCGGGTGCGACAGCATAGGGATAATAGCGGGCATCTCCGCCGAGTGCGCGCGGTACGGCGTCAACATCAGCGAGATAACGCAGTCTGTGCTCGCGCAGTATTTCGTCATGATAATGATAGTCGACATAGCGCGGCTCACCTGCGACTTTTCGGACTTCGTCGACGCGATGGAAAAGCACGGGCGCGAGCGCAGCCTCGAGATACACGTCATGCACGAGAACATCTTCAACTCGATGCACGAGATCTGAAACGGAGCTGACGCATATGCTTAACGTAGGCGCGATACGCGAGACCGTCAACATGATAAAGGAGGAGAACCTCGACATCAGAACGGTGACGATGGGGATCTCCCTTTACGACTGCCAGAGCGACGACACAAAACGGCTCGCGGACAAGATATACGACAAGATCACAAGGAGCGCGGGCAGGCTCACGGAGGTCACCCGCACGCTCGAAAAGCGGTACGGAATACCGATAATAAACAGCCGCGTCTCGGTCACGCCCATCTCTTACATGGCGGGCGGACTTCACTCGACCGACGACTGCGTTCTTATTGCGAAAACCCTCGACCGCGCGGCGGACGCGCTCGGCATCAACTTTATCGGCGGATACAGCGCGATGGTGCAGAAGGGAGAGATCGACTCGGCAAAGCTGCTCATAGACAGCATCCCCGAGGCGCTCGCCGGGACGGGGAAGGTCTGCTCGTCCGTGAACGTCGCGTCGACGAAGGCGGGCATAAACATGGACGCCGTGCGCCGCATGGGAGAGGTCATAAAAGAGACTTCGTATCTCACGCGCGAAAGCGCCTCTATCGGGTGCGCAAAGCTCGTCGTCTTCGCGAACGTGCCGGAGGACAACCCGTTCATGGCGGGCGCGTTCCACGGGACGGGTGAGGCGGAGCGCGTCATCAACGTCGGAGTTTCGGGCCCCGGCGTCGTCGCGGCGGCGATAAGGCGCGCGGGTGAGTGCGACCTGACGGCAGTCGCCGAGACGATAAAGAAGACGGCGTTCAAGATAACGCGCGTCGGTCAGCTCATAGCGACAGAGGCGGCAGAGATGCTCGGCGTGCCGTTCGGCATCGTGGACCTCTCGCTCGCGCCGACGCCGGCTGTCGGAGATTCTGTCGCGCACATCCTCGAGGAGATAGGGCTCGAGCGCTGCGGCGCGCACGGAACGACGGCGGCGCTCGCGATGCTGAACGACGCGGTAAAAAAAGGCGGCGTCATGGCGAGCTCGCACGTCGGCGGGCTTTCGGGCGCGTTCATACCGGTCTCCGAGGATGCCGGCATGATAGACGCCGCCGTCTGCGGCGCGCTCACGATAGAAAAGCTCGAGGCGATGACGGCTGTCTGCTCCGTCGGGCTCGACATGATAGCGATTCCGGGGGACACGCCCGCCGAGGTCATATCGGGCATAATAGCAGACGAGATGGCGATAGGCGTCGTCAACAGCAAGACGACGGCCGTGCGCCTCATCCCCGCATACGGCAAAACCGTCGGCGACGAGCTCTCGTTCGGCGGGCTGCTCGGCACCGCGCCCGTCATGGAGGTGAATACATATTCGCCCTCCGTGTTCGTGAAGCGCGGCGGCAGGATCCCGGCGCCGATACAGAGCCTCAAAAACTAAAGGGAGGACTGTCGCATGTATACTGCGGACGGAAAGCGATACGAAGAGATGCGGTACCGCCGCTGCGGGAAGAGCGGGCTTTTATTGCCCGAGATCTCGCTTGGGCTGTGGCACAATTTCGGCTCGGCGGACAGCTTTGACAATATGCAGGGCATGGTGCACACCGCGTTTGATCTGGGGATAACGCATTTTGACCTCGCGAACAACTACGGCCCCGTGTACGGCGCGGCGGAGGAGAACTTCGGCAGAATAATGGAGCGCGACATGAGGCCGTACCGCGACGAGATGATAATCTCGACGAAGGCGGGCTACGACATGTGGCCGGGACCTTACGGAAATTTCGGCTCGCGCAAGTACCTTACGGCGAGCATCGATCAGTCGCTTTCCCGCATGAAGCTCGGGTATGTGGACATATTTTATCATCACAGACCCGACTATGAAACGCCGCTCGAGGAGACGGCGGAGGCCCTGTCCGACATCGTGCGCTCGGGAAAAGCGCTCTACGTCGGCATATCGAATTATGACAGCGAGCGGACGCGGAGGATCGCGGAGATACTGCGCGAAAACCGCACGCCGCTGCTCATAAATCAGGTGCGGTACAGCATGCTCGACAGGCATATCGAGCGCGAAAGGATACCCGAGACATGCAGGGATGTCGGCGCGGGCGTCATATGCTTTTCGCCGCTCGCGCAGGGCGTTTTGTCAGACAGGTATCTTGACGGCATACCGAGCGACAGCCGCGCGGCGAAAAACAGATTTCTGCGCGGCGATTCGATAACGCCGGAGCTTATTTCAAAGGTTAAGGCGCTCGGAGAGCTCGCCGGGGCGCGCGGGCAGACGCTCGCGGCAATGGCGCTTTCGTGGGTCTTGAGGCGGGAGGAGATAACGTCTGTTCTCATCGGCGCGAGCCGCCCCGAGCAGATAAGGGCAAATCTCGCCGCGACAAAAGGCGCGCCGTTCTCGGAAGAGGAGCTTTCAAAAATTGAGGAAATATTGAAAAAATAAAAAACGCGGGAGGGGACGAAAATCCTCTCCCGATATTTTTCGGCGAATGCGGGCGGCGCAAAAAACTTTTCACGCGGGGGTTGACACGGCGGGGACAAAGGTGTATGATATAAGTGTTCTATTTCAAATAGTACATTTGAACAGGGAGAGCATGAACGAATTTCTGAGATTTATACTGTCAGAGCTCAAGGGAGCTTTAGGCTTTGCGATAATTGCGGCGGCAGCGTGCGCCTTTGTCATATTCCTCGCGGCGGGGATATACGGATATATTAAGAAGGGAGATCCGAACGCGAAAAAATTCCCGCTCGGCAGGGCGATCGCGACGGCGATGCTCTTGTGCTGGGCGGCGGCAGTCGCTTATCTCACCGTCATGCGCCCGTCGACATACGGGGGGCGGGCGAACCTGCATCTGTTCCGCGCGTGGCGCGAGGCGTGGAACAATTTTTCGTTCAAAAACTGGTCGAACGTGCTTTTGAATGTGGCGATGTTTTTCCCGCTCGGCGCGCTCTTGCCGCTCGCGGCAAAATTTTTCAGGCGGTGGTATGCGGCGGTGGGCGTGTTTTTCGCCTCGACGTTTGCGATAGAGTTCACGCAGCTGTTCGCGCACCGCGGGACGTTCGACATCGACGACCTGTTCGCGAATTTTCTCGGCGCGCTCATCGGTTACGGCGTCGTGACAGCGGTCTTGTCGTTTGCGGACGGCGGGGAGAGGGAGCACAGGGCTCGCCGCGCGGCGGCAGCGCTCTCGGTGCCGGCGCTTTCGGTGCTCGCGACGGCGGCAGCGTTCGCCTTTTACTTCATCAAGCCTTATGGGAACCTCGCGTGCGCGCCGTCATATTACGCAGACACGCGCGGGGTCGAGTGGGAGCTCTCATGCCGCCTGCCCGAGACGGAGGGGAGCGTGCCGCTCTACCGCGCAAAGGGAGCGGGGCAGGACGAATGCATTGAGGCGGCGAAGAGCTTTTTTGAAAGGCTCGGCGTCGGCGCGGAGGAGCTCGACGCGCTCGATATCGGCGTTTATGACGACGGCGTGTTTGTGTCCGACCACAAAACGGCGTCCGTCTATGTGTATTACGCAGACGGGAGCAGAAGAATAGAGATCTACGGCGTCGGCAGCGGGAACGCCGCCTCAGTCACGGAGGACGAGGCGCGGACGCTTCTCTTGTCTTACGGGATAGAGGTGCCGGAGGGGGCGTCGTTTGAAAACGTCGGCTCGGGCGCGTATATGTTCCGGCTCGAAAGGAGAGGGGACGGCGGCGTCGCCGGTTGGCTGCGGATAAGGTGCGAGGAAGCGGGCGGCGGCGTGAGTTTAAAGAGCGTCGCCGACCATATGTGCGAATGCGAGCTTTGTGCCGAGGAGGAGATCATTTCGGCCGAGGAGGCGCTGTCGCGCCTCGAACGCGGGAGGTTTGACGGGATGATGTTTGAATATCTGTCGCCAGAGAAGGTCGAGGTCACGTCATGCGCGCTCGAATACGAGACAGACTCGAAGGGCTTTTTTCAGCCCGTATATACCTTCTCCCTTATGTGCGACGGCGAGAACGAAATGACTGCAAATATCCCCGCCATGAAATAAAACAACCGCAGAGCACGCTCCGCGGATACAGCTTTCTTTAATACACAAATCCCTTTCATAAAAGCTTTTAAAGAGGGGGTCCGGGGGAGAAAATTTTCACGAAAATTTTCTCCCCCGCAAATTCTCCCCCACCACTCACAGCCAACCGCCGTCGAGGCGGATTATTTGGCCGGTCATGTAGTCGTGGCGGGTGGCGACGTCGGCTATGAGCTTTGCCGCCTCGGCAGGCGAGGCGAGGCGGCCCGCCGGGATCTCGTCGCAGAGAGCGGCGAGCTCCTCCTTTGAAAAGCAGGCGTTCATGTCGGTATCGACGGCGCCGCACGCGACGGCGTTCACGCGGACGCCGCTCGGCGCGAGCTCCTTTGCGAGCGCCTGCGTCAGCGCGTTGACGCCGCCCTTCGATGCGGAATATGCCGCCTCGCAAGAGGCGCCGCTTACGCCCCATACCGACGATACGTTGACGATGCTGCCGCGGCGGCGGCGCACCATCGAGGGCACGGCGAGGCGGCAGGTGTTGAATACGGACGTGAGATTGACGGAGATGACATGATCCCATTCTGCGGGCGTCATGTCGGTAAGGAGCCCGACGTAGGATATGCCCGCGTTGTTGACGACAATGCCGATGTCGCCGAGCTCGTCCGCCGCGCGGAGAAACATCCGCTCCGTCTCGGCAAAGTCCGACACGTCGGTGACCGACGTCACGACACGGACGCCGAACGCGCACGCCTGCTCGGCGACCTCCTCGAGCAGGGCGCGGTTTTTCACGCAGCAGAGCGAGAGGTCAAACCCGCGCTCGGCAAACTCGAGCGCGCAGGCGCGGCCTATCCCGCGCGACGCCCCCGTTATAAGAACGGCTCCGGCTCCGGTTCCGCTGTCATGCCTGTTTTCGTAAGCGTGTGCTGCCACTTTTTCCTCCGATACCGTTTTTTGCCGCTTTCGCGATGGAGTTTTCACCGCGCGCGGCATATTTTATTATTGACGGCGCGCGGCAAGGCTCCGCCGCCGTGTCGGCTTTTGGCGGATGCGCGGGGCGAAAACGTCATTTTTACCGAAAAAAATAAGCATTATTAGCATTTGAAAGTCGTTTTGCCGGTCTTATTGTCCTTGACAAATCGCGCGCGTACTTTTATAATTATTATAAGCATAAACGGGGGTGCGGTCAAGCCGTTTTAATGACTTCCCGTAAAATGTGCGCCGTGCCCGTCCCGAACTGCTGCGAGCTTTCGCGCAAAGACAGAAAAAAACGATTGGCGGCCGAAAAAACAACAGCCGCTTTTTTATAGCACGGAAAAAACGAGACCACAGCGAAAGGAAACGAGGGTCCATGTATAAGATAGTCAGGAAAAGAGCGCTCAATCCGACCGTAACGGAAATGGAGATAGAGGCGCCGCTCGTCGCGAAAAAGGCAAAGCCCGGTCAGTTCATAATCCTTCGCGTAGACGGGGACGGCGAGCGCATCCCGCTGACGGTCGCGGGCACAGACGCCGACGAAGGAACGGTGAAGATAATCTTTCAGACGGTGGGCGCCACGACGGAGGCGCTGCACCACAAAAACGAGGGCGAATACATAAGCGACTTCGCGGGCCCGCTCGGCGTGCCGACGCGCACCGAGGGAATAAAAAAGGTCTGCATCATCGGCGGCGGCGTCGGGTGTGCTATCGCGATGCCTGTCGCGGAGGAATTTCACAGGCTCGGCGCGGAGGTCACGAGCATAATAGGCTTCCGCAGCCGCGACTTTCTGATACTTGAGGACGAGTTCCGCGCGGCGTCAGACAGGCTCGTCGTCATGACTGACGATGGCTCATACGCGCGCGAGGGCAACGTCACCGTGCCGCTTCGCGAGATGCTCGAGGCGGGCGAGCGGTTCGACATGATAATAGCGATAGGACCGCTCGTGATGATGAAATTCGTGACGCTGACGGCAAAGCCGTTCGGCGTGCCCGTCACGGTCTCGATGAACCCCATAATGATAGACGGCACGGGAATGTGCGGCGGCTGCCGCGTCACGCTCGTGCGCGGGGGCGAGCGGGTGACGAAGTTCGCCTGCGTCGACGGACCGGACTTTGACGGATACGAGATAGATTTCGACGAGGCCGCGTCGCGCGGGCGGATGTATTTCGATTTCGAGCGCCGCGCGCACGAGCGGACGTGCAATCTCTTGAAGGGGGCAAACTGAGATGGCGAAGTTGAACATGAGACCCGACAAAAACCCGATGCCGGCACAGCCGCCGGAGGTGCGCGCGCACAATTTCCTCGAGGTTGCAAAAGGGTATTCGGAGGACGCCGCGCTCGACGAGGCGATGCGCTGCCTTTCCTGCCGCGATATGCCCTGCGTCTCCGGCTGCCCCGTAAACATAAGGATACCGGAATTTATAGGCAAAATCAAAGAGGGTGATTTCGAGGGCGCGTACCGCGTCATCTCCGAGTCGTCGTCACTGCCCGCGGTGTGCGGGCGAGTGTGCCCGCAGGAGACGCAGTGCGAGGAAAGATGCGTCCGCGGGAAGAAGGGCGAGCCCGTCGGCATAGGCAGGCTTGAAAGATTCGTCGCCGACTACCATAACGAACACGACGCCGGAAACATTTCCGTACCCGAGCCGAACGGGCACCGCGTTGCGGTCGTGGGCTCGGGTCCCTCTGGGCTCACCTGCGCCGGCGACCTCGCGAAAAAGGGGTACGCGGTCACGGTTTACGAGGCGCTCCACACGGCGGGCGGCGTGCTCGTCTACGGCATACCGGAATTCCGCCTGCCGAAGGCAATTGTCAAAAAGGAGACGGAGACGCTCGAGAAGCTCGGCGTCAAAATCGAGACGAACGTCATAATCGGCAAAACGCTGACGGTCGACGAGCTTTTCGAGGACGGCTTTGAGGCCGTGTTCATCGGCTCCGGCGCGGGACTGCCGAATTTCATGAACATACCCGGCGAGGGGTACAAGGGCGTATACTCCGCAAACGAATTTCTGACGAGGAGCAACCTCATGAAGGCGTACCTCGACGAGCCGAGCACCCCGATAATGAAGGGCGGGCGCGTCGCCGTCGTCGGCGGAGGCAACGTCGCGATGGACGCAGCAAGGACCGCGCTGAGGCTCGGCGCCGAGACAGTGTATATAGTCTACCGCCGCTCCATGGAGGAGCTGCCCGCAAGGCGCGAGGAGGTGGAGCACGCCCGGGAGGAGGGCATAATCTTCCGCCTTCTTACCAACCCGACGCGGATCTTGGGATACGAAAATCCCGAAAACGCCCGCGACCCGAAAAACGGATTTGTCACCGGCATCGAGTGCATAGAGATGGAGCTCGGAGAGCCGGACGCCTCGGGCAGGCGCAGACCCGTGCCGAAGGAGGGGAGCGAATTCGTGCTTGACGTCGACACGGTCGTAATGGCGATAGGCACCTCGCCGAACCCGCTCATAAAGAACACGACGGAGGGGCTCGAGGTCAACCGCCGCGGCGGCATCGTGGTAAACGAGGACGGGCTCACGTCGAGGGTCGGCGTGTACGCCGGAGGCGACGCCGTAACGGGCGCCGCGACCGTCATCTCCGCGATGGGAGCCGGAAAGACGGCGGCGAAAGCCATAGACGAATATCTGACGGGCAAAAAAGAGCTCTGAGACGCGAAGCCGACTTACAAAAGCGAAAAAAAGGAGAAACACATGAGCGCAAAGATCACGATTATAGGAGCCGGAAGCGTCGGCTCGACGATCGCGTACACGCTGTCGCAGAACGACATGGCGTCTGAGCTCGTTCTTATCGACATAAACAAGGAAAAGGTCGACGGGGAGGTCATGGACATAGAGCAGGGCACCTGCTTCCGCGACCCGATCTCCATCGTCGCGGGAGACTACTGCGACGCGAAGGACTCCGATATAGTTATAATAACGTCGGGCGTCGCGCGCAAGCCGGGGCAGTCAAGGCTCGACCTCGCGCAGACGAACGTCGACATACTGAAGAGCATAACGCCTCTCATCGTCAAGGAGGCGCCGAACGCGCTCTACATAATGGTGAGCAATCCCGTCGACGTCATGACGTACGTCTTCACGAAAATATCGGGACTGCCGGAGCGGCAGGTCATAGGCTCGGGAACGATGCTCGACACGGCGCGCCTGCGCTGCGGGCTCTCCGAGAGGCTCAATATCGCGCAGAAGAACATACACGCCTATGTCTTCGGCGAGCACGGCGACACGTCGTTCATCCCGTGGTCGGGAGTGTTCGTCTCGGGCGTCAGCCTCGCGGACTACATCAAGCTGATGCGCTCCTTCGGGCGCGAGATAGAGGACGTCAACAAGGAGGAGATGCTCGAATACGTCCGCACGTCGGGCGGCATGATAATCGCCAACAAGGGCGCGACGTTCTACGCCGTTTCGGCTGCGGTCTGCAACCTTTGCTCCGTCCTGCTCGCGTCGTCGGATTCGATAGCGGTGCTCTCGTCTATGATGCACGGTGAATACGGCATCGAGGACGTGTGCCTGAGCACGCTGACGCTCGTCGGTCCGCAGGGCATAAAGGGAAAGGTCCCGATGAGGATGAGCCCGCGCGAGGTCGAACAGCTCCGCATGAGCGCGGACGCGCTGAAGCAGGTCATAAACGGCATAAAGATTTGACGCAGTATCCCGTGCCGAAAAAAGAAAGAACAAAGAATGAAGTACAGCTATTTTCCGGGATGCACCTTGAAAAACAAGGCGTCGTCCCTTGACAGATACGCGCGCGAATGCGCCCCGCTGCTCGGATTTGAGCTTTGCGAGCTGCCGGAGTGGCAGTGCTGCGGCGGGGTATATCCCCTCGGGCGCGACGAGACGGCGACGAAGCTGTCCTCCGTGCGCACGCTTGCCGCGGCGAGGTCGGAGGGCAGGGATCTCGTCACGCTCTGCTCCGCGTGCCACCATGTGATAAAGCGCGTGAACGACGACATGAAAAACGTCGAGGAAATAAGGACGAGCGCGAACAACTACCTGTCGCTCGACGAGCCGTATCTCGGCGAGACGAACGTTTTGCACTACCTTGAGGTGCTGCGCGACGTCGTCGGGTTCGACAACGTGAAAAAGCAGGTGAAAAATCCGCTCACGGGCAAAAAAATAGGGGCATACTACGGCTGCCTTCTGCTCCGCCCTAGCGGGGTCATGGCGTTCGACGACCCGGAGGATCCGACGATACTTGAGGATTTTATCCGCGCCATTGGAGCGGAGCCCGTCATATACCCTTACAGAAACGAGTGCTGCGGCGGGTACGTCTCGCTGAAGGACAGGGAGCTTTCGCGCGGCATGGCGGACAAGGTCGAGGCGAGCGCCTCGGGCTTCGGCGCGGAAATGCTCATAACGGCGTGCCCGCTCTGCCTTTATAATCTGAAAAAGAGCAAAGCCGCGCTGCCGGTATATTATTTCACGGAGCTTTTGGCGGAGGCGCTCGGCGTCGCCAAAGATTCGTGAAGGAAAGGAACCCGTAAACAAAACCGAGATGACAAAAGCGGAAAAACAGGCGGAGCTGATACGCGATATCAGCGGCGTCGACCCGTATAAATGCATGAAGTGCGGCAAATGCACGGCAACGTGCCCGTCATATGCCGAAATGGATATAAAGCCGCATCAGTTCGTTTCGTTCGTCATCAGGGGAGAAATTGAGGCGCTCACGAAGTCGCGCTCCCTTGAAAAATGCCTTTCGTGTTTTGCGTGCATAGAGCGCTGCCCGAGGAGCGTTGAGCCCGGCAGGCTCATAGACGCTGCAAGGCAGCTTGCCGCGCGCGAGAGGGGAGGCGGATTTTTGACGACTGAGGAGGTGCCGGAGATGTGCGACCCGGATACGCCATCCCAGCTTCTCGTCAGCGCATACCGCCGGTACAGGAGGTAGTCCATTATGCAGAGGATAGGAGTTTTTGTCTGTCACTGCGGCAGCAACATAGCGGCGACGGTCGACGTTAAGCGTGTCGTCGAATGCGCGCGGCTCGAGCCGGGCGTCGTCTTTGCCGAGGACTACCAGTATATGTGCTCCGAGGCGGGGCAGACGAAGATAGCGGACGCAATAAAAAGGGAGGGGCTGACGGGCGTCGTCGTCTGCTCGTGCTCGCCGAGAATGCACGAGGCGACGTTCCGCAAGTGCGCGGAGGGCGCTGGTCTCAACCCCTATATGCTCGAGATAGCGAATATCCGCGAGCAGTGCTCGTGGATACATAAGGACATGGAGACGGCGACCGAAAAGGCGGTCGTCTTAATGAGAGCCGCCGTCGCGAAGGTCAATCTGAACGTGCCGCTCAAATCCGGCGAGAGCCGCGTGACGAAGCGCGCGCTCGTCATAGGCGGCGGCATAGCGGGGATACAGACGGCGCTCGACATAGCCGAGGCGGGATACGAGGTCGACATCGTCGAAAAGACGCCGAGCATCGGCGGCAGAATGGCGCAGCTCGACAAGACGTTCCCGACGCTCGACTGCTCGGCGTGCATACTTACGCCGAAAATGGTTGAGGCGGCGGCGCACGAGAAGATAAGGATATTCACATACAGCGAGGTCGAAAAGGTCACGGGCTTTGTCGGCGACTTCACGGTCGACATACGCAAAAAGGCGAGATCCGTCGACATCGACAAGTGCACGGGCTGCGGCGTCTGCCAGGAGAAGTGCCCGTCAAAGACGGCGAAGAGCGAGTTCAACCGCGGGCTCTCGAAGAGGAGCGCGATATACACTCCTTTCGCACAGGCGGTGCCGAACGTGCCCGTTATCGACAGGGAGCACTGCATCAAATTCAAAACGGGAAAATGCGGCGTATGCTCGAAGGTCTGCCCGGCGGGAGCCATCGACTACGAAATGCGCGACGAGATAATAACGGAGAAGTACGGAGCCATCGTCGCGGCGACCGGTTTTGACATGATATCGCTCGACAAATACGACGAATACGCGTACAAAAAGAGCCCCGACGTAATAACGTCGCTCGAGCTCGAGCGCATCATGAACGCGGCGGGACCGACTGGAGGCCATCTCGAACGCCTATCCGACGGGAAGCCTCCGAAGAACATAGTCTTTATCCAGTGCGTAGGCAGCAGGTGCGCCGACAAGAGGGGCAAGAGCTACTGCTCGAAGATATGCTGCATGTATACGGCGAAGCACGCGATGCTCATAAGGGACAAATATCCCGACACGAACGTCACCGTGTTCTATATAGACGTCCGCACGCCGGGCAAGAATTTTGACGAGTTCTACCGCCGCGCCGTCGAGGAATACCACGTCAACTATATAAAGGGTCAGGTCGGAAAGGTGCTCCCTCAGCCGGACGGCACGCTGCTCGTGCAGGGCGCCGACATAATAGACGGCAGGCAGGTGCTCATAAATGCCGACATGGTAGTGCTCGCGGCGGCGATAGAGCCCGACCCGACGGCGAGAAAGCTCGCGACGATGCTGACGGCGAGCATAGACACGAACGGCTTTTTGACGGAGGCGCACCCGAAGCTGCGCCCCGTGGAGTCGCCGACGGCGGGGATATTCCTCTCCGGCGTCTGCCAGGGACCGAAGGATATTCCGGAGACGGTCTCGCAGGCGGGAGCGGCGGCGGTGAAGGTCATCGGCCTTCTCTCGAAGGATAAGCTGCTCACGAACCCGTGCACGGCGAAGGCAGACGAGCTTATGTGCAACGGCTGCTCGGCGTGCGCGAACGTGTGCCCCTACGGCGCAATCTCATACGAGGACCGCGAGGTCAGAGGCATAGGCGTGCGCGAGGTGCGCCGCGTCGCCGTCGTGAACGGCGCGCTCTGCCAGGGGTGCGGCGCGTGCACGGTCGCGTGCCCGTCCGGGGCGATGGACCTCTTCGGCTTCTCGAACAGACAGATAACGGCGGAGGTCGATGCGATATGCAGATAGAAAAGACCGCTCAAAATAAGGAATGGAAGCCGATGATAGTCGCGTTCTGCTGCAACTGGTGCAGCTACGCGGGCGCGGACCTCGCCGGCAGCAGCCGGCTGTCGTATCCGGCGGATGTCAAAATAATCCGCGTGCCCTGCTCGTGCCGCGTGAACCCGATGTTCATACTGCGCGCGTTTGAGCGCGGGGCGGACGGCGTTATAATCTGCGGCTGCCATCCCGGAGACTGCCACTATACGACGGGAAATTACTACACGAGAAGGCGCATGGCGCTGCTGTTCTCCATGCTCGACTTCATCGGCGTCGAGAACGGACGCACGAGGGTCGAATGGGTGTCTGCGGCGGAGGGCGCGAAGTTCTCGGCGACGATGAACGAGTTCACGGCAAAGATACGTTCGCTCGGTCAAAATGTCAGATTGGGGGATCTCAGATGCAGGAACTGAAAAAGAGGCTCTGCGAGCTGCTCTCGGACGGGACTGTCGCGCGCGTGCTCGGCTGGAGGCGCGGGGAGACCTCGTTTGACCCGGAGCCCGCGTTCTTCGGGAGCGCGGAGGAGCTTTCGGACTTCGTTTACGACGGCTTCTGCGGCGCGAATCTCTCGAAGATGATGATAGAGGCGGCGCGCCTCGAGGGGAAAACTGCCGTCTGCCTCAAGCCATGCGACACATACAGCTATAACCAGCTTATAAAGGAGCACCGCGTCGACAGAGAAAAGACGTACATAATCGGCGTCGGCTGCCGCGGCAAGCTCGATATAGACAAGATACGCGCATCGGGAATAAAGGGCATCCTCTCCGTTTCGGGGACGGAATGCGACGGCGACGGCGACACGCTCTTTGTAAAGACCGTTTACGGCGACAGAACGTGCAAATACGCCGACGCGATGCTTTCCCGCTGCCACGTCTGCCGCGGCAAGGAGCACAAAATTTACGACGAGATAATAGGCGAGTCACGCGACACGACGGACGGCGACCGCTTTTCGGAGGTGGAAAAGCTCGAGGCGATGGCTCCGCGCGAAAGATTTGAGTTTTTCAGGCGCGAGCTTTCCCGCTGCATCCGCTGCAACGCGTGCCGCAACGTCTGCCCCGCGTGCAGCTGCCGCAAGTGCGTGTTCGACAGCAATAATTTCGACAGCGCACAGAAGGCGAACGTCGACCCGTTCGAGGAGAAGATGTTCCACATAATCCGCGCGTTCCATGTGGCGGGACGCTGCACCGACTGCGGCGAGTGCAGCAGGGTATGTCCCGAAAATATACCCCTCCACCTCTTCAACCGCAAATTCATAAAGGACATAAACACGTTCTACGGCGAGTATACCGCAGGCGAGGACGCGGAGGAGATGTGCCCGCTGACGGACTTTGACTTCGGCGACGCGGAGCCCGGGGACGTGACGTCCGGGAGATGATATGATGGGAGGAATATACGGAATATCAAAGGACAGGCTGGAGGGGCTTTTTTCGGCGCTCGCTGCCGAACGTGAGCTCTATTTGCCCGTCTTGTCCGGCGGAAAGGTCAATTTTTCCGTGTGGGAAGAGGGGGCGGACGTCAGGCTCGACGTGACAAAGACGGCGAAGTCCCCGAAGGACGCGTTCTTTCCTCAGTTTGAAACGCTCTATACCTGCCGCACCGAGGAGGGAAAGCTCAAAATCGACCCCGAGGAGCTCTGCCGCCGCGAGTTCGTCGTTTTCGGCATGCGCGCCTGCGACGCTGCGGGACTGCGCGTGCTCGACAGGGTGTTCCTGTCTGAGCCCGTAGACACGTTCTACGCGGCGAGAAGGGAGCTTGGGACGATAGTTTCGATTGCGTGCGGTGAGCCCGAGGAGTCGTGCTTCTGCCGCGCCTTCGGCATAGATGCCGCCGCGCCCGACGCGGACGCTGCGGCGTGGTTCTCGGGAGAGCGGCTGCTTATGAAGCCGCAGACGGAAAAGGGCATGCGGCTCGTATCCTCGCTTTCGGAATATCTGACCGAGGAGGACGGGGCGGAGGCAGTCATAGAAGAAGAACAGGCAAAAATACGCGCGATCACGGAAAAGCTGCCGTATTCGTCGCTGTCGCTCGAAGGCTGGGGGAGCGGGGAGACAAAGCGGAAGTTCGACTCGCCGCTCTGGGAAAAGCTCTACCGCCCGTGCCTTGCGTGCGGGACGTGCACGTTCGTCTGCCCGACGTGCCAGTGCTACGACATAAAGGATTATAAGACCAAAAACGGCGTGCAGCGGTACCGCTGCTGGGATTCGTGCATGTATTCGGATTTCACGCTGATGGCGGGCGGCAACAACCGCACGACGCAGCTCCAGCGCTTCCGCCAGCGCTTCATGCACAAGCTCGTGTACTTTCCCGAAAACAACGAGGGGATGTTCTCCTGCGTCGGCTGCGGAAGGTGCGTCGACTCCTGCCCGTCGTCGCTGAACATAGTGAAGGTCATAAAGGCGTTTGGTAAGGACGGAGGAGACGAGTGATGTGCGGATGTGGAAACGGAAACGACGCTCTGATACCGCGCGTCGGAGTTATAACGGATATAAGGACGGAGACGCCGGACGTCAAGACGTTCCGCGTCGTCTCGCCCAAGGGCGGCAAGCTCTTCGAGCATATGCCGGGGCAGTGCGCGATGGTGTGCGTGCCCGGCGTCGGAGAGGGGATGTTCTCGATAACGTCCTCGCCGACGCAGCGTGAATATCAGGAATTCAGCATAAAGCGCTGCGGCGTGCTGACCGATATGCTCCACAGCCTCTCCCCCGGGGACGAGATAACGGTGCGCGGCCCTTACGGGAACCATTTTCCCGTAGAGGATGCGCTTAAGGGCAAAAATCTGCTCTTCGTCGCGGGCGGCATAGGGCTTGCGCCTCTGCGCTCCGTCATAAATTACGTCCTTGACAACCGCGCCGACTACGGCTCGGTCGATATCGTATACGGCGCGCGCTCGGCGGACGACCTCGTCAGGCTCGACGAGATAAGGGACGTCTGGGCGAAGGCGCCCGGCGTCGGCGTACATCTGACTATCGACAGAGAGCAGGAGGGGTGGAACGGCCACGTTGGCTTTGTGCCCGCCTTTCTCGGCGAGCTCGGCTTTGACGCCGACAGAACGGCGCTCGTCTGCGGGCCGCCCGTCATGATAAAATTCGTGCTCTCGACGCTCGGCGAGATGGGGTTCGGCAAAGAGCAGGTCTATACGACCCTCGAGCTGCGAATGAAGTGCGGCATCGGCAAGTGCGGGAGATGCAACATCGGCTCGAAATACGTCTGCCGCGACGGTCCCGTGTTCAGATTTGACGAGATAGACGAGCTGCCGGACGAATATTGACAAAAGGAGATCTACGCATAGAACATGGAAAACATGGTAGACGTATATTTCTTCGGGAAGAAATACAGTGTGCCGTCGTCGCTGACGATAATGACGGCGATGGAGTACGCGGGGTATACGCTCAAGCGCGGCTGCGGCTGCCGCCACGGATTTTGCGGCGCGTGCGCGACTATTTACCGCATAAAGGGGAAAAATGAACTCAGAACGTGCCTTGCCTGCCAGACGCAGGTCGAGGACGGTATGTACGTCGCGAGCATACCCTACTTTCCGACAGACAAAAGGACATATGACATAAACGACCTCCGCCCCGACGAGCGGGTGATGATGGAGCTTTACCCCGAGATATACAGCTGCATCGGCTGCAACGCCTGCACGAAGGCGTGCCCGCAGGGACTGCACGTCATGCAGTACATAGCGTACGCGCAGAGAGGGAATCTTAAAAAGTGCGCCGAGGAGTCGTTTGACTGCGTCGGCTGCGGCTGCTGTTCCGTCCGCTGCCCGGCGGGCATCTCGCACCCTATGGTTGGTCTGCTCGCGCGCAGACTGACGGGAAAGTACATCGAGCCCGAAGCCGAGCATCTGAACGCCCGCGTTGAGGAGATACACGAGGGCAAGTTCGACAGCCTGATAGAGGCCGTCATGCAGAAGCCGATAGAAGAGATGAAAGAGCTCTACAACGAGCGCGACATCGAGAAATAATCCGAGGCAGGAAGGGGATCTTTCGACTATGTTTACACCCGAAATGTTAGAGTCCGTAAAAAAGGTCGAGGCGACAAGGCCCGCTCGCATCGGAAAAGAACCCGCGCGTATGTCGGCGGAGGAGAAGGACCTGCTTCTCAAAAAATTCCACCCCGACTACCGCGAGGACGGATTTGACACGATAAAGGTCGGTCCGAACGCGGGGCAGAAGGCGCCGACGGAGCTCGTCAGGCTCCTGCACTCGAACAGCCGCCTGCTCGGACACGAGCCCGACCTGAAAAAGACAGATTACGACGTCGACGTGCTCGTCATCGGCGGCGGCGGCGCGGGCGCGTCCGCCGCGCTCGAGGCGAACGCCGCCGGCGCAGACGTCATGATAGTGACGAAGCTGCGCCTCGGCGACGCGAACACGATGATGGCGGAGGGCGGAATACAGGCCGCCGACAAGGAAAACGACTCCCCCGTGCAGCACTATATAGACGCGTTCGGCGGCGGTCACTTCGCCGCGAGACCGGAGCTTCTGCGCCGCCTCGTCATGGAAGCGCCCGACGCGATAAAGTGGCTTTCGGACCTCGGCGTCATGTTCGACAAGGACGAGACGGGGCGCATGATAACGACGCACGGAGGCGGCACCTCACGCAAGCGCATGCACGCCTGCAAGGACTACTCGGGCGCCGAGATAATGCGCACCCTGCGCGACGAGGTCTACAACAGAAAAATACCCGTCGTCGAGTTTACATCCGCGGTCGAGCTTCTGACCGACGGCGGCGGGAGAGTTGCGGGAGCGGTGCTCCTCAACATGGAGACGGGGGATCTGCTCGTCGCCCGCGCAAAGACGGTGGTGATCGCCACGGGAGGCGCCGGGAGGCTGCACTATCAGAACTTCCCGACGTCGAACCATTACGGCGCGACTGCGGACGGGCTGATCCTCGGATACCGCGTCGGCGCGCCGCTTCTCTACCAGGACACGATACAGTACCATCCGACGGGGGTCGCGTATCCGTCTCAGATATACGGCGCGCTCGTGACGGAGAAGGTGCGTTCGCTCGGCGCGATGCTCGTCAACGCGGAAGGTGAGGCTTTCATGCACCCGCTCGAGACGAGAGACGTTGCGGCGGCGGCGATAATCCGCGAATGCACGGAGCGCGGGCTCGGAGTTGTGACTCCGCTTGGCAGCGGCGTCTGGCTCGACACTCCGATGATAGAGGAGCTCGGCGGCGAGGGCACGATAGAGAGGCGCATACCGGCGATGCTGCGCATGTATATGAATTACGATATAGATATGCGCCGCGTGCCGATACTCGTTTATCCGACGCTGCACTATCAGAACGGCGGTCTTGAGATAGGCGGGGACGGCTTCACAAAGGCGGTCGACAACCTGCTCGTCGCGGGCGAGACCGTCGGCGGCATACACGGGAGAAACCGCCTCATGGGCAATTCTCTGCTCGACATCATAGTCTTCGGCCGCGGCGCGGGACGCGCGGCGGCGGCAAGGGCAAAGGAGATAACGGTAGGTGAGCCGAGCCTTGAGCACATAAGGCGCTACGCGCGCGCGCTCGAGGACGCCGGCATCGAGACCGGCGGCGTCTCGCCGCAGCTTTTGCCCGATTACGCAAGGCACGAGAGGGAGACAGCCGTCTGAGGCGGCGATGAGCTTATGCTTATTATCGACTGGATAAAAGAAAACCTGTTTTCAAACACATTGATGATGGTGTTCCTTATCGCCGTCATCGGTTATCTTGTCGGGAGCATCCGCATTTGCGGCATCGAGCTCGGCACGGCGGGGATACTGCTTGTGGCGCTCGTTTTCGGGCATTTCGGCGTCGAGATACCGTCGCTCGTCCGCGAGTTCGGGCTCATATGCTTCGTCACCGCCGTGGGATTTATCGCGGGCCCGAATTTCTTCCGCAATTTTAAGCTGAACGCGGCCTCATATATACTGCTCGGCATCATAATAATCGCGTCGGGTGCTCTGACGTGCGTTCTCATAATACTGCTCTGCGGCATACCGACAGACCTTTCGGTCGGCATGATGGCGGGCGCGCTGACGAGCACGCCGGGTCTTGCCGCGGCGCTTGAGTCGACGGGGTCTGACGCGGCGTCCGTCGGGTACGGCATCGCGTATCCGTTCGGCGTCGTCGGCGTCGTTCTGTTCGTGCAGCTCGTGCCGAAAATACTGAAGACGGATATGGCTGCCGAGCGCGAGAATTTCCGTGCCGCCGCGATGGTCAAAAACGAGGAGTTCCGCAAAAAGGGAAAGGCAAAGCTCTTCTATGCCGACAGCATGGGCTTTTTCCCGTTTTCGCTCGCGATCGTGCTCGGCATCATTCTCGCGAAGATAGAGATAACGCTGCCGGGCGGCGGCGTGTTCTCGCTCGGCACATCGGGCGGACCGCTCATAGCCGGTCTCATTCTCGGGCACTTCGGCCACATCGGAAGGCTGAGCGTCAAGGTCGAGAAAAGCGTGCTCCAGTGCCTGAGAGAGTTCGGACTTGCGCTGTTTCTACTCGGCGCGGGCACGCAGGCGGGAGCCGGATTTATAGACATACTGAAGGAGCACGGCGCGCTTTTGTTCGTTTACGGTGCGCTGATGACGTTGATACCGATGCTGCTCGGCTACTTCTTTGCGGCAAAGGTTTTGAAGCTGAGCGTTTTCAACAACCTCGGCTCGATATGCGGCGGCATGACGAGCACGCCCGCGCTCGGAACTCTCATCCGTGTGACGGAGACGGACGACGTCGCCTCCGCTTACGCGGCGACGTATCCGGTGGCGCTCGTGATGGTAGTGCTCGCGTGCCAATTCATCGGGATATTCCTTTGATTTTTTATACGGAGGAACGGTTATGCGTGAGATAGACGCGTCTCTTATAACGGACGCCGTTTGCCGCCTTTCGATAAAGGCGAACTATGAGCTGCCCGCCGACGTGAAGGCGGCGATAAAAAATTGCCGCGCGGAGGAGGACTGGGACACCGCGTGCGGCGTGCTCGACAGGATAATAGAAAATTTCGGAATTGCTGAAGGCGAGTCAGTCCCGATATGTCAGGACACTGGCATGGCGTGCGTATTCCTCGAGATAGGGCAGGACGTCCACATAACGGGCGCGCCGCTCTCCGAGGCAGTCGACGAGGGCGTCCGCCACGGATACGGGAGCGGATATCTCCGCAAATCCGTCGTCCGCGACCCGGTGAGGCGCGGCAACACTGGCGACAACACGCCCGCGATGCTGTATACGGAGATAGTCCCGGGCGAAAACATCAAGGTGACGGTCGCCCCGAAGGGCTTCGGGAGCGAGAACATGAGCGCCGTCCGTATGTTCAAGCCGTCGGCGGGGATAGAGGGGATAAAGAGCTTCATTCTCGAGACGGTCGAGGCGGCGGGTCCTAATCCCTGCCCGCCGATGGTCGTCGGCGTCGGCATAGGGGGCACGTTCGACAAGGCGGCGCTTCTTGCGAAAAAGGCGCTTTTGAGGCCGCTCGACGTCAGAAATCCCGACCCGTATTACGCAGACCTTGAGCGCGAGATGCTGGCGCGTGTCAACAGCCTCGGCATAGGCCCGCAGGGCTTCGGAGGGAAAACGACCGCCATCGGGCTCAATATCGAGACGATGCCGACGCATATCGCCGGCATGCCGTGCGCGATAAACATCAACTGCCATGTGACAAGGCACTGCTCGGAGGTGATATAACCGTGGAAAAGCATATCACGCTGCCGCTGACGGAGGAGCTTGCAAAGACCTTGCGGTGCGGGGACACCGTTTATCTGACGGGCACCGTTTACACGTCGAGGGACGCGGGGCACAAGCGGATGTGCGAGGCGCTCGCGAGGGGCGAGAGCCTGCCGTTTGACCCGACCGACGCGACGATATACTACGTCGGACCGACGCCCGCGAAGCCGGGGCATGTCATAGGCTCCGCAGGACCGACGACGAGCGGAAGAATGGACGCATACGCGCCGACGATGATGTCAGTCGGGGCGCGCGGGATGATAGGCAAGGGCGCGAGGCTGCCCGAGGTCGTCGAGGCGATGAAAAAATACTCGGGCGTATACTTCGGCGCCATAGGAGGCGCGGGCGCGCTGCTCGCGAAGTGCATAAAAAAATGCGATCTTATCGCATATGAGGATCTCGGCGCCGAGGCTCTGAGGGAGCTTTACGTCGAGGATTTCCCGACGGTAGTTATAATAGACAGCGAGGGCAGAAATCTTTATGAGACGGGACGGGCAGAATACCTTGCCTCAAAAAAAGACTGAGACCGCGCCGAAAAAGGCGCGCCAGCTCTCGGATTCCTATCGTGTCGGCGCGCTTCTCGCCGCCGCGGGCGGGTATCTCGACGTTTATACTTACATATGCCGCGGCGGCGTTTTTGCCAACGCGCAGACGGGGAACATCGTGCTCCTCGGCATCAATATCGCAAAGGGGGACTTCTCGCGGGCGCTCGTTTACAGCCTGCCGATAGCGGCGTTTGCCGTCGGCGTGCTTGTGACGGAATTCATAAGATACGCGGCGGGGCGGCGCACATGGTTCCACTGGCGGCAGATCGCGGTGGCGTTTGAATTTCTCGTGCTATGTATCATCTCGCTCGTGCCGGCGGGAGTTGCCAACAACGTCGTGAACGCCGCCGTCGCGTTCGTCTGTTCCGTCCAGGTCGACAGCTTTCGCGAGTTCCACGGTCACGCGTACACGACGACGATGTGCACGGGCAACCTTCGCTCAGCGTCCGACAGGCTTTTCGCCGCTGTAGTGGGAAGGGACGCGGGCGCGCTCGTCACGAGCCTTGAGTATTTCGGCATTATAGCGTTCTTTATCATCGGAGCGATAGTCGGCATGTTCGCGGCGAATGAGTTCGGCGTGCGCTCCGTGCTCGGCGCGTGCGCGCTGCTGCTCGCCGTGTTCATCCTGATGTTCATCCGCCCGACGGAGGACGGGGAAAAGAAGGAAGCGTAAGGAAATAAAAAAATCGGGACTGCCGCGCGTGCGTTATAAAACGCCGTGTGCGGAAGTCCCGATTTATGTTATTCAATTTGCGACATACATCTGTTTATACGGGTTTTTACTGTCGGGAACGACCTTTGTGAAGGGGGCGTCGAGCAGGGCTTTTTTGTCAATTTTGAAGATGCGGCAGTAGTCGTCGATTATCTCCTCGACCTCCGCCATGTCGCCGGGGCTCGCGGGGCGAGCCGTCACGTTTTTGGGGAAGCGGATGTCGCGGCAGTCGGAGCGAAGGAGCATCATCCCGCCGTGCATGCCCGTCCCGGGGAAATTTGAGACTATGGGCTTTTCGTTTTCGGTGAGGCCGAGCACAACTATGATGCCGCCCGCCTGATATTCGCCGAGAAAGCTGCCGCATTTGCCGCCGATGACGAGCACGGGCCGCTTTGACTTGTACTCCTTCATATGTATGCCCGCGCGGTAGCCGGCGTCGCCGCGGACGAAGATGCGTCCGCCTCTCATCGCGTAGCCGGCGGCGTCTCCGATGCTGCCGTGCACGATTATCTCGCCGTCGTTCATCGTGTCGCCGACGGCGTCCTGCGCGTCGCCGGAAACCGTGATGTGCGCGCCGTTCAGGTACGCGCCGAGCGCGTTGCCGGGGACGCCGTCTATTTTGATGTCGCCAGCCTCGAGCCCCGCGCCTATGAAGCGCTCGCCGAGGCAGCCGTATATCTCGCAGACCCCGCCCGCCTCACGGATTTTGCGGTTGATTCCGGCGTGGTCGAATTTTGCCGCGTTTATGCGCGGATATGAGTTCGATGTCATTTTTCCGTGCCCTCCTTTATGCGTTTTTCCATCCCTCGATATTGAGGCTCCTGTAACCGGGAGAGAACGACGCGACGGACGGCGCCTGCATGAGAGTTTCAAAATCGAGCGTGTCGAGCGGGATGCGGTTCCTTATGAGAGAGGTGTATATGCCCGCCCCCGTGAACTCGTCGTCGCCTATGAGCATGAAGCCCGAGAGGTAACCGTCCTTAACGTAGAACCGCCTGAGCGTCCCGTCTCCGCGAGCCTCGTGAAGCTCGCCCTCATATGTGCCCGCCGTCAGCGCGTGCAGACCGAAGAACCCTATCGCGTTCATGGGTATCGCGCAGTCGAAGACAGCGTCCCCACCCGCCATATTGGCGCCTGCACATCTGCCGCCGAACGCGGCGTTCGGCATTATCGCCATGACGCGGACGCCCCCGCCGGAGGCGTCCTCCGTCTCCGTGCAGTCGCCCGCGGCGTAGACGTCGGGGAGGGAGGTTTTCATGCGGCAGTCGACGGTGATGCCTCTGCCGACGCTGCCTCCCGCGTCCTTTACCAAAGAGACGTTCGCGCGCACGCCGACCGCGAGCACGAGCACGTCGAAATCGACCGTCTTCCCGCTCTTCATGAAGGCGGTGTGCGGTCCGAACGAGGCGGCGGTGTCCGAGAGCAGGAATTTTATCCCGTGCTCCTCAAGGCGCGCCTGCATAAGAGACGCCGCTTCGCCGTCGAGAATGCTTGAGAGCACGCGTGGCGCAAGGTCGCAGACGGTGACGGAGCCGCAGCGCGAGACGATCCCTTCGGCGCATTTCAGCCCGATAAGACCGGCGCCGACGATGAGGACGCGGCAGTCGGGGAAAAGCGCGTCCCCGAGCGAAAGCGCGTCGTCCTCGGTCATAAAGCCGAATTTTTTCTCGACCTTGTCAAGCCCCTCCATCGGGGGTACGAACGGGGACGACCCCGCGGCGACGCACACGGCGTCGTACTTTATCTTCCGCCCGCCGTCAAGGGTGACCGTGTGCGCTTTTACATCGATGGCGGTCGCCTTCCCGTTTATAAACTCGATGCCGTTTTCGGAATAGAAGCCCTCGGGGCGGTATCTCATTCTGTCAAGGTCGGTTTTTCCCTCGAGATAATATGAGATGAGGGGGCGGAAGTATGGGGCGCGCCCCTCGTCGGCAATTATTACGACGCGGGAGCTTTTATCTGTCGTGCGTATGCCTTCCGCACACCCGACAGCGGCGACGCCGCCTCCTATGATAACATACGTTTTTTTCATATCAAGCATAGACTTTCCGAATGTAATAATGGGTGAAATTCTCACTCTTCGTATGTGAGCGCGCCGTTCGGGCACCCGCGGACGCAGGCGGGCGCGCCCGTGCCGTTTTTGAGGCAGAGCTCGCATTTCTGCACCGCGCCGTCGGCGTCTCTCGAAATCGCGCCGTAGGGGCAGACGAGGATGCAGGTGAAGCAGCCGACGCAGCGCTCCTTGTCTATCGTGACCGCGCCGTCGCGGAACGCGAGCGCGCCCGAGATGCAGCTTCTGACGCAGATCGGGTCCGTGCAGTGACGGCAGCTCACGGCAAACGTGATGCCGTCGCCCCCGTCGAGGACGCGGATGCGGGGGAACAGAGGCTTCCCCTTGAGCGCCTTCGCCATATCCTTTAGCCCGGAATTTGCGAAGGCGCAGTTGTATTCACAGAGGTGGCAGCCGAGGCACCACTTTTCGTTGACTACTACTCTTTTCATTCGCCCGCGTGGGAAATCCCCAGAATTTCCAGCTCCTTTTCAGTCATATTGACCCCGCGCAGCATAAGTCTGTTGCCGCGGAGCGTCTCTATCGAGTTGATGCCCATGCCGCCGAGCAGCTCCATTATCTCGTGCCTCCATGCCGTCATGAGGTTGTAAAGCCTCTCGGCGCCAAGCTCGGGGTTCAGCCGCTTGACGAGCTCGGGTCTCTGCGTCGCGATGCCCCAGTTGCAAAGGCCGGTCTGACATGTGCGGCAGAGGTGGCAGCCGAGCGCCAAGAGCGCCGCCGTCGCTATGTAGCACGCGTCGGCTCCGAGCGCAATTGCCTTTACGACGTCGGAGGCGGAGCGGATGCTGCCGCCGACGACGAGGGAGACGTCGTTTCTGATGCCCTCCTCGCGGAGCCTCGTGTCGCAAGCGGCGAGCGCGAGCTCTATCGGTATGCCGACGTTGTCGCGGATGCGAGTGGGCGCGGCGCCCGTGCCGCCGCGGAAGCCGTCTATGGCGATTATGTCGGCGCCGCTGCGCGCGATGCCCGAGGCGATCGCGGCGATGTTGTGGACGGCTGCGACCTTGACGATGACGGGCTTTTTGTACTGCGTCGCCTCTTTCAGCGAATAGACGAGCTGGCGCAGGTCCTCTATCGAGTAAATATCGTGATGCGGGGCGGGCGATATCGCGTCGCTGCCCTCGGGTATCATTCGCGTCCGCGAGACGTCGCCGACGATCTTCGTCCCGGGCAGGTGCCCGCCGATGCCGGGCTTCGCGCCCTGACCCATCTTTATCTCGATCGCGGCTCCGGCGTCAAGGTAGTCGGCATGGACGCCGAAGCGGCCGGAGGCGACCTGAACTACCGTGTTCGGTCCGTAAACGTAGAAGTCCTCGTGAAGTCCGCCCTCGCCGGTGTTGTAGTATATCCCGAGCCGTGACGCCGCCTCGGCGAGGCTCTTGTGGGCGTTGTAGGAGATCGAGCCGTAGCTCATCGCGGAGAACATGACGGGCATCGAGAGCTCAAGCTGAGGCGTCAGGTTGTCCTTCAGCTTCCCGTCCTCGCCGCGCTCGATCGCGCGCGGCTTTTTGCCGAGGAACACGCGCGTCTCCATAGGCTCGCGCAGCGGGTCTATCGAGGGGTTTGTGACCTGCGAGGCGTTGATGAGTATCCTGTCCCAATATACGGGGAGCGGCTTCGGATTTCCCATAGAGGAGAGGAGCACGCCGCCGCTGTTCGCCTGCTTGTAAATTTCCTTTATCGTGTCCGCCTGCCAGTTCGCGTTCTCGCGGAACGTGCAGTCTGACTTAACAATTTTAAGAGCGCGCGTCGGGCAGAGGGAGACGCAGCGCTGGCAGTCGACGCAGCGCGCCTCGTCCGAGACCATGACGCCGCATTCTTCGTCGTAGGAGTGGACCCCGTTCGAGCACTGCCTCTCGCAGACGCGGCAGGCGATGCAGCGGTCCTTGTTGCGCACGACCTCAAATTCCGGATATATGAAAAGGTCTGCCATCAGAATTTGCCCTCCCTGACACGGACTATGACGGGCTCGCCGCCCGCGGGAGCCCATATGTTTTCGGCGTCGGGCTCCATTTTTCGTATCGCCGCCTCTTCGCTCGCGACATAGACGCGGTCGCCGTATTCGCCGACGACCATCGAGCGCAGCTTCAGCCTGTCGTTCAGCGCCATGATGCCGCCCTCGAAGCCGAGGATTATGGAGAAAGGCCCCGTGACGAGCAGGCTTGAATAAACGGTGCGCAGATACGTCAGCGTGCGCCGCTCTTCCTCCGGCCTGCGCGATATCGTGTCCCAGAACGGGGCGGCGATGACGGACGCAGCCTCGGTCAGCGTCAGCCCCTGACGG